>CAZMFA010000007.1:0-25427 GCA_964565515.1 uncultured Candidatus Saccharibacteria bacterium | reverse complement strand
ACAAGAACATCGGCAGGAACGATCCCTGCTGGTGCGGCTCGGGCAAGAAGTATAAAAAATGCCATGGCAAAAATGCCTAAAAAGGAATACTGCTATCTGAACGGCAAAATACTCCCCGTCAATGAAGCAGAAATTCCCGTAACCGATATCGGCGTGCTCCGCGGTTACGGAATTTTTGATTCCATAGCCGGCATCGATCGAAGAATCATATTTTTCGACGAACACTTCAAGCGCTTCGAAACCTCCGCGAAGATCATGCGGCTCAAGATTCCCCTTGGAAAAGAGAAAATAAAGAAGATTATAGAAGATCTCTTGGAAAGAAACGGCTACCGCCTTTCGAAAGTACGCCTTGTCCTCACGGGGGGAAAGATCATCGGCAGCTTGGATTACGATAGCGGATCGGGGAATTTCTTCATCTTGGCGGAAGAAACGGAAGTGCCTCCCAAGAATAATTACACGAAAGGAGTGAAACTCATGACCGCCGAATACGAGCGCGAGATACCGAGGGCGAAGAGCAACGACTACGTGACTGCCGTTTACCTCCAGCCGTCCCAGAAAAAAGCCGGAGCGACGGAAATTCTCTACACCTTTGGGGGAAACGCCCTCGAAGCCACAACCTCCAACTTCTTCCTCATAAAAGGCAACAAACTCATAACCGCCAAAGACGGCATCCTTTTCGGCATAACGCGGGGGAAGGTCATCGCCCTGGCGAAAAAATTCATGACTGTCGAAGAGCGCACTGTAAAAACAAGCGAATTCAAAACGGCCGACGAGGCCTTTATCACGAGCACCTATAAAAAAGTGATGCCGGTCGTAAAAATCGATGGTCTCGTGATAAAGAACGGGAAAGTCGGCGCCAAAACGAAATTACTCATGGAAAAATACCATGAACTCGAACAACAGTAAGAAACCGCTCACCCTGTGCCTCATTCATGAGCCATCGCGGATACTCCTCGGTATGAAGAAGCGGGGATTCGGCGCCGGTAGATGGAACGGTTTCGGCGGGAAACTTAAAGACGGCGAAAGTTTGGAGGAAGCGGCCAAGAGAGAACTCGCCGAAGAGGCGTCAATAACAGCGAACGAACTGGAAAAATGCGGCATTTTGGAATTTGAATTCAAAACAAACGGAGAAATCTTCGAAGTACATGTTTTCCGCGTGAAAAGTTTCTCGGGGAACCCATCGGAAAGTGAGGAGATGAAACCGCAATGGTTCGACGTAAGCGCAATCCCGTACGACAAGATGTGGCCCGACGATCGGTTCTGGCTTCCGCTTTTCCTGGAAGGCAGAAAATTTAGGGGGAGATTCCTCTTCGGCGAGAACGACGTGATCCTCGCGAATAAGCTCTCGGAAATTGAAAACCTCGAGTGAGGGGTTTACCATAGAAGCCATGGATCCCGTTAGAAACCGAAAACTTATGGAAAATAATTACTCACAAGGTCGAGTTAACCGCGCATCATAGGCAGCTGCTTATGAAAAAGGCGTTCTGTTTCTAACGGGATGGAAGAAAAAGAAGTAAAATTTCTCAACATCGACAAAGAGGCCATCGAAAAGAAGCTCGCAGAGATCGGCGCCCGGAAAGAAGGGGATTATTTCTACAAACGGGACGTGTTCGACTATCCCGATTTTCGTTTGGACAAGAACGGGGCATGGCTCCGCCTGAGGGACGAAGGCGATAAAATAACTCTTTCGTATAAACAGCGACTCGGGATAAAGTCGGAAGACGGAAGCGTTTCCGACGACAGCACGAAAGAGGTGGAGATAACAGTAAGCGACTTCGGAAAGACCGCCGCGCTCCTCAAAGAGCTCGGATTCATCGAGAAGCACTACGCCGAAAACAAGCGGACGCGCTGGGTGAAGGACGGCGTGGAATTCGACATCGATACCTGGCCGGCACTCGAGCCGTACCTCGAAATAGAATCATCGACGTGGGAGAAGGTAGAAGAGGCCATCAACTGGCTCGGCCTCGATCCGAAAGATAAGAAAATATTTTCAACCAACCAAATCTATAAAATGAAAGGAATGGACATCATCGATTATATCCGCCTGACATTCAACGAGCTCGTCAAAAGAGAACAATGACCGAGGAAGCGAAAAACCTAAAACCGGGGATCTACGAGCATTTCAAGCCGGAGCACCACCGGTACCAGGTTTTCGGCGTCGCGAAACACAGCGAGACAATGGAAGAGTTCGTCGTTTACCGGGCGCTCTACGGCGAGGGGGATATCTGGGTCCGCCCCTTAAAAATGTTTCTCGAAGAAGTAGAAGCAAACGGAAAGAGAATTCCCCGTTTTAAATATATCGGCGACTAGCCAGAGGGTGGTATACTATAGTATACCACCCTCTGGCTAAAGGATCTTCTTGGTAGAAAGCGGCCACGGCCCCTTAATTTTTTGGTTCTTCCAAATTTTGTCCGGATAACCCCTCGACGGTTTCCAACCCTTCCCGCTGCTGCGCTGTTTGAAACCCGATTTTAAAAAAGCGATCGTCCTTCTCGTCACGCTCATACGGCGGCTGATCTCACGGATCGGAATTCCCCCTTCCAAAAGCCTCAAGATGGCTAGCCGCTTCTCGAGCATTATTTTCTCATCCGGCGGGAGAAGGCGATCGAGAACCTTTTCGAGATCCCTTCCGCTTTTCGCTTTTTTCACGCTTTCAAAAAGAGAATCCCAGATTTCTCCCTTTATGTTTTTTTCGAAAACTTTTTTGCTTGTCCTCGGCATATTCGTCGGTGGTATACTATAGTATACCACTTTATCTCCCGAGCACCAACGGCGCTCGGGAGATTATGTAAGTAAGCGAAAAAAACTATAATCAATAAGAAAGCATGAAGAAAACATTTATCATAGGGGGGTTGGCGATTCTCATTTTGGGAGCGGCGTACTGCTTCCTCCTCGCGGCACCCGGAGGAGCACCGACACCCGAGCGTTTCATCGTATCCCTCGGCGAAACCCGTGCGCAGACGGTACAAAATCTGGCGGAGCAGGGGTTCATTCGAAGCGGCTTTGGATTCTCGATCGCGCTCGCCCTCAAGGGAAATCCGCCGATCGCTCCCGGCGGGTACAAAATCAACGGGGGGATGAACGCATTCCAAATCGCCTCAATCCTCAAGCAACCGCCATACATGGAGTGGGTGGTCGTGCCGGAAGGGCTGCGGAAAGAGGAAACTGCGAACCTCCTCCAGCAAGCGCTTGGATGGACCGACGCGACAAAGGACCAATTCCTAAATGCCTATCAAACTCTCGGCGGCAATGACTATAAAGAAGGCGTCTACTTTCCCGACACCTATCTCTTGCCCGTCGATGAAACGGGCATCCAAATCGCTCAACGTTTCATAACTCAATTCAATGAAAGCTTCGCGCCCTATGCAAAAGAAGCGGCAGCCCAGAATATCAAATGGACGACAGCCCTGAAGATCGCTTCCATTATCCAGCGGGAATCAGCCAGGACAAGCGACATGGCCCTCATTTCCGGGATCATTTGGAACCGGCTCTTGAAGAACATGCCCCTCGATATCGACGCGACCATTCAGTACGCCCGGGGCGACACCGGTAAAGGCTTCTGGGCGCCGCTTGCCGTCGCCGATCTCAAAATCAATTCGCCGTATAACACCTATCTCCATGCCGGCCTTCCGCCGACGCCGATATCAAACCCGGGACTTGCGGCAATCAATGCCGCTCTAAGTCCGCAAACCACGACGTGCCTCTACTATCTTCACGATACGAATCACGTCATCCATTGCGCAAACACGTACGATGGGCAAAAATTAAACATAGAGAAATACCTCAGATGAATCCCGTTAGAAATCGCGGACGCGGTTCGTAATAATACATGAACAGGAAATTAACAAGAGACATTGGGAATAAAAAGGACAAGGCGCTTTTTGCGTCCGCGTCCTATTTCTAACGGGATGAAAAAGAAATTGAAAATCTTCGCCTGGAATGTCCACGGCACCTTCATGAATACACTCGCGAAGACGGGTCATGACTTCTGTCTACCCATAAAGAAGGGGAACCCTTACAATTATGACGGGAAAACGCCGGGCTACGTTTGGCCGAAGAATGTCTACGAAATCCATGTCTCCGAGATAAAGAGGCGCCGATATGACCTTGTAATATTTCAAACGCCGCAGCAGATTATTGAAGAGCAGTACAAAGTCCTATCGCAGGAGCAACGGCAATTACCTCAGCTATATATCGTTCATTCTCCCTTCAGAAAAGATCCCCGGAGGCGCAAGGACAGGAAAAAATTAGTGAACCATTTGAGAAACGACATTGTTCCGCGGATAAACGCAATAGTCCACATAACTAAATACAATTTCAAACAATGGACGACCTATTTCCCGGAAACGAAAAAGAAAAGCGTTATTATCTATCATGGCATTGAAATACCGAAAAAGACACGGTGGAAGGGAATTGATCCTGAGGCCGTCAATGTGACAACATCCCTTCCAACGAGACCAGAGTGTGGAAACAAACTCTGGCTTCGTCTCAGTAAGAAAGTACCCCTGGTGCTCTACGGGAAAGATTCGGAAAAATTCGGAGGAAAGGGAATTATACCCAATAAGCTTCTCAGAAAAGAAATTGCCCAGTATCGACTTTACTTCAACCCGACCATCGCTTCCTCCGTTCCTATGGCCATGCTCGAAGCGATGAGCATCGGTATGCCTGTGGTGACGATGAAATCAACAGACATGCCCTACATCATAAAAAACGGGACGAATGGGTTTATTTCCAATAAACCGGAAGTGCTTGCAGGCAAGATTGCACTGCTCCTGAGGGACAAGAAGTCGGCGAAAAGGTTGGGGGAAGCGGCCCAGAAAACAATTGAAGATAAATTCTCCATAAAAACTTTCATAGACAACTGGAACAAGTTATTTGATAAAATTACGAACCAATGAAAAATCGTGCTAAACTGGGAAACAGGCCCGGCAATCCGGCATACCGGACGGCAGCCACATTCAGGTACCGGCACTATCTGAGGGTCAAAAAATCAAAATCGAAAAATGAACGGTAAATTGTATGTCGTGGGGACACCCATCGGGAATCTCAAAGACATAACGGAACGGGGAAAAGAGACGCTCCAAGGCGTCGATTTGATACTTGCGGAAGACACGCGGGTCACAGCGAAGCTCTTGAACCATCTCGGGATTAAAAAGCCCATGTGGCGGTACGACGAATACGCGAAAGGGGACCTCTGTGAGCGGATCCTCGAATTCTTGGGAGCTGGAAAAAGCATTGCGCTCGTAACGGATGCCGGAACGCCGAATATCGCCGATCCCGGATCGAAACTCATCGCCTTCATACGAGAAAGGACGCCGGAAGTGAAGATTATACCCGTCCCCGGACCATCGGCCATTGTGACCGCGCTTTCTGTTTCCGGCATGAACGCGGATAAATTCGCCTTTGCCGGCTACCCGCCCCACAAGAAGGGGAGGCAGACATTTTTTAAGATGTTGAAAGAAATCGAGATGCGGCCGGTCGTCATCTATGAATCGCCGCACCGGCTGCAAAAGACGTTCGGCGATATAGAACATAGCTGCGGTCCCAACCACCCCCTCATCGTGGCGAAAGAATTGACGAAGATCCACGAAGAGATCTGGCGGGGGACCGCCGAGGAGGCGAAAAAATATTTCGAAAAGAAAAAGGGGAAAGGTGAATTCGTCATCATCATACCGTAATGGCCTACCGGGGGAAAAGAATTTTAGACCTCGTCATCGCACTGCCGGCTTCGCTTCTTACTGCAATTCTCGCACTGTTCGTGGGACTTGCCGTCGCACTCGAAGACGGTTTTCCGATATTCGTGCGCCTCGAGCGGATAAGCGACGGCAAAGTAATCCGCGTTTGGAAATTCCGTTCGATGATAAAAGGCGCCCGCGCCATGAAAAAAGAACTTTGGAATTTAAACGAACGGAAAGACGGTCCGCTTTTCAAAATAAAAAGCGATCCGCGGCTCACGAGAACGGGGAAAGTCCTCCGAAAATTCCGATTGGACGAGTTCCCTCAAGCGTGGAACGTCCTCTTGGGCGATATTTCCCTCGTCGGCCCGCGGCCGCATGAACCGGAAGAGGTCGAAAAGTATCCTCCGGAATTCAAACGCCTCTCGCTCGCAAAATCCGGCCTCACCGGCCTTTCGCAGGTCATGGGCGCTTCGAAATTGCCGTTCAAGGACGAAGTCGCCCTTGATGTTTACTACATCGATCACGAATCGTTCCTGATGGATCTCAAGATCCTTTGGAAGACCATCGCTATCTTTTTCTCGGACCCGACGGGAGTGTAGGGGAATCGGAATATTTTTCCATTCACCGGACATCCCCGCTCAGGCTGTCTCCGGGGCGACCTGCCCGCGCCATGCCTGCGCATGCAGGAGGCAGGCGCCCAAGTCTTGGCCTTCGCGGGAATATTCGGTTCATTTTCTTAAAAATATTCCGATTCCATTTCTTTGAAAGTAGCTGTAAAATGAAGCCTAATGAAGGTTGCCATCCTGCATGACTATTTGAACCAATTCGGCGGCGCGGAACGCGTCGTGAAAGTCCTCCTCGAAATATTTCCCCAAGCAGACCTTTACACACTTCTCTACGACAAGCGAAAAACCAGCGGTCTCTTCGACCGGAACATCAAAAAGACCAGCTTTCTGGACATTCCCTTCGTACGGAACCATCACCGAATGTTCATCCCACTCATGCCACTTGCTGCAAAGCACCTCACTTCGCCCGAGAAATACGACCTCGTCGTTTCGTCGACGGCCGGTTACGGCAAGGGAATTAATGTGCAGGGGAAGTACCACATAAGCTACTGCCATACGCCCCTCAGATATGCATGGGAAATCGATTACTTGAAAAACCTTTCAGCTTCGCCGCGGCCTCTTTCAAATGCCATTGCCTACCCCATTGCCCGGCGGCTTCGAGAATGGGATAAACGCTCCGCCGGCCAGGTGAATCTTTTTATCGCCAACTCGACCTTCATTGCCGAGAAAATAAAATCATACTACGGCAGAGACGCAGCGGTCGTGAATCCGCCGGTGAACTTGAAAATCTTCTTCCCTGAACCGACCGCCGCAAAACGCGATTACTATCTCATGGCCGGACGATTGTTATACTACAAGGGTTTCGATCTCGGCATTGCCGCTTTTAACCAACTTCAAAAACCGCTGAAGATCGTGGGAAGCGGCCCCGAACTCGAAAAGCTCATGAAAATGGCAAAATCGCAAAAAATAGAATTCATCACGAAAGCCGACGACCGGGAACTCCGAAAACTTTATGCGAACGCAAAAGCTCTTTTATTCCCGCAAATCGAAGATTTCGGACTCGTCGCCGCCGAAGCCCAGGCATGCGGCACGCCGGTCATTGCCTATGAACGGGGAGGCATCCGAGACATCGTTCTGAATAAAAAGACCGGCTTATTTTTCAATGAGCAAACACCGGCAGCCATCGTCGAAGCCGTAAAGGACTTCGAAAATATGTCCTTTTCGAGAAGTTCCATTGCGAAGGCCGCGGAGCGTTTTTCTAAGGAAAACTTCATACGGGAGTTCTTGGGAATTCTCCGATCGTATGGACTCGAACCATAGAATCATGAAGATCTTCATCGATGCGCGATCAGTGTATGCCCGAATCATTTCCGGCGTGCCGGAATACACGCGTCTCGCCATAACCGCAATGGCAAATCAATTTCCGGATGAAGAATTCTTGTTCTTTGCCAATCATTCGAAGACGAAATCGGAAAAAAATCCGCTGGAGAACGAGGTAAGAGGGGAGTGGCTGAATTTCGGAATTTCCAACAAAATTTGGAGCGCCACGAATCGCCTTCTCGGCTTGCCGAAGATAGACAAGTTGGTCCACGCGGACGCTTACTGGAGCCCGCACATCGACATCCTTTCCTTCCAAGATCCCGCGCACCATGCCTTGACGATTCACGATCTTTCCTTCGTCTTTTACCCGGAATTCTTCACGTGGCAGAAAAATTTTTGGCACTGGCGGCAAAACTACGAGCGCCAAATCAGGGAAGCGGGGTGCGTTATCGCCGTTTCAGAGTTCACGCGACAGACAATCATCGACCGATTCCAGGTAGACAAAAGGAAAGTCGTCCGCATCTATCCGGGACTCGACGATTTTTATCGCCTCAAAACGGAGGGGGACAAAACAATCAAAAGGGGGTATCCCTTTCTTCTCCACGTTGGAACCCTGGAACCCCGAAAGAACGCGATCGGCGCCATTCGAGCTTTCAATCTCGTAAAACAAGGCGGGCGCTTCAAAGATCTCAAACTCATCCTTGTGGGCGCGCGGGGGTGGCTGTACCAAAAAATACTCGCGGAAATTGAACACTCTCCGGCAAAAGACGACATCGTCGTTTGGGGAAAAGCGACCAGGGAGGACCTTCGCGACCTCTACCGGCAGGCGGCGGTATTCGTGTATCCTTCCTTCTTCGAAGGGTTTGCATTTCCATGCCTCGAAGCCCAAGCATCTGGAGCTCCGGTCGTAGCTTCCAATCGGGGCCCCCTCGAGGAGGTCTTAGGCACGAGCGCTCTCCTCGTCGATCCTTGGAAAGTCCGCGATCTCGCATTGGCAATAGAAAGCGTTTTGTTGGACAATAAGACAAGAGAACACTTGATCGAAGCCGGCCGAAAGAATGCAGAACGATTCCAATGGCAAACGACGGCCGGCCAACTCATGGAAACCTTCCGGGAAATACATGACTAAAAGAAACGTCCCCAAAAAGAACATCGACCCCATCTTAGTCGACGTCAAGAAACCGAATTTCAACTACGACCATCTCCGGAAATTCGAGATCGTCAACCTTACCAAGATCCCGCAACAGGAAAAGAGGAATGCGGTTTCGATCGCGAAAAGAGTCCTCCTTGCCGTTTTCATTGCGGGGATCGTCGGGTTCGTTTCGTTTATTGGCATCACCTTCGCAAACATCCGTCAAATGAGAACGACCGTCGAGGAAAACGGCGCGCAAATCATGCAAAATTTCACTTCCTCGGTCGGAGCCCTTAAAAATTTCGAGCCATCGACCGCCGCGACATACCTCGAAAGCAACTCGAAATCGCTTGCCAACATCAACGACCTCGTAACGAACGGGTTCGGCCAAAACATCATGCAGACGGTGAGCAATTTCATTCCCATCGTCAAGCAAGCCTTCGGCCTCGTGGGACAAGTGTCCAGCTTGAACGGGCAACTTTTAGAGCTTACTCAAACGCTCGCCGACCTCCAGAAGAACGGGTTTAAAGACTTCAAAAGCAACGGCCCCGCACTTATCGCCGACTTGAACAAACTCCATGCGCTCGTCCAAAGCCTCAACAGCGAGGCCGGGACCATCAAGAACACGACCTCGTACCTCAAAAGTATGTCGAGCTTTTTCGGGGGATTGGACCAAAACGTCGGGAACGAATATTTAAAATACAGCTCCGAGCTCTACGGCTGGGATAACGTACTGGTTCAACTGACCAACTTTTTGAACTCGCCGACGCCGAAGCATATTGCCGTTCTCTTTCAAAACCCCGCCGAAATACGGCCCGGCGGGGGATTCATCGGGAGTTACGCGGACGTGAGCGTCCAAAACGGCCAAATGCAAGGCATGGACGTGCGGGATATTTACGATCCGGATGGTCAGCTTGCCATTAAAGTAGTGCCGCCCGAAGAGCTGCAGGCAACGACTCCCAATTGGGGCGCCCGCGACTCCAACTGGTTCTTCGATTTTCCGACCTCGGCGAAAACGACCTTGAACTTTTTGAACGCCTCCAAGATGTACTCCGACAGGGGGATCCGTTTCGATGCGGTAATCGCCATCAACATCAATGTCGTAAACTCCCTCCTCGACATCACGGGACCCATCACCTCGCCCGGCTATCCCACCGTTGACTCGTCTAATTTTCTCGAGGAGATTCAACGCGAAACGGAGGACAGCGCAAATCAGCGAGCCGGACAACCGAAGAAAATCCTGCAAGTTTTGGCGCCGATCCTCATGGAAAAATTGGATAATTTGACGGGCGATCAATCGAAAGCGCTCATCGACTCCTTAAAAAACGATCTCCAAAAGAAGGACATCATGCTTTACTCCACCGATCCGACAATCGAGAATTTCCTCGACTCGAACGACGCGAACGGCGGGGTCTATGAGCTCCCCGACGGGTTTTGGGGAAACTACTTGGCGGTCGTGAATGCCAACGTCGCCGGGGGAAAGAGCGATGCGTTCATAAAAGAGGCGGTGAACGCGAACGTCGACATCGACACGAGCGGCAACACCTTCACGGATGTAACGATCACTCGGCAGCACACCGGCAATACCCAAACGGATCCGTGGTGGCGGGCGACCAACAACGACTTCATCCAAATCTTCACCGAACCGAACTCCAGCCTCGTCGACATGACCGGGAACAGCGCGCGGAAGAAATACAGCACTTTGGACTACACGCGTTCCGACTACGCCGTGAATCCCGACCTTGCTGCCATTCAAGCGAACGAAGTATTTCTCACAAACTTCGACACGTGGCAGCGGTCTGAATTCGGCAAAAACGTCTTCGGCGCATGGCTCTTCACGAAAGCAGGAACGACGTCCACCCTCGCCATGCGCTATCAAACAAACTACAACACCATCAAGGTTTTGATGCCCGGCCAAAAATACACCTTCGTCTTCGAGCGGCAGTCGGGCGTCCAAAACTCTCTCAATTTGACCATCAATGCCCCCTTCAAATACTATTGGGTGGAATCCAATTCACCGGTCTACACCTATCACACGGACGATCCGGACAAGCGGATTATCATAACTCTCACCTTGGGATACCAAAGCCAATAATGGAGGAAAAGGCGTCACTGTGGGCATCTTTGGAAATAGCAAGTGCTTCAATCAAACATGAACCAAGAAAATATCCGCAACTTTTGCATCATCGCCCACATTGACCACGGGAAAAGCACGCTTGCCGACCGGCTTCTTGAGATCACGGGAACGGTTGAATCGCGGCGCATGCACGCCCAGTATCTGGACCAGCTCGACCTCGAGCAGGAACGGGGGATAACCATCAAGATGGCTCCCGTCCGAATGTCTTATACCCTGAACTCCTTACCCTATATCCTCAATTTGATCGATACTCCCGGCCACTCGGATTTCGCCTATGAAGTATCGCGATCATTGAATGCCGTCGAAGGCGGCATCCTTTTGGTCGATGTAACGCAGGGGATCCAAGCTCAAACACTCTCCAATTTCAGGGCAGCAAAAGCGGCAGGCCTCGCACTCGTCGGAGCGATCAATAAAATCGACCTCTTCAAGGACCGGAACGACCATGCGCTTACCGAACTCCGCAAAGAAGTGGCGGAGCTCTTGGGAGCGGCACCGGAGGACATTTTCATGGTCTCCGGCAAAACGGGCGAAGGCGTTAAGGAACTTCTCGCTGCCGTCATCCGCCTCATACCACCCCCGAAAACCCCAAATTCAAATCTCAAATCTCAAATCTCAAATTTGGGCCGAGCCCTCATCTTCGATTCGTTCTACGACGACCACAAGGGAATTGTCGCTTCCGTCCGCGTCTTCGAGGGCGCGTTTAAACGCGAAGACCCGATCACCCTCGTTGCGACGGGCGCCGAAGTGAAAATCAAGGAAGTCGGCTACTTCTCGCCGCAACCGAAGGCGGCACAATCGATCGGCACGGGCGAGATCGGATACCTTGCAACCGGCATCAAGGACACCAGCAAAGTGAAGATCGGCGACACCGTCCTTCTCATCCCCAAACCCTATGCCCCAGACCCTCAAGCTCTCGCCTTGCCCGGATATCGAGAGCCGAACCCGGTGGTCTTCGTTTCTTTTTATCCCGAGAACGCCGACGACTATGAAACCTTGAAGAAGGGACTCGAAAAACTCCACCTCAACGATTCGGCGCTCCACATCGAACCCGACCAAAACGAGATCCTGGGGAGGGGATTCAAGGTCGGCTTTCTCGGCAAACTCCATTTCGAAATAACCGCAGAGCGCCTTGAGCGCGAATTTGATACACGGGTCGTCGGCACGTTCCCGTCCGTCGTCTATAAGATCGTCAACAAAGGGAAAGGGGAATTCATCACGAAGCCGGAAGACCTGCCGAACGAATACGACGAGATTTGGGAACCGCTCGTCCGAATCAACATTCTTGTTCCTTCGCAGTACCTCTCAAGCGTCCTTTCTCTTCAAAACAAATTTCGAATCGAAGACCTGACGACAAAGACGGTCGTGAATTCCATCGATATCGAAGCGATCATGCCGCTTGCGGAACTCATAAGCGACTTCGACGACCAGCTGAAATCGGCGACATCGGGATACGCTTCATTCAGCTATGAATTCCTGGATTACCGCAAAGCTGACGTCGTGAAGGTGGATAATTTCGTCGCGGGAGAGATCATTCCCGGCCTTTCACGCTTCTTCCCGCGGGAAAGCGTGGAACGCGAAGCGCGGAAGATGGTTGAAAAACTGAAGGTCACCCTCCCCAAACAGCAGTTCCCGCAGGCGCTCCAGGCGAAGATTTCGGGGAAGATCATCGCGCGCGAGGATATCCCGGCGATACGGAAGGAACTGGGAAATTTCGGAAAGAACGGCGGCGACCGGACGCGAAAAATGAAACTGTGGCAAAAACAGAAGAAAGGAAAGGAAAAATTGAAAGCAATGGGGAAGGTGAGAATCCCCCCGGAGATTTTTAAGGAACTCATCAAGAAATAGAGCAGAACTTCCCGCATGTATATTTCTCAGAACCGCGGTTCTCTTGCTCCGGCGGCAAGAGCCCGCTGCTTCTCAGCGAAAAATCCGCTCATATGAGCGGAACCGAGCTTTTTCGCTTCCGTAAGCTTCTTCGGAACACCTATGCGGGAGGTTCTGCTTAAATCAACCTTCCGCTGAGAATGGAGAGGGTGTAGAATAGGAACAATGAATCCCGTTAGAAACCACAAACGTATGGGGAAAATGATTAAAGGAGTCGAATTAACTGCGCATTATAGGCAGCCGCTTATGAAAAAGGCGTTTTGTTTCTAACGGGATGAAGTACTGGAAGGTAATTGTTTTCATAGTGATCGCGGGGATCGTGGGATGGGGACTCTTGAGTTTGTACCAGTCCAGGAACGCGGCAGAACAGCAAGCGGCCACCCTGAAGACTCAGTACGACGAGCTTCAGGCACAAAACCAAAATCTTTCTTCCGAAGTCCAATATTTCCAAGATCCGGCGAATTTAGTAAAACAGCTGAAAGCTCAGACTAACTACAAAAATCCCGGAGAAGGGCTTATAATCGTGGTACCGGGAGCCTCGAGTACGACCAGTACTGCGACCGGGACGCAGCAATAACATAGGCGGGTATGGTTTAGTGGTAGAATGCGACCTTCCCAAGGTTGAGACAGGAGTTCGATTCTCCTTACCCGCACCAAACAAAAAAGATTCGGTTTTTATGCCCGGCCTTTTTTCGTTCTGATGGAGCGGATACGGGAAAGCGAATACCCCGCGCGCTCGCTTTCCAGGATTGGTATTTTCGTTGCATAATAAAAATATGAAAAAAATCGTCATCGCATCGAAGAACCCGGTGAAAATGAACGCCGCGCTTGCGGGATTCAAGAAGATGTTTCCGGATGAGGATTTCACGATCGAGGGCGTTTCGGTCCTCTCGGGCGTCTCCGACCAACCCATGACCGATACGGAAACCTCTGCAGGCGCGAAGAACCGGGCTGAGAACGCCTCGCGGGAGCGTCCCGAAGCCGATTTCTTCGTCGGCATCGAAGGCGGCGTAGAAGAGAAAAACGGCGAAATGGAAGCCTTTGCCTGGGTTGTCGTGAAAGCGAAAGGCGACGGCTTCGGCAAGGGGAGGACCGGAACGTTCTTCCTCCCGCCCCGGGTCGCCGAACTCGTCAAAGAGGGGAAAGAACTCGGCGAAGCGGATGACATCGTCTTCCAACGGACGAACTCGAAGCAGGAGAACGGCGCGATCGGGATCCTTACGGGGAACGTCATCGACCGGACGACCTACTACACGGACGCCGTCGCGATCGCTCTCATTCCGTTCAAAAATAAAGAACTCTATTAATCTGATACAATCAATACCATGGGAAACAAGAAAAAAGGGGGATTCGTTCCGATCATCGGGCTCGTCATGCTCGGCGTTATTGTCGTCACGGGAGGAATTGCGTTTCTTCTCCTCAGCAAACCGCAAACAAATCAACAAAAACCGGCACCGGTGATGCCAACCCTTACCGCAAATCAAATAGAATCCGCCCAATACACGCTGCCCGATTTCGGAGGACCGTTCACGTTCAACGCAAACGGGGCGGCGAGCACATCAAGCATGCAAGGGAAGGCGAATGCTGCAGAACCAATAACCCTCTCTGCTAACCTTTTGAGCGATAAAACGGCATTCGGCGACCTGAACGGCGACGGCGCGATCGACGCTGTCGTCCCGGTTGTCGAACAGTTGGGCGGCAGCGGAAGCTTTTACTACTTAGTTGCCTTCCTGAATGACAATGGAAGACCGAAAGAGGCCGCTACCGCGCTCCTCGGCGACCGCATCGTCGTGAACTCGATCACCATAGAGAACGGCGAGATCGCCGTCGACATGCTGGATCACGGTCAGAACGATGGTACGTGTTGCGCCACGATGCCGGTCATAAAACATTTCAAATTAGAAGGCACTGCACTCTCTTCACGTTGAAGTTTTCCACTTCATAAATGTTGTATAATCATCTCCATGGATAATTTGGTACCGAAAAAGATGTTCTTTACGAAGGGCGTCGGACGCCACAAGGAGTATTTGCAGTCGTTCGAAATGGCTCTCCGGGACGCCGGCATCGCCGAATACAACCTCGTGCAGGTAAGCTCGATCTTCCCCCCGAACTGCAAGCGGGTATCAAGGGAGGAGGGGAAAAAACTTCTCCAACCCGGCCAAGTGGTCTTCTGCGTCATGGCGCGGAACGCGACGAACGAGCCGAACCGCTTGATCGTTTCTTCCGTCGGCCTCGCACAACCGTCCGACCCGAATCAGCACGGGTATCTTTCCGAGCATCATGCCTTCGGCGAAACCGAGGAAAGGGCAGGGGAGTACGCCGAAGATCTCGCGGCGACCATGCTTGCTTCGATCCTCGGTCTCGAATTCGACCCGAACGCCGCGTGGGACGAGCGGGAACAGGTTTATAAGTCGTCCGGCAAGATCTTCAGGACGACGAACGTCACGCAATCGGCGGAAGGCCACAAGGACGGCATCTGGACAACCGTCGTTGCCGCCGCCGTTCTTATCTTTGAATAGGCAAAGGAGAAACAAAAAGATATGATATATTTGCTGACGCGAACGATTTGCCAAAAAAGTTTAGAAAATAGCGATTGAGCGAGAGAAAATAGCGACCGGAAAATCCCGAAGGGAGGAACGGGAACTGCGTTAAATTTCCTCGAAGATAAATCGCTTAAATTTTCAAAATTTTGTAGACTTTTAGTGAGCATCAGCAAATACACCACGACCAACATGTTTGAGATTGTCTCGAAAAACAAACCGGCGGGGGACCAACCGCAGGCTATCGACGGCTTGGTTTCCGGCCTTAAAAAGGGATACGAAAATCAAACGCTCCTCGGGGTGACCGGATCGGGCAAAACGTTCACTGTTGCGAACGTTATCGAGCGCACGCAAAAGCCGACTTTGGTCATCGCGCACAACAAGACCTTGGCCGCCCAGCTCACGAACGAGCTCCGGGATCTTTTCCCGAAGAACTCGGTGAACTATTTCGTCTCATACTACGACTACTACCAGCCGGAAGCATATATCCCGACTTCGGATATCTATATCGGCAAAGAAGCGATGGTGAACGACGAAATCGACAAACTCCGCCACGCCGCAACGGCGGCACTTTTGACGCGAAAGGACGTCATTGTCGTCGCATCCGTTTCCTGCATTTACGGCTTGGGAGCTCCCGAGGCCTATGCCGAGAACATCATCAAATTCGAGCCGGGAATGCAGATCGACCGCCACGAACTCATAAAGAAACTCGTGGAACTCCAGTTTTCGCGAACGACGGCCGATCTGAAACGCGGAACGTTCCGCGTGCGCGGCGACAACTGGGAAATCATGCCGCCGGGTATCGAGAACATCTACAATCTCGAGCTCAAGAACGGCGTAATCCAGAAAATCTACGAGGTGAATCCCGTGGAAGGCTTCAAGCCGGGATCGACGCCGATGGTGGATGAAGTATATGTTGCGCCGGCGAAACACTTCATCACGCCGCCCGAGGACCGCAAGCGAGCGCTCAAAGCCATCGAGGAGGAATTGAAGCGCCAGCTCAAGAAATTCGAAAAGGAAAAGAAACCCTTGGAAGCAGAACGCCTCGAGCGGAGAACGAAAGCCGACATGGCGATGATCCGCGAAGTCGGCTACTGCAACGGCATCGAGAACTATTCCCGTCACCTCTCGGGGCGGGCATCGGGTGAACCGCCGGACACCCTTCTTGATTACTTCCCCAGCGATTTCTTGACGGTCATCGATGAATCGCATGTGACGGTCCCGCAACTCGAGGGCATGTACCACGGCGACGCATCGCGGAAGAAGACCCTGATCGAATACGGCTTCCGGCTGCCTTCCGCCGCCGACAACCGTCCCCTGAGATTCGAAGAATTCAAAAAGAAGATCCATCAGACGATCTTCATGTCCGCAACGCCCGGCCCTTATGAGAAAAAAGTAAGTTCCCAAGTCGTGGAACAAATCATCCGGCCGACCGGCCTCGTTGATCCCAAGATTACCATTCGGCCCGTGAAGGGACAGATTCAGGATCTCATGCCACGCATCGAGGAACGCGTCACGAAGAAAGAACGAACGCTCGTCACAACGCTCACAAAACGCATGGCCGAGGACTTGAGCGCCTACCTCGAAGAACGGAAGATCAAGGTGACCTACCTTCACAGCGACGTGGAGACGCTCGACCGCATCAAGATATTAACGAAACTCCGAAGAGGGGAAATCGACGTATTGGTCGGCGTGAACCTCCTTCGGGAAGGGTTGGACCTTCCGGAAGTATCACTCGTCGCGATCCTCGATGCCGACAAAGAAGGATTCCTGCGAAGCGAAACGTCGCTCATCCAGACCATCGGGCGTGCGGCCCGGAACGTCGAAGGCGAGGTGCTTCTCTATGCCGACCAGATCACCGGATCAATCGAACGTGCCGTAAAAGAGACCGATCGCCGCCGGAAGCTTCAAGTCGCCTACAACGAAGAGCATCACATAACGCCGAGGACGATCGTGAAGGAGATCAAGGACATCCTGCCGACCGACGAAATCCTCGACCTTGAAACGAAGCCCTTGCCGAAATCGAAGACGACACTCGAGAAACTCATCAAGCAAAAAGAAAGAGAAATGAAGGAAGCGGCCCGGCAATTGGACTTCGAGTTGGCTGCGATCTTGCGGGATGAAATCAGGATACTCACGAAAAAAGTAACTGGTAACAAGTAACTAGGGAAATTCTGATTACTGATTACTTGTTATAATAAATTTATGAAAATAAACATTGAGAGCATGGGGCTCGACCTTATGCCGTCGATCAAAACCTACATCGAGACCAAGCTCACGCCCCTGGGAAGGATCATTAAGCGGTTCGAGATGAAAGGAGAGATAACCGCTTTCGTAGAGGTCGGTCGGTCCACCAAGCACCACAAGCACGGGAATGTCTTCCGCGCATCGATCGACATCGAGGTACCGGGGAAAAAACTCTTTGCCGAAAATGAAAGTCCCGACCTCCGAACGGCCGTCGACATGGTGAAGAACAAGATTAAGGATGATATTCAAAAGTACAAAGAAAAATCCGTGGCTGCCGCAAAGCGGAAATAGTTTTACCGCTTGGATGAATTTTGACTCTTGCGAAGTTTAGTACTAAACTTCGCTTATACTCCTGGGGGAAAAACCGAGGGGCACTTTGCGCTATGACCGATAAAATCATTATCAAAGGAGCAAGGGAACACAACCTTAAGAACATCAACCTCGAAATACCGCGGGATAAGATGATCATCATGACCGGGCTTTCGGGCTCCGGCAAGTCGTCCCTTGCCTTCGATACCATTTTCGCCGAGGGACAGCGCCGGTATGTGGAATCGCTTTCAGCCTATGCCCGGCAGTTTTTGGGGCGCCTCGACAAGCCCGACGTCGACGAAATCGAAGGGTTGTCGCCCGCTATTTCCATCGACCAAAAACATCACAGCGCGAACCCCCGGTCGACCGTCGCGACCATTACGGAAATCTATGACTATCTCCGCGTTCTTTTCGCGCGTGTCGGCGTTCCGCACTGCCCAGTCTGCGGCCGTGAAATCAAAAAGATGACCCAAGAAGAGATCGTCGATATCGCGATCCAAATTTACAAAGAGACCAAGGAGAAGCGGAACATGGCGATCTTGGCGCCCGTCGTCCGGGGCCGGAAAGGGGAGTACTACCAAATGCTCTACGATTTCCTGAACGCGGGATTCTCGGAAGTGAGGGTCGACGGCAAGCTCATGAGCCTCCGGGAACGGATCGATCTCAGCCGCTACCAACAACATTCAATCGATCTTGTGATCGACCGGATCCCCGCAAGTCTCGACTTCCGGAACAAGAATGACCGTTTGCGCCTTGCGGAAAGCATCGAAAACGGCCTGAAGTACGGCAACGACGTTGTGACCATCATCACCGACAAAGAAATTTCCTTATCGGCAAAATATACCTGCCCCAACGACGGCTTTTCCTTCCCCGAGATCGAACCGCGCCTTTTTTCCTTCAACAGCCCCTTCGGCGCCTGCGAAACCTGCCACGGCTTGGGCGTCGAAAACCCCTGGTCGGAAAAGATCTGCCCAACGTGCCTCGGCAAACGCCTCAAGGAGGAGGCCTTAAGCGTCTTGATTGACGGAAAGAACATCGCAGAAGTCACCGCTCTTTCCATCAGCAATTCATTCGACTTCTTCACCAAACTCGAAACGAAACTCGAAAAGAATAAGAGCCTTCTTGCCATCGCTGAAGTACCCCTGAAGGAGATTAAAAACCGACTGAAATTTATGATCGACGTCGGCCTCGAATATCTGACACTCGACCGCAAAGCCGGGACGCTTTCCGGCGGCGAATCGCAACGAATCCGCTTGGCTTCCCAAATCGGCTCGCGGCTCGTGGGCGCCCTCTATATTTTGGACGAGCCGACCATCGGCCTTCACCAGCGCGATAACGCAAAGCTCATCCAAACCTTGAAAAATCTCCGCGACCTCGGAAACACCATCATCCTCGTCGAACACGACGAGGATACCATCCGCGAATCGGACTATTTGGTCGACATAGGCCCCGGCGCCGGCATCCACGGCGGCAGCGTCGTCGCCGCAGGTCCCCTCCCGGAAATTCTGAAAGACAAACGGCAAAAATCGCTGACCCTCGACTATCTCCGGGGCGAAGAATTCATCGCCATCCCAAAAACAAGGCGATCGGTCCCGAAAAACCACGAACATCTCAAAATCCAGGGAGCAACGGAAAATAACCTTCAAAACCTCGACGTCGAGATCCCGCTCCGAAGATTTTCCGTCGTCACGGGCGTTTCAGGATCCGGCAAGTCGACCTTGGTGTATGACGTGCTCTTTAAGAATCTCTCGAATAAATTCAACCAGTCACATTTCAAGGCGGGCCGATGCAAGGGAATTACCGGAATGGAATATATGAACCGTATCGTGAGTATCGACCAATCGCCGATCGGCCGCACACCGCGCTCGAATCCCGCGACTTACGTCGGCGCTTGGGGACCGATCCGCGATCTTTTCACTTCGACGCCGGATGCCCGCGTCCGCGGGTACAAACCGGGGCGGTTCAGTTTCAATGTGCGGGGCGGCCGGTGCGAAAACTGCGAAGGCCACGGCGTGATCGCAATCGAAATGCACTTCCTGCCGACCGTTTACGTAACCTGCGATGTTTGCAAGGGCAAGCGCTTCGACCGGGAAACGCTTGAAGTCGAATACAAGGGCAAGAATATCTTCGAGGTACTTGAAATGACCATCGAGGAAGCGACGAAATTCTTCAACGACATCCCGTGGATCGAGGACAAGTTGAAGATTTTGAACGAAGTCGGCCTCGGGTACCTGAAGCTCGGACAATCGGCGACGACCTTATCGGGCGGCGAAGCGCAGCGCATCAAACTCGGCGCAGAACTCGGCAAACGCGATACCCACCGCACGCTCTATCTCTTGGACGAGCCGACGACCGGCCTCCATTTCGCCGACGTCAAAAAGCTCATCGAGGTGCTTCAAAAACTTGTCGAGCGGGGGAATACCGTCGTCGTCATCGAACATAATTTGGACGTCGTGAAGACCGCCGATTTCGTGATCGATCTCGGGCCGGAAGGAGGGGAAAACGGCGGCAAACTCGTCGCCACAGGAACGCCGGAAGCAATCGCGAAAAAGGCCGGCAGTTTCACCGGAGAGTACCTTAAGAAGGTTTTGAAAACTAGTAATCAGTAATAAGTAAACAGTAACTAGGACTTTGACTCCTGTTTACTAGTTACCTGTTACTAGTTACCATTAAATCCATGAAGCCGAAAACAATAGGTTTAGCGCTCGGGGGCGGAGGGGCCAAGGGACTGGCTCACATCGGCGTTTTGAAAACCCTCCTCAAGGCCGGATTCAAGATCGACTCCATCGCCGGAACATCCATGGGTTCCCTCGTGGGGGGGTTGTATGCAGCAACGGAAGACATCGACTTCATGGAGAAAATGTTCCTCGACATAGCCGAGAGTTATTCCTTTCATCGGAAGCATTTGAGACGAAAAAAGAACCTGCTCTTCACGGATGAAGAAGCGGTCGAAAAGATGCTTTCCGAGAAAATCGACGGCCTGAACGTCAAAAACACCAAGATTCCGTTCAAAGCAATCGCAACCGACGTGAAAGACGGCGACGAAGTGGTTATCAGCGAAGGAAGTCTCATTAAAGCCATCCGGGCAAGCTCTGCTTTGCCCATTGCCTTTCCCCCCGTCGAAATCGACGGGAGGCTTTTGATGGACGGCGGCTTCGTAAATCCCGTCCCCGTCGATATCGTGAAGAAAATGGGAGCCGAGTTCGTGATCGGCGTCGACGTCTCAAGTAAGTGGCCCGACATCGAGGATGAACATTTTTCCCTCTCCGGAATCAAATCAACCATCGTCGATGCGTTCTCCGCACTCGAATACCAAGTCGCCAAAGAAAGGATTAAGGAGGCTGATCTCATGCTCCACCCGCCGGTTTTGAGCTTCCATTGGGACGATTTCCGAAACGCGAAGGAGATCATTGAAATGGGTGTCAATGAAACGACGAACAATATCCGCGAGATCCGGGAACGGACGCATTATCCGAAGCCAGTAAAAAAACCGCTCCAAAGCTTCATCGATTTCATTTCGGGGAACGACTACTGACGAAGTAACAAGTAACTAGTAACAAGTGATCAATAATCGGAAATTTTTGTCCCTAGTTACTAGTTGCTGATTACTAGTTACTTTTTTATTACCATGAATCTCTATGCAAGGCTTCCGGAGACGCCGGGGGTTTACATCATGAAGGATGGCGCCGGAAAGATCCTCTATATCGGCAAAGCCGTGAACTTGCGGCGGCGGGTTTCAAGCTACTTCGTGCGGCCGCACGATGCACGGATCGAAGGATTGGTGAAGGAAATAAAGAAAATCGACTTCAAGAAGACCGATACGGGCATCGAAGCTTTGATCCTCGAATCCGAACTCATAAAAAGACATCAGCCGCCTTTCAACATCAAGGAAAAGGACGACAAGAGCTTCCTCTATGTCGAAATAACCGGGGAAAAGTTCCCGCGCGTACTTTTGGCGAGGGGAAAGGATAAGCCGAACGGCAAACGGTATGGGCCCTTTCCCTCGGCCTCGAGCATCCGCGAGGCACTCCGGATCGTGAGGAAAATTTTCCCCTACGCAACGCACCCGGAACCCCCGAAACCCCAATCGCGACCCTGCTTCGATTATCAAATCGGCCTTTGCCCGGGAACGTGCATCGGGGCGATTGCAAGGAAAGATTATGCGAAAAATACCAGGAACATCCGACTCTTCCTGGAAGGGAAAAAGGAAAGGATCGTTAAAGACCTTGAGCGCGAAATGGAAACGGCAAGCAAGGCCTTGAACTTCGAGCGGGCGGGGGAACTGAAACGACAGCTGTTCGCCCTCCGGCATATTCAGGACGTCGCCCTTATCAAAGAAGACAGGATGTCGGACATTCGAAATTCAAAATTAGGAATTCAAAATTCAGCAAAGCGCATCGAAGGCTATGATATTTCAAACATCTCTGGGAAGTCGGCTGTCGGGTCTATGGTCGTTTTCACGGATAACGAGCCGGACAAGAAAGAGTACCGCAAATTTAAAATCAAAACCGTCCTCCAGCCGGACGATTTCGGCATGCTCCGGGAGGTTCTCGAGCGGCGCCTTAAAAACAGCTGGCCGTTGCCGGATCTCTTCCTCATCGATGGAGGAAGGGGACAGGTAAGTGCCGTTCGGGAAATACTCAAGAAAGCAAGTCTCACCATTCCGGTCGTCGGCGTCGCAAAGGGTCCGAAACGGAAACGAAACGACATCGTGGGAAAAATCCCGGAATTTACCGGCCTTCAGACGCTCATAAAAGTAAGGGACGAAGCTCATCGCTTCGCCATTGCTTACCACAGGAAAGTGAGAAATCGAACGTTTATGAATTGAGATACTTCTCGAGCGACTCGATCGCTTTGCTCTTTATTGTATCGCTTTTTTCATCGGTCAGGCCTTCGCCTTTAAACGTGGCCGAGTTCAATTTAAAAAGGATATGGCGCGCCAAGAGTCCGGCGTCTCCTTTCCTACCTTCTTCTTCTAAGCTCTCCAACTTCGTCATAACCCGGGCTTCCAGGTCATGCTGCAGAATGCCGACATTTCCGACATTCATATGATTCAAATTCTCCTCCTCTTCCGCAAACCCTCTTACAAGATCCTCGGCAACTTCATCGGGAGAAAACATTTCCCCAAACCCCTTTATTTTTTCCGTCATAATAAGAAGATTATACCACTACCGATAAACGACGTCAATTGTTGCATCGGGTAACAGCGGCGTATTGACGATATCGCCTTGAGGGCTGCCGTTCAGCGAAACGGAAAGCGCATGGCCGTTTCCCGCTTCATAGGAGTCGAACTGGGTTGCCGTGAATGTTTTCCGCCAAGCTTGGAAGAAATTTTGAAGCGTATAGGTCACCCGATCGTTCGTTTGGACGTACACGAGGCCGCTTGCATCTTCCGTATGGACGACCCGCAAACAATTTCCGGGGTCATGACCGATGTTGCCACGAAGGGGATAGTCCGCTCCGTTCACGCTGATTGAAATATGGAGTGTATAATTTTGCGTCGTCGGCTCCTTCGTGTTGAAGCACGGCACCGTCGGAAGCCCCAAAAAATTCGACTGCGTTTGCGCGTTCCGGAAAAACACGATAGCAAGGATAAAAACGCCGACGAAAGGCAAGACGATGAGCCAGTGATGTTTTTGTACTCTCATGGAAGCGGTTTACGCTTTAACAATCGCCTGATCCACGGGACGATCTTTGCATCGAGCGTCCACCGATCGCCGGAATTAACGAGAAGCGAAAACGAGATGCCGTAGAGCATGAGGTGCGGCCACAGGAGCTCGCGAAAATAGAGAATGGAAAGCGTGATAAAAACGAGCGATATGACGACCGTCCACCGCATGGCAAAACCGATGATGATAAAAAGCCCAATGAGCATTTCTGCAACTCCCGCTCCGGCCGCAATATAAGCGGCTGTCGCGTGAAAAAAGTTCACCAAATGATATTCATTATACACATCGATGGTAAGCTGCTGATGAAGAAATTTGATCGTGTACCCGGCATAAAGAAGCGCGACGCCGTACAGGATCCGCACGATCGGCGTTTCGAGCCATTTGAAACGTTCGAGTTTCTTTACCCACAGATCCTTGCCGAGAATCCAGCGGTCGAATGAAAGATAGCGCGACCCGAAAAGCAAGAGGACGATGATCTCGCCGAAGTAGTTGGCGTACGTTATCATATACACGCCGAACGTGAAGGCGACGAAAATGAACAGGGCGAGCGCGATCAAGGCAGCAACTTCGATCAAAACGCCGAAAAGCACCATAAAGCCGACGAGGAAAAGGAGGAAGCGGATGACAATGCCGTAGGGCACCAAAGTAAGCGATAGTTCCGGCCCCAAGATCGCATCGCTCATCGCGGCATAAATGAACGAAGCGCTGATGGCCGCGCGGATAATGAGGGGTCCGACCACTTTGGCTTTCCGCACAATCCGGTCGAGGACCTCGGCCGGCTTCGATGCCGACCACAAGAAAATCAAGAAATAAGAAACAACGACTGCAAGGGTGGTCCAAAGGAATGTCGTAAGATGAGCCGAATCGACAAGCGGCGCAAAGGGGTCTTTGGCGAATATTTTGATCCCCGCATCGAACTGCCGCGCCGTCAAAACGTACGCTTCATGAGCCGATGCTCCGGGTACCATAAATAAAAAGAGCACCGTCATAAGCGCTGCCCCTCCTCCCGCAAGAATCAATCGTCGTTTGATTCCCATCTCTTTTTATTATACCATAAGGCGTTACAGCACCCCCATGAAAAAGAGAGAAGACATTAGGAATATCGCGATCATAGCGCACGTCGATCATGGCAAAACGACCCTGGTTGATGCGCTTTTGAAGCAATCAGAAGGGTTCAAAATGAAGAACGACGCCCCGCAAGACCTCATCATGGATTCGAACGAACTCGAGCGGGAACGGGGAATCACCATTTTCTCCAAGAATGCTTCCGTCCACTACAAGGATACGAAGATCAACATCGTGGACACACCCGGCCACGCCGATTTCGGCGGCGAAGTGGAGCGCATCATGCGCATGGTGGACGGCGTCCTCCTTTTAGTAGACGCCAAAGAGGGTCCTATGCCGCAGACGAAATTCGTCCTTCGAAAAGCGATCCAAGCGGGACACAAGGTGATCCTCATCATCAATAAGATTGACAAACCGGACGCACGGCCCACATGGGTCTTGAATGCCGTTTACGACCTCTTCATTGAACTCGGCGCGACCGAGGAACAAATAGAATTCCCGATCATTTACGCATCAGCCGTGCAAGGCAAGGCGGGATTGAAACCGGATCTTTCGGAAATGAAAGATGTTCGACCGATCTTCGACACGGTCCTCTCGTACGTTCTGGCGCCCGTTATCGACGAATCGAAACCGCTCCAAATGCTCACCGTAAATCTCGTGTACGACAACTACAAGGGTAAGGTTGCCGTGGGGCGTCTTTATTCCGGCACCTTGAAGAAGGGAGCGACCATCGCCCACATCACGCGAAGCGGGGAAATCAAAAAAGAGCAATTGAGCGCCGTCATGCTCTTCGACGGGCTCCAGCGGATCAACGCGAACGAAGTCCAAGCGGGCGACATTGCAGCCGTCGCGGGGATTCCCGACATTTCGATCGGTGAAA
>CAZMFA010000006.1:0-28735 GCA_964565515.1 uncultured Candidatus Saccharibacteria bacterium | reverse complement strand
CCTCCGCAAATAGTGGCTATTGATACGTCGCCTGAACCCACGAGAGCAGGCTCTCGGCGTCTTTCGCGTAATCGTCCGATCCGAGAACGATCAGGACATACGGCCGCTTTTCGGTCGGTGCGGTTGATGTTGCCGTCGATGTACTTGCGCTCTGCGAGGTCGACGTCGACGACGTCGCTTCGAGGACCGGGAACTCGCCGTTGAATATCGAAATGATGGTTCCGCTCGCCGCGCCGTTCTGGCCAACCTTTCCCCCAACGAAATCCGGGTTGTCAGTGAAGACGTTGAAATTCTGGAGATTTGGGAATGCACTCGGCCCGTACGCGTTCGGACCATTGTTGTCCGTCGTCATCTTCAAAATGAAGCTCCGGTTATTGTAGAGATACCGCGCGAAGAGATAGAGATCGTGCGCCGTCGAGACGTCGCCCCAATCGCTTCCCGAAACGTCGACGAAGTGCGTTTCCGTCATGCCAATCGACTGGGCGGTCTGGTTCATGAGATTCACGAAGTATTTCGGGCCTAAAAAGTACGAAATGGCAACAGCAGCCTCATTGGAGGACTCTTTGAGGAGCGGCTGCAGGAGATCGTAAAGAGAAAGCGTCTCGCCCGCCTTGAGGCGCGGGATGGAGGTTTTTACGATCATCTCGGGCGTCACCGTGATGGTCCGCTCGATATTCACGTATTCCACCGAGACGAGCGCGGTCATGAGCTTCGTAAGCGATGCAATGGGGAGCACTTCGTCCGGATTCTTTTCCGTCATCACGAAGCCGCTCCCCAAGTCCGCCGCGAGGAAGCTTTTCGCGCCGATCGAGGGTTCTTGCACCGCTTCCTGGAAGCTGTCGCTTCTGAAATTATCACTCACAACCAAAACGGGCGTGCCGACGGGAACCGAATCGTACAACGTTTTCGCGTCGGCAGTCGAAAGGCGGATGCATCCGCCGGAATAAGTTGAGCCGACCGGCGTGCCATCCGGATAGTACGGCCACCCGTGGATCAAAAAATTCCCTTGGAAGTCCAGCGCCCAAGGGCTATAGACGTGCGCGATGCTCGAATAATCGCTGGGGATTTTCGATTCGACCCGATAAAGCCCCGTCGGCGTTTCCCACCACGACCCCAGCTTTCCTTTCGAGAGGACCGGCACGCTCTCGGCAATAACGCCGTCTTTATAAAACTGCAACTGCATCGTCGAGAGATTGACGTAAATGAACGTCGCTTTTTGCGACGTCAAATTTGCAAGGACTTGTTCGTAAAAGTTCGCGTTTTCGAGCGCCGGCCAGCTTCCGTATTGGAACAATACCCCTTCCGGCGACCCGCCGGGCAAGCTGATCTGGTAATCGTAAATGACTTCGCGGTACACCACGAACGCGCCGGTTAAAATTCCCGCGACAATCACAAGGCTTGCGATAACCGCCCACAAGGGCACGGGATGGCGAAATACTCCCATAAAACTTATTATAAAGGTATGTGGCACATTATTAAAAGTTACGGGGTTTATTTCCTGACCGGCGGAATATTCACCGCACTCATCGTCGCGCTCGAGGAAAACGGCGAGCGGCTCCTTTCGGGCTTCGCCACCTTGGTGCCAGTCTTCACCCTTGTCGCTTATTTCTTCATCGGCGAATCGAAGGGTGGTGCGGCCGTGGGACAGCACGCGTGGTTCGTCCTTGCGGGAACGATCGTCTCGTGGGTCCCCTACATGATCGTCGTTGCAACGCTTGCACCAAAGATGGGATCGAAGGCCGCGATCGGCGTCGGTCTCCTTACGTTCTTCTTGTGCGCGTTCGCCTACCTTGAACTCGTCCATCACTACCACTTCTTCGGCGAATCATAGAGCTAAAAATTAAAAATTTTAAATTAAAAATTGCTGCTTTTGAGTTATCCACAGATTTTCTCCACAAAAAATTCTATAATTAAGAAAGAAGAGGAGTTTACCGTGATTGAGGAGTCGACAGTCCAACGGTAGATTTCGTAAAACGAAAAAAACAAAAAACAATGGCAGCAAAGAAAAAGGCCAAGAAAGCAACGAAGAAGAAGGCTTCAAAAAAGGCCAAGAAGAGCAGCAAAAGAAGATAAATTGCTCTCATAATCACCCCTCAAAAGCGAGGGGTGATTATTTTTATGCCTGCTATAATGAAACAAACCCCATGAGCGACTTTAAAACCATACGGATCATCAAAAAAACCATGCCGGCGGTCGTTTCGATCGTCCTCTCGAAGAGCGTCAACGACCTGAGGGCGGAACTTCAAAAGGAGGGGAAACGGGGAAAGATTATAAAGATCCCGGAAGATAAAATATCGCCGGAAGGCACGGTTGAGATCGGCGGCGGTTCAGGATTTTTCGTCGATAAGGACGGCATCGTTCTCACGAACAAGCACGTCATTGCCGAATCGAACGTGAGCTACAAGATCACGACCGACGACGAACGGACGTTCGACGCGGAACTTTTGGCGCGCGACCCGATCAACGATGTCGCCATATTAAAAACGAAGAACAGCGGAGGAGAAACATTCCCCTTTTTGAAGCTCGGGGATTCTTCGAATCTCGACTTGGGTCAAACAGTCCTTGCGATCGGAAACGCACTCGGCGTTTTTAAAAATACGGTCTCCTTGGGAATTATCTCCGGCCTCTCGCGTTCCGTAAAAGCGAAACCCGACCCCGAAAAGCCGGTCCAAGAACTCCGCGGGCTCATTCAAACCGACGCCGCCATCAATCCGGGAAATTCCGGCGGCCCCTTAGTCGATCTGTCGGGCCGCGTCATCGGCATCAATGCCGCCATCGTCGCCGGAGCACAAAACATCAACTTTGCGATCCCCGTGAATACCGCGAAGCGCGATATCCACGATCTCAAAAAATTCGGAAGGATCCGTCGGCCGCTCCTCGGCATCCGGTACGTGACCTTGGACAACGCACTTTCCCGATCGATGCACACCGCCTTGAACCGCGGCGCGTATGTAACGAAGGAACATCCGCTGGATGACGCCGTTATCGAGGGAAGCCCCGCCGCAAAAGCGGGCATCAAGGAAAAGGACATTATCACGGAGTGGAACGGCAAGCCGATCATGGACGGCTCGATCCAGGAACTTTTGGAAAATTCCAACGTCGGTGACGAGATCAAATTGAAGGTGGTAAGGAACGGCAAAACATTCGAGACAAGTGTCGTCCTCGCCGAAAGGAAATAACTCCAGTTCCTTCAGTACGTATATTCGTTCACCAAGAGCCCGTTTCGATCGAGCAAGAGGACCCGGTCATGTTTCGAGTCGAATGACCACATGCCGGGGATCCAAGCGACCCACTGATTCGTCAAAAATCCGGCGGTATTGACGTTCATATCGTAGCACGACGCATAATCGAACCGGTTGAGGAATTGGACGCAAGCAGGTTCGTTGGAAAATGAATTGAGCGACGAAGCGCTCGGCGACTTGCATGACCCCAACGAAAGAATGTAATTTTGGCAGTTGCCCGACAAGGTCGAAATATCCGACCGATTATAGAGAGGGATGTAGCTGCACTGAAGCTGCGGCGAAAACGTATACGTGTTGTTGAGATACCCCATGCATTTGTTGATGCGCAAATTCTTCGCGATCGGGCTTGCCGTATTGTAAATATCCAAACGTCCGCCGCTCGGGAGCACGATGTCCGTCGACGGGCTCAAACCCGATGGATTGTAATCGTTGATCGCTTGCGGAATTTGCATCGAGCCTTCGTTCGATTTGACGGTCCAGCCGCTCACGTCGATTGGTGACGCCGAACCGTATGCTGAAAACGAAAGGTGGCTGTTGTACCACACATAGGTATACAGCGATGTTATCCTTACGCTGTCGTAGTACGGAGAAAGATCCGCCGTCGTGAATCCGGGAGGAGGCGTGACGGCCGGCTTTGCGGGCGTGGGCATGGGTGATACGGGATGTGACGGCGAGGACGGCGTACTCGCTCCAACGGAAACCGACGGCTTGCCGTTGTTTGCGGCCGACGGCGCTTGATAATTTAGTTTCAAAAGCGAGCCGATATTCTCGAATTTCATCGAACCCTTGAGTTGCGTCACCACATTCACGATGGCGACTGTGATCACGATGAGAACGATGGCAAGAAAGATGTATTTTCCCATAGTATCTTATATCACCAAGTTGATGATCCTGCTTTTAACATATACCACTTTTTTGATGTTTCTGTCCCCCAGGGCGGCGGAAACGGTCTCGAGCCTCAAGGCCGCTTCCTTTACCTCCCCTTCTTTCGCATTTGGGGAGACGAGAACACTTCCCCGGCGCTTGCCGTTCACTTGCACGACGACTTCCACTGTCTCTTCCTTGAGGAGCTTGGGGTCGTATGTCGGCCACGGCTCGAGGTGCACCGATCTCTTGTTCTTCAACAAGCGCCACAGTTCGTCCGCCAGGTGCGGCGCAAACGGCGCAAGGATCTTCAAAAAATCGCTCCAAGCACCCGCCGGAATGACCTCCTCGTCGCTTGCAGCGTTCACAAAGATCATCATGGAACTCACGGCCGTGTGGAAGGCCATCTTTTCGATGTCTTCCCCGACCTTCTTCACCGTCGCGGCGAGAAGCTTCTCGAGTTTTTCGTTCCGCGCTTCCCCGATCTTCTTTTCGTGCGCGGTGTCCCACGTGCGCCACAAGAACCGTTTCACTCCTTCGATTCCTTTCGCATCCCACGCGATCGCCCGGTCAAACGGCCCCATGAACATTTCGTAGACCCGCGCGACATCCGCGCCGTAGGCCTTGACGATGGTATCGGGATTCACGACGTTGCCGCGCGACTTCGACATCTTGACGCCTCCTTGGCCCAAGATCATCCCCTGCGCCGTCCGCTTCCGGTACGGCTCGCTTGTGGGCACGAGTCCTTGGTCGCGGAGGAAGATATTCCAAAACCGCGAGTAGAGCAAGTGAAGCGTCACATGCTCCATGCCGCCGTTGTACCAATCGATCGGCATCCAATACTTCAATTTTTTCATCGAAGCGAATTCTTTCGCATTCCTCGGATCGATATACCGGAGGAAATACCAGCTGGACCCCGCCCAGTTCGGCATCGTGTCGGTCTCGCGCTTCGCCTTCCCCTTGCACTGCGGGCATTTGACGTTCACGAAGCTCGCAACGGATGCCAAGGGCGACTCGCCGTCGTCGCGCGGCTTATAGTTCTTGACGGGCGGCAGGATGACCGGCAGGTCCTTATCGGGAACCGGAACGTAGCCGCATTTTTTGCAGTGAATGATCGGGATCGGCTCGCCCCAATACCGCTGCCGCGAAAAGACCCAGTCGCGCAAATGGTAGTTCACCGTCTTCTTTCCGCCGACGAACTTCGTGATCTCACCTTTTGCTTTCTCTGAATCCATACCGTCGAATTTTCCGGAATTCACTAAGGTGCCATTCCCGATAAATGGCATTTGGTCGGCAAGTTTCATTTTACCCATCATTGGATCATGCCATTCTCGCGTGTTTGCTACTACTTCCAGCCAGGGTATATTAAATTTCTTAGCGAATTTCCAATCCCGCTCGTCGTGCGCGGGAACAGCCATGATGGCGCCCGTACCGTATTCCGCGAGGACGTAGTCCGCGATCCACACGGGAATTTCCTTTCCGTTCGCCGGATTCACCGCTTTCACGCCTTTCAATTCGACGCCGGTCTTTTCCCTGTTTTCTGCCGTCCGTTCTTCTTCCGTTTCCTTTCTCGCGGTTTTTACATACGCTTCAATTTCGTTGTAATTTGAAATTTGAAATTTGAAATTTGAAATTAAGGGGTGTTCCGGAGCCAGCACCACATAGGTAGCTCCAAAGAGCGTATCCGGCCTCGTCGTAAAAACTTGTATTTGGTATTTGGAATTTGGAATTTGGAAATTAATCAATGCTCCTTCCGATCTGCCGATCCAATTCATCTGCTGTGCCTTGATCTCGTCCAAGTAGTCCACGTGTTCCAGGCCCTTCAAAAGCTTGTCGGCATAGGCAGTGATTTTGAGCATCCACTGCGCCTTCTTCCGCTTTTCGACTTCCGCGCCGCACCGTTCGCAGCGCCCCCCAACCACCTCTTCGTTCGCGAGTCCGATCTTGTCCTGGGGGCACCAGTTGATGTCGATTTCCGCCTTGTATGCCAAACCCTTTTTGAAGAATTGAAGGAAGAGCCACTGCGTCCACTTGTAGTATTTCGGGTCGGTGGTATTCACCTCGCGGCTCCAATCGAACGAGAATCCCAAGTTCTTCAATTGCTTTCGGAAGATATCAGTATTCTTCTTTGTTGCGACGCGCGGATCGACGCCGGTCTTAATGGCATAATTCTCCGTCGGCAGGCCGAATGCGTCCCATCCGATCGGATAGAGAACGTTATATCCCTCCATCCGCCGCTTGCGGGACACGATGTCCATCGCCGTCAGGCTCCGAATGTGGCCGGTGTGGAGCCCCTGGCCGGACGGATACGGGAACTCGATCAGCGAATACCATTTTTTCTTTTTCGAGAAATCGACGGCACGCCCGATGCCCTGCTTCTCCCACTCTTTTTGCCACTTTTTCTCAATCTTCTTGAAATCGTACTTCGCCATGATTCAACCATTCTACCTAAAAAAGGCCTCCTTTTGAAGCCTTATCCCCAACACCCCAATAAGAGAGAGGGGGGAATTGTTTTCAAGGAAGCTCTCGGAGCTCCGATTCGCTTGGTTCGTCACAGACGGGAAGCGGAGCGAGAGCGCAGGGCAGTGCTTGCCGCAGAAGCAAGCGAACGCCCGGTTCCGAGAAAATAATTTTCTCTCGACTAGAACGTGAGGTCTTCCGGCGCGCTCACTTTCTTCCACCATGTCGCCTTCACGATCCGTACGTTCTTCCCATCCCGCACCATTTGCGCCATGGTTTGCGGCAAGCCGAATTCTTTCGAGTCCGGCCCCGCGGGGCGCAAGGGGTAATCGAAATAGCTCATATCAAGGACGTACGCGGCCGCGTTTTCGAGCATGCCTTTCCGCGCTTCCGCTTGTTCGTCGATATCGAGGACGTTTCCCGAAGCATCCGTCTTGATCTCCGCCCGATGCTCGCCGGGCGAAAAGCGTTCGAGTTCCGCCGCAAGGATCGAAAGCGGATATTGTACGAGTTCCTCGAGATCTTCCTTCGCATAGAGATCGTCGCCCATCAAGACGAGGAACCGATCTTTCAAGACTGGCCGGCAGAGTTCGAGCGCGTGGCCGGTACCCTTGAGTTCTTTTTGCTCGACGTACGTTATCTTTTTGCCGGCATACGTCCCATTGAAGGCCGCCTTAATCTGATCACCGAGATATCCGATCACCATCACGACTTCGTCGACGGAATTCGGAAGGTTGTTCAATTTGTATTCCAAAAGCGTCTTGTCGCCGATCTTCAAAAGCGGCTTCGGCGTCCCTCTCGTAAGTTCCCGCATCCGCGTACCGAGACCGGCTGCCAGTATGACCGCTTGCATATCAGTTCAATTGAAACACGCAGAGGGCGTTTTTCCAAATCGCATCTGCCATTTCGTCCAAGGGAATACCTTTAATCTCCGCGAGTTTTTTCACGGTCTCCACGACGTACACGGGCTCGTTCCGTTTCCCGCGGTGCGGGACGGGTGCCACGTACGGCGCATCCGTCTCCGAGAGGATCCGGTCGAGTGGCAGGTATTCCACGAGCGCCCGGTAGTCCGGCATCATGGAATCCATCCCGCCAATATCCTTCCCGCTCCGATCTCCCCGGTTCGGCTGCGGCGTCGTCATTTCTCCTTGCTGGATTTGCTTCCCTAATACAGCTTCGTCGTTCCTTTCCTCGCCTGAACCGAGAGGAATCTCGCGACGAAAAGCATTGTCGGGATGGATTCTGGCTTTCGGCGGGTAGGTCACGGTTCCGCCGAACGTGAAGCTGAAACCAAGGTCGAGCAGTTTCCTTGCATCGTCCTTCGTGCCGGTGAAAAAATGAATGATACCGGGATTATCGGCATTCAGTAGTCGGTAGTTAGTAGTTAGTGTATCGATTAAGTCCTTGAAGGCATCGCGGCAATGCACCATCAAGGGCTTTTTGACGTCTCCCGACAACTTCATTTGCTCGAGAAGTGCTTCTTTTTGCCGCCGCTTCATTTCGGCTTCGGCGCCCTCGCGGTGGTAGTAGTCCAAGCCGCATTCGCCGATCGCGACCGTCTTCGGATCGAGCGCCAACTGTTTATAATATTCATAATCGAATTCCTCGCCGCGGCTCGTGAACGCCTTCGCGGTCTCTCCCCCGCCCAGTTCGCTCTCATCGTGATACGACTTTGCGGTATGGATGGGGTGAAGGCCGATCGCGGCATAGACCGGTTCGTTCGCAAACTCGTGAGCGACCTCAACGGCGCGGCGCGACGTGTCTTGCTGGGTTCCCACATTCACCAAGCCGACACCGGCGTCAAGCGCCCGGCGGATCACGTCGCGGTAGTCGTCTTTGTAGGCCGCAAAGTGGGTGTGCGTATGAGCGTCGAAAAATTGATTCATGTATTGAATTATAGACGAAATAATTCTACTATAGGAACCAGTTTGTTTCACAATATAAGGATTGTCTCATGTTCAAGATAGTGATCTCCGACCTCGACGGCACCCTCGTGGATTCTGCCGGCTTTTATTACCGATCAGCGGTAAGCATCTTCAAAACCTTCGGCCTCGAGCCCCCGAGCCTCCGGACCTTCCGCGGAGAAATAACGGGAAACATACCCGGCTTTTTCTACCGGCACGGTCTCAGCCACTCGGTCGCCCCGGAAACCGTAGATAAGATGATTCTCTCCTATGTCCGCGAGCACTGGCACGAATACACTATACACCCCGGCGCACGGACCGCGCTGGCGCTCTGTCGAGGTCTCAACATTCCCTTCTTCATCTTGAGTCACAACGTCGACGACGTGATCAAGAAGGCCATCAAGAAATTCGAGCTGGAACTCTTCGTCACTGAAGCCATTTCTTCCGGCAACAAGAGCGAATCCCTTTTCGCCATCGTGCGGAAGTGCCGCGTTTCGCCCCAAGACGTCTTGTTCATGGACGACACGGCAAGCGGAATACGGGACGGCAAGAACGCCGGTGTCACAACGCTGGGCTTTCTCGGCGGCTATGAATCAAAATGGAAGATCAGCCGGGCCCGACCCAATTTCAAGACGGCCAGCTTTCAAGACGTCATGAAAGTAATCGTCCGACGTCGGATTTAGCGGAGGCGAGTAAATAACAACTCGCCTCTTTTTGTTTTTACGCTGCCCCCTTCCCAAACGATGCTCTTCGTGATCTTTTCCGCCGTACCGGGCAGGAACGGCTCGATCATGGCGGCAACATTGTCTAAAATGGCGATCAAGTCGAAGATCGTCTTTTCCTTTTCTCCGCGGTCGGAAACGGCCCACGGTTTTTTGTCGTTCACGTATCTATCCCCGAATCCAATGAGATTCCAAACGGCGCCGAGTGCTTCGTGAAACTTGAATTCGCCGAGAGCCGCCGCCATTTTTTTCTTCGTTTCGTCGATCTTTTCCGCGACATCTTTCGAGATCTCGCGGCTTTTCATTTCCCCAAGACCTTCGCCGAGCGCGAGAACGCGCGCTGTAAAGTTGCCGAGGCCGTTCGCGAGGTTAGCCTGGTAGCTCTCTTTGAACCGATCCCAGGTAAAATCGCCGTCTTCAAAAGGATTCAAGTCATGCGCGAGCCAGAAGCGAAGCGCGTCCGATCCGTATCGCTCGATCGCCTCAAAAGGGTCGATCACGTTCCCCAAGCTCTTGCTCATTTTCTGCCCGTTGGAATTAATGAAACCGTGGATCATGATCCGCCTTGAACTCGGCAAACCAGCCGACATGAGCATCGCCTGCCACATGGCCGCCTGCTGGCGCAAGTTGTCCTTGCCGGCCACCTGGAATGCCCGTGGATTTTCCTTCGTACCCCAAAATTTTTCGAAATTTTTTTCGTCCTCGGGCCAACCGAGCGTCGAGACGTAATTTACGAGTGCGTCGAACCATACATACATCACCTGATCTTCGTCGCCCGGCACCGGCACGCCCCACGGCATCTTACTCTTCAACCGCGAGACGCTGAAATCCTGGAGTCCCGACGCAACGAAGTTTCTCATCTCCGTCAGCCGGTGGGCCGGCACGATAAAATCCGGATACTTCCCGTATAATTCAAGAAGTTGTTCCTGGTATTTTGAAAACCGGAAGAAATAGTTCTCTTCCTCAATGATTTCAAGTTTTAAATTCGGATGGATCGGGCATTTGCCGTCGACCAATTCAGATTCCATCTTCTCCAATTCGCACCCCACGCAGTATTTGATCTGGTAATTCTTTTTGTAGACATCCCCCTGCGCGGCGCACCGACACCAAAACTCCTGCGCGGCTTTCACGTGGTGATCATCAGTTGTCCGGATGAAGTTCGTGAAGCTGATATTGAGTTTCTTTGCCAGTTCTTTAAACTTCTCGGCATTCTCGCGCACGTAGTCCAACACGTCTTTCCCTTCCTTCTCGGCGTTTTGATAGATCTTCTGCCCGTGCTCATCCGTGCCGGTATTGAAGACGATTTCATCGCCTGCCTTTCTGCGATAGCGGGCGATAATGTCCGCCTGAACGAGTTCCAAGGCAAAACCGATGTGCGGTGCCGCATTCACATACGGGAGCGTAGTGGTAAGATAAAAGTTCTTTTTGTCCATTTACTCAAAATCCAGTTCCAGCCGCTTCGATTTCTTTTCCGCCAAGTAGTCGAAAATTTCCTGGACGAGGACCGCCACCGGAACGGAAAGGATGATGCCCGTGAATCCCGCGATTTCGCCTCCGGCGAGGACCGACACGAGGACGATCACCGGGTGCACTCGCATGCTCTTTCCAACGAAGATCGGTATCAAAATATGGTTTTCAACTTGCTGAATGATGATGAAGAAAATGACCGCATAAATCGCCAAGCTCACGGAATACGAGGCTGCGACGACAAAGGCGATAAGCCCCGTGATGATCGGGCCGATGACGGGGACGATCTCGAGGATCCCGGCAATGACGCCGAGGAGGATCGGATACTTGACGCCGATCGCAAACATCCCGACGAAGACCGCCATGCCGACGAAAAGGGAAAGCGCAAGCTGCGTCGCGAACCAGCGGCGCATTTTCCGTTCGTAATTTTTGAAGACGGTCATAACCGACCGCTCGTAGGAATCGGGCAAAATGACCTCAAGCATCCGTTCCGCCCCGTGGCGTTCCACCGAAAGATAGAGCGTTACGATGACGGCCGAAAAAACGAGGACAATATCCGTAATAAGGGACCAAAACGTCGCCGTGATTGAAAAATTGATAGTGGAAAGGAACGTCGAAATTTGATTCAAGCCCGACTGGGCGCTTTGCAGGGAAGGAAGTACGAACTTGATCCCTGGTATTGTCGGAATGATCTCGTTCAGCCGGCCGACGAAACCGGAGAATTCGACGATCATGATGGGGATAACAAGATACAGAAAAAGCCCGACGATCGCGACTGAAACGACGAAGACGGTGATCGTCGCAAGGATCCTCCCCAGTTTCAATTTCTCGCTCAAGAACCCGACGATCGGCTCGACCCCGAGGGACAAGACGACGCCGACTAAAAGCACTGCAAAAGCGTCCCGCGCAAAATATAAGAGGAGGGCGAACCCGATGAATATGAAGATGCGCCACAGCGCCGTCCACCCTACTTCCAACTTTTGTGATGATTGGCTCACACCTTCAATATATCAAGAAAGCTCCGTTTCTTGAAGGGCCCGATGACGGCCAAGTTCAACCGATCGTTCCGGACGATTTGCCTCATAACGTTCCGGATTTGATCTACCGTCACGGCGTTGATGCCCTTCGCCACCTCTTGGGGGGTCGAAAGCTTCAAACCGAAGATCTCTTGCGCCGCGTAAAAGGATGCCAGCTCGTCGGACCCTTCGAGCGCCATGAATAAATTCCCAATGAGGTGCTCCTTGGCGCGTTTCAATTCCCGGACCCCCACCAGCTCATTCGCTATCCGGTCGAATTCCTTGAGCGTCGCTTTCAATACCATGTCTATCTTTTCATGTTCGACGCCAGCCGACATCTCAAGAAGGCCGTGATCGACGTACAAATCCGCGTCGGTACGCACATAATACGCCGCGCCGAGCTCTTCGCGCACTTTTTGAAACAAGCGCGAGCTCATTCCCCCACCCATGATGTCGGCGGCGACTTGGAGGGGGTACCGCCGCTTGTCGAACACGTCGAACGCCCGGAATCCCAAGATTAAGTGCGACTGATCGACGTCTTTGAATGAGACCAATTCCTTCGGTTTCCCTTGCGATTCTTTCGTCTTCGGTTTTGCGCCTTTCTTTCCAGCCGGCAGCTCTTTGAAATAGCTCTCGGTTTTTTTCAACAAATCGCGCGTCGCGTGCCCGCCGGAGATCGTGACGATCGTCGACTGCGGCAAGTAATGCTTTCCGCGGTACTCGACGAAGTCGTCGCGCGTGAGGCGCTTGATGACCTCCTTCTTTCCGCCGATATCCCAGCCGGCCGGTTGGTCGCCGTACACCAAGTTCATAAAAAGTTCCGCGACCCGCCGCATCGGCGTGTCTTCGTACATATTAAGCTCTTGAATGATGACGCCCCGCTCTTTTTCAATCTCTTGATGTTCGAATGTCGGGTCCAGGTACATATCCGCGACGACGTCCAAAATCTCGGGAGCGTTCTCATTCTTCGCCTTCGCGTAGTAGCTCGTGGATTCCTGCGACGTAAAGGCATTATACTGTGCCCCGAGCCCGTCAAGCTCGGACGCAATATCCATGGCCGTGGGGCGCTTGTGCGTTCCCTTGAAACACATATGCTCCAAGAAATGCGAAAGGCCGCTCACGTTCTTCGTTTCGTACTCCGAGCCGGCCTCGACGGAAACCATGACGGTCGTCGTCAAATTTTGCGACTCCGGCACCAGGATCACCCGAAGGCCGTTCTTCAGCTTGAATCGTTGCGGTTTTGTCATTTATTCATTATAACTGCTTGAAAAAGAAAACGACAAGCATAAGCTGTCGTTTTCCCCTCGCTCTACCGATTTACATCCCGAAATTCGGAACGAATGCTCGAATGACATTGAGAAGCGAGGCACTCAAGTTCGGCGTCGGTGACTCCTGATTGCTTTCAACCGTACAGACCGCACTGACCTCGGTATTGGAACCTAAGCCCCACAAACCGTTCACATACTCCGCGCACGGTCCGCCGCTGTAGGCCGGGCCGTCCGAACCGCTGACATAACCGTTCTCCTTGCAATATTGATCCGATGAACCGGCGCAAATGGGATAGGGAGAGGAACCAAATGGTAAATTCTTCGTAGGACGACTGATGGTGATGGTTTTTGCGGTTGACGTGCTGGGTGTGACGGAAGCTGTTATTTGAAATGCGTTGCTCGTCCTGGAAGCTATTGGATTGCCATTCGCGTCAGCGTAGTCGAGTTCCAGATAATACGTACCGGGAGTTATCGAACCGCCTCCTTTTTGAGGCTGATCCGACGGTAGGGTTGCAGCGAAGGTTGGATAAGCCAAACTCGGCACCCTGAAGTAGAGTACGCTGTAGGAACTGGGCCCGCTGCCGCCGAGGATCTGAGCGGTCGTTTGCTTGAGGTCGACAAAGTAGTAAGTATTCGGAGCCGAAAAATTGCCGCTTCTGCCCCAAGAAAAAGTGGCGTTGTTCGTACCGGCGACGTACGACGAGAAATTCGAGCTCAGCGAGGTAATCGACGGCTGAACGGTCGAAGTCGCGTTCCCGACGCTTACCGACGAGCTTGCGCTGGCGATCCGGCTAGCGTTATTCACAACCGTGAAGACCGGCGAAAAGGTACCGGCGGTGTTGTAGGTATGGGCGAGGGTCGCGCTCTGCTGCGGCGAAATGGACGAAACGCAGTATGCTCCTTTCGGGCACGTAGCGGGCCCGTCACCCCAATTCGCGCTGTACTGCAAGACTCCGCCGCTCGAACTGTAGGCATTCACCGTCCACGTTCCTTGCTGGCCGACATTCAATTGCTGCGGTCCCGAGATGCCGGTAATGACGGGGGTCGTAATACTGGAAGTAGCGACGTTCCCGACCAGCGAGAAGATACCGCTGAAACCGACGGTATTACTGAGGCTCCCCACATCAACGGTGTAATCAACCGATATTTGGTAATTTCCGTTGGGAATCGACGGATCGTATTTCCAAGCATAACTGCCGGCGTCCTGCAACCCGGTTGCGATGAATTTGACGAGCGTCCTATCCGCATTCGTCAATGCGATACTTACGGGCGCACTCACTGTTCCCTTCGCCTCCCAGCTGATGTTCGCGATAAGTCCGCTGTCCTTTCCCCCGCTGTTGTCAAGAACCACGCCGGAGGTCGGATACACGACCGTTATCGGCGAGAGTTCAGTGGAAGGAACCGGGGGAACCGGCGTTGGGGCGCCGCCGTTCAGGGCAACTTGAACATTGGCGACCGTGTTGGTATCCGCTCCGAAGGCCTCTAAAAGATCCAGGATGGCTTGGATTTGCGAAGAAGTAAGGCCGCTTGCATACGCCTTGGCGCCCGTGAAAGCGATGCCGAGAATCATTACGAACGAAAAAACCGTGATGAATAATTTATTGTTCTTCATTTTATTTTTTCTTCTAAATAAGTTTCTAATGCTCCGACTTTTACCCTCTCTTGCTTCATGGTGTCGCGATCGCGGACGGTCACATCACCGTGTTCCAAGCTGTCGAAGTCGACGGTAACGCAAAAAGGCGTTCCCGCTTCGTCTTGCGCGCGGTAGCGCTTGCCGATATTTCCCCGGTCGTCCCACGCGACCATGAATCCGCCGCCTGGCGGATTTTTTAAATCGTCGTAAATTTTCTTTGCCGCCCTCACAAGCTCCGGCTTATTTGCGAGGAGTGGAAAGACCGCCGCTTTGTACGGCGCAAGGCGCGGATGCAAGCGGAGTACCGTCCTCGTTTCGCCATCCTTCACTTTTTCTTCTTCATACGCATCCATAAGGAAGAAGAGCGTCGCCCGGTCAACGCCGCCGGACGTTTCGATGATGTAGGGCAGGAATTTTTCCTTCGTTTCTTCGTCGAAGTACGCCATGTCTTCCCCCGAAAACTCCTGGTGCCGCCGGATATCCCAATCGCCCCGGTGATGGACGCCTTCCATTTCTTTCCACTCTCCCTCCGCTTGGTATTCGATGTCGAATGCGGCCTTCGCATAGTGCGCGAGCTCATCTTTGGCGTGCTCCTTGAACCGCAGGTTCTCCTTTTTCATGCCGAGCGCGACATACCAAGCCATTCGTTCCTTCTTCCAGCTTTCGAACATCTTCATGGATTCTTCGGCATCGGGCCGAACGTAATACTGCAATTCCATTTGCTCGAATTCGCGCGATCGGAATGTGAAACCGCCGGGCGTGATCTCGTTCCGGAAAGCCTTGCCGATCTGCGCGACGCCGAAGGGAATTTTGACGCGCGTCGAAGACAACACGTTTTTGAAGTTCACATGCACGCCCTGGGTTATTTCGCCCCGTAAATACGTCTTGAGTTTTTCTCCTTCGATGACGCCGAGGTACGTTTCCACCATCAAATTGAACTGCTTCGGTTCGGTAAGCTCGCCGCCGCAGTCCGGGCACACCGCATTCGCGGAGTTTCGAATTTCGAATTTTGAATTTTGAATTTGTTTAGGATTTAGTGCTTGGGGTTTGGAATTTGCGATTTCGTCCAGACGAAATCGGTGATGGCATTTTTTGCACTCGACGAGCGGGTCGGAAAAGGATGTCAAGTGCCCCGAGGCTTCCCACACCTTCGGGTTCATGATAATCGCGGCGTCGAGACCCACGACATCGCTCCGTTCTTGGACCATCGCTTTCCAAAACTCGTTCTTGATGTTGCGCTTCAATTCCGCCCCCAAGGGGCCATAATCCCACGTCCCCGCGAGGCCGCCGTAGATCTCGCTCCCGGGAAAAATGAACCCCCGGCGCTTCGCGAGAGCAGTTATTTTTTCCCAAATATCCATGTATCCTATAGTATCCTAAAAATTCTCATTCCGCCAAATACCCACCACCGAGGAAAGTGCCGGAGAATGGTACTGTTTTCCTCCCCGAACTAATGCTAGCGAGTAACGATGCCGGAGTTCGGCGCAACGCTCGAGTCGTCCGGCAAAGCCGTCGTCACCGGCCCCGCGGAAATATTCACGGCTGCTCCCGTAAAGTTGTCCGTCGCCTGGAGATTGCTCGCATCGAGGAGCGTTTCATAGGAACCGACGGAACTCGCATCCGGCGTCGCTGAAACCTGAAACACGGCCTCGGATGGTCCGCCAAGGAACCCACTCCCGGCAAAGACATTCCCGACGTCCCATACCAAACTTTGCGTCGACGTGTCGTACGAGATCGAAGACGATGCGACAGTCGTCGTCGCAAAACCGGTCCACGTGACGCCTGGGGGAAGCGGAGCCGACACGACGGCGTTGCTTAAGTCGTTCCCGAAGTCGCTTATCTTCCAGTGGATCGAGTATTCCGTGGCGCTCCCGACGTGGGGCGGAAAAGGACCCGTGTTTTGCACGGCGGATGAAGGGTCGTTCGAGTAACCTTTCGCGCTGAAATACACCAAGCTCGAGATCTTCGTTTCTTCCGTCGTCTCGGCGAACGTTTGGTTGCCGGACACATAATACGGTACCGAGGGCGAAGAAAGCAGGACGTCCGCCTTGACGTACAAATTCTTATTCGAAAGCCCCTGCAAGGAAACGGGGGCGGAAAGCGTCGTTGAAAGGGTGAGATTCAAGTTTCCGACCGTGCTGGGTTCGACGAACGCCAAAGCGGGCGTCGTCGACGAATTCCACGTCACGGTTCTCGTCGAAGGATTGAAGATTCCGTCCGTCTTCACGCTCGACCAATCGGCAAAACCGGAAAGGAGTGCCTTCACGACGACATCCTTCAGGGCAATTCCGCTTTGGTTGTTATATTGGATCGAATAGTTCAACGTGTCCACCGGCTTTGCGACGTAGTTATTGGACCCGTTCACGGTGACGCTCACACCGATCGGCGAAGGCGAAAGGGAAAACGTAGCCTGGTAATCGGCAATGTCGTAGTTTTGGCCGTCCAAAACGGCATAGAGTTTCAAGGGTATGGTAAAAGATGTCGCACTCGAGTCGGTGAACACTCCCTTGATGGTCATGGTGCCGGTCGCGTTCGCCGCAGCTGCGCCGAGCGCGAAGGTGTTGGCGAGGGTCGCGGCCGGAGCGCTCGCCGACTCGAACTGGAACGAATTCGGGAAATCGGCCTCGAGAATCATCGCGGGGAAATTGAAATCGGAGCTGTTGGCATAATTGACGTCGAAGGAAAGGGTCGAGCCGTTCAACAGCTGGTCCGGCTTCGTGACGCTCATCGTTACCGCCGAATTAGACACAAGGACCTTCACCTCTTGCTTCACCTCGAAGCGGCTGCCCGTTTGATTGAAATAGAAAAACGAAACGTCCAAGGCTTGGCTGGAATTCAAATCGCCGACCGGAATCACTTGATAGCTCTTTTTCACGAGGTCTCCAACCCCCACCTTGCCCGTGCTCTCCGAATAAACGCTCCCGCTCGTCGTCGAATTCCAAATGAGGAGCCCGTTGGAGAGCGTTACGGCGATCGACGAATTCATGATCGGATTGCCGGATACGTTCGTTATGTTGAGATTGAGCTCAAAGGGAACTCCCCGCGAGACATCCGTCGGCGCCGTGACTTCCAGGTCGACCCCCTTCGGCTGATTCACGTAGTAGGTGATGAAAGCAACGCCGGCGATTATGACGGCGAGGCCGATGAAAATCACTCCCCAAAGGACCTTGGGGATCCAAGCCGAAACCGTCCTCTTTGCGGAGGACTTTCTAAACTTTTTCAATCTTTTTTCTATAGCAGAGATTGCCATACCAGCACGACGGTCACTTCACATATAGTAGATTATTTTCGCTTATTTTTGAACCGCAGGATTCGCACAAAAATTCCTGGCTTCCTTCATTAAAGAACGCGATGTCCGATGCGCCGCACCAAGCGCACGATGCGTGGCGCGGATCGTATCCCAAAACGGAAATAAGAGCGACGAAATCGAGGGTGCCGGACCGGAACGAACCGACGAGGAGGTTCCACAGCGCAGGATCGGGAACGGCTTCCGGGGAAATCGCCCGAAGGACATTCGCCGCCCGCAAAGCTTTTGCCAAGAATCCTTCTTTCGCCTTCGAGATCTTGAAATTGTCTTCCACGACCGCATCGGTCAAGGTAAGAGCGTTCTTTTCCACGATCTTCACGGTCGCGAGATTGCAAATGTCCAAATGAGGGGAGAGTTTCGAGATGATCTTCCTTCCTCCTGGCGCTCTTACGCGGATCTTACCCAGATCTTCCGTATAAAAATCGAAGATTCTGTCATGCTCCTTGCTTTCTTGGAAACCCAGAACGATGGCCTTCGTGACGTATTCGGACATAGTCGCCTAACTGCTTTGTCCCGCAGCTTTGGGCGTCCGCCAATAGCCGAGGCGCGCCTTTCCTCCGATCATGAGCCTCGTTTGGGCATCGAGCGCCGGAATGGCCCCAAAGAAAATGAAGACGAGCGGCATAAGCGCCCACTCGACGAAATAATAGAAATAGTATCTCTTCTTAAAGCCCTTAATCCGAGGCGCCATAAGCAGGATGCTTAAAACGGCCGAAACAATGATGCCGATCGTCGAAAGGTTCAAAATGACGCCTGTCATTCGCGGCAGGTTATACGACAAGATCGAGCTTTTGAAATTTTCGTTCCCCAGGATATTCGGGAGGATGCCGAAAAGAAAAATGATGAATGAACTCGTCGACCACGAAAAGAAACCGTCGAATTCCGTCCACAGCCAAAAGCGCCTGACCCTCTTCGGGATGCCCTTTTCTTTTTTCAAATCCCTCGCAAGATACACGAAGTTTTCCGCCCCCCACGCCCACCGCCGCTGCTGCTTGTAGAGATTCTTCATGGCCTCGAAAAAATTCTTTCCGACCACTGCATCCATATAGACCGGGTAGAGGAGCGGGACCGTCCGCCAATCGCCTTTGTAGCGCGCCAAGCATTGGAAGAATATCCGCGCGTCTTCCGAAACGAGGTTGGTCTCCCAAAAGCCCACGTCGACGAGAGCTTTCAAGGGAAGGCTGTGTGAAGAAAAAGTGACCAACTGCTCGGGACGCGAGGATTGCATCAAATGCCAAAAGCTCGATGAAAAACCGACAAGCCGCGCGAAAAATTTCGCTTCCCCGAGATTATTCGTGAAGAGCGGAATGGGCTGGTAGCTCGACCGGAGGGGATTGGACGCCTTAAGGAAGTGATGCGCCAAGATGCCGAAGTAGTCTTTCTCTGTCCTCGTATCGCTGTCGAAAACCGAAACCAAAACATCTTCGTACGGAATGCGATGCGCGTCGACGAGATCGGGCAAAGCGTGCTTGATGGCCCACGTTTCATTAGACCCCTTCCCCGGCAGCTCGCCGGGCAAATCCGCCGGATGGAACGTTGTGGCAAATCCGCCGAATACCGACCCGAACTTCTTTTCTATCTTTTGCGCCGTTTCGCGATCCGCTTCTCCTCCCCGCTCTTCGCAGGCAAGAAGAATGAGCATCTTTTCCTTCGGGTAGTTCGCCTCGACCAAGCTTTCCAAGCTTTGATCGACGACGCCGTACGGCTCCTTGTACATCGGCAGTATGACGAGATGGCGGATCCTTTCCCAATCCAACTTTTCCGCCTTCAGTTTTTCAAGCCAGTCGATCTTGAGATTCTTTCTCATGCGCGTAAGCGCGAACCTGAGGTGCAAGAACAAATAAAAAAGCTTGAGAAGCCAATAAAGATCGTAGAGTAAGATGAAAATAACGACCACTTGGGGCAGCTTCCAGGAAAGGAATGTAAGGCCGAGAAGGGTAACCCAAGCAGCCATGCCGGGAATTATTTCGTACACCCGCATAAAGATTAATAAATGAGGATACCGAGGAAACGATCGATGCTTACGGATCCGCCGCCGAGGAGCACGAGAAGCACGGCCGACGCGAGAATCAAAAGGTCGAATTCATAGCCGCCGACGAAACCGCTTTTCCGTTTCACGGCCGCAAGGATTACGATGAATTCAACAGCGAAGAGTGCCGCGACGATTTGGGTGAAGAATCCGGCAATCAAGGCCAACCCGCCGACAACTTCAAGGATCGCAACGAGCGTTCCCCATAAGCGCCCCGGCTTGAACCCCATGCCAGCGAAACTCTCGCCCGTTGCCTTCAAATCCTTCATCTTGGGCAAACCGTGGCGAATGAAAATGAGCCCTAAAACCACCCTCAAGAGCAAGATCCCCCAATCGCTCCAAATCAACAGCAGTTGAATCATATGGGATAGTATACCCCTCCCCTTGAGCGATTTCCAGTTCCTTGATACTTTCTATAGTACCGACCTGCCATGAAAATTCTGTCGATAGAAACAAGCTGCGACGAGACGTCGATCGCTCTCGTGGAAGCATCCGGCGGCATCAAAGCCCCTCGCTTTTCGGTATCGAAGAACATCGTTTCGTCCCAAATAGCGCTCCACGCTCCTTTCGGCGGCGTGGTTCCCAACATTGCCAAGCGCGAACACCTAAAGAATTTGCCGATACTATATCGGCAAATTCTCAATGATGAATTTCTAATTTCTAATGACAAAATAAATCCAAAATCAAAAATCCAAAAAATTGACGCGGTGGCGGTTACTGTTGGGCCTGGCTTGGAACCGGCTCTTTGGACCGGCGTCAACTTCGCGAAGGAGATTCATAAAAAATATTTCCCGAAAGCGAAACTTGTCGGCGTAAACCACATGGAAGGGCACCTGTACAGTTTTCTGCTAACGCAGAAAACTGGAATTTCGAATGACAAATTTCTAATTTCTAAACGGACTTTCCCGGCGATTGGATTAGTGGTAAGCGGGGGGCACACGATCCTCCTCCTCTTGAAATCGCTCACGGAATGGAAAAAGCTCGGTGAAACGCGGGACGATGCCGTCGGCGAAGCATTCGATAAAGTAGCCCGCATGATCGGCCTCCCCTATCCCGGCGGACCGGAGATTCAAAAAGCAGCAGCCCTCGGAGATGCCGAATCTATCAGCTTCCCCCGGCCGATGATGAAGGATAAGAATTACGACTTCAGCTTCTCCGGCCTCAAAACATCAGTGCTCTACTATACAAGAGACCACGAAGAACAGTCGAAAAACAAACATTTCGTCGAAGACGTGTCAGCGAGCTTCCAGGCGGCTGCCGTCGAAACGCTCGTTTATAAGACAACCCGTGCCGCACAAGAATTCGAAGCGCAATCGATTATCCTCGCGGGGGGCGTCGCCGCAAACCAGTCGCTCCGCGAAACGCTCGCAAAAGCAAGCAAAAAACTAAAAGTGAATTTCTTTGCGCCTCCCATGACATATAATACCGACAACGCCGCGATGATCGCCGCCGCGGCATACATCCAAACGCTCAAGAAAAAGAATCGCCGCATCACGGCTCAAGCTAACCTGAGCCTCTGATCCGAAAAACTTTATTTCAGGGGAAAAATCGGCCATAATGACACCATGAATGCCGATTTTTCGAAACCGTACGACCCAAAGGAAACCGAATCCGCCATCTACCGGATGTGGCTCGACTCCGGCTCCTTCAATCCGGACAAACTCCCCGGCAAACGGAAGAAGAATTATGTCGTCTATATGCCCCTCCCAAACGTGACGGGGACGCTCCATATGGGGCACGCTTTAGACAACACCGGTTCCGATATTCTCGTCCGGTACTACCGCATGAAGGGCCTCCGGACGCTCTGGCTCCCCGGTACCGATCATGCCGGTATTGCAACGCAGTACAAAGTCGAGAAGGAACTGCAAAAGGAGGGAACGTCCCGCTTCAAACTGGGACGCGAGGAATTCATCAAACGCGTCTGGCAATGGAAGGAAGAATACGGCGGCATCATCATCGACCAGCTCAAAAAACTCGGCGTATCCGCCGACTGGTCCCGCCTCCGGTTCACGATGGATGAAGCGTATGCCAAGGATGTCCTTTCGGCTTTTATTCACTACCACGAAAAGGGATTTGTCTATCGCGGAAAGCGTACCGTAAACTGGTGTCCGCGATGCGGAACGAGCCTTTCCGAGCTCGAACTCGAACACCGGGAAGAACGCGGTACTTTATGGTACATCCGGTATCCTCTCACCGACGGCGGTCAGGTTATCGTAGCGACGACGCGGCCCGAAACGATGCTCGGCGATACCGCCGTTGCCGTAAACCCGAAGGACGGGCGGTACACGAAACTCGTCGGAAAGACCGTACGCCTTCCTCTGACGGATCGCGAGATCCCGATCGTCGCCGACCTCAAAATAGATCCCGGATTCGGGACGGGAGCCGTGAAGGTCACGCCGGCGCACGATATCCTCGACTTCGAGATCGGCCAGCGGCACAAGCTCGCATCGATCCAAGTCATCGACGAACGGGGAAAAATGAACGCGGACGCCGGATCGTACGCCGGCGTGAAAACGGAAGAAGCACGGAAGGCGATCGTCGAACGCTTGAAGGCGGGGAGTCTGATCGAAAAAGAAGAACCTTATTCGCATAACGTCACGATCTGTTACCGGTGCAGGCACATCATCGAGCCGATCCCCTCGATGCAATGGTTCCTCGCAATGGACAAGCTCGCCCAAAGCGCCTTGAAGGCGGTCAAGTCGGGCAACGTGGACATTCAGCCCGACAATTTCAAGAGGATCTATTTCGAATGGCTCGAGAATATCCGCGACTGGACCGTCTCGAGGCAATTGTGGTGGGGACACCAACTTCCTGTTTATTTCTGCAGAAATAAACAGGAAGTAATTTCGAATGACGGATTTCGAATGACGAATGGCATTAAAGAACTAAACCGTTCAGAAATTGATTCAAAATTCATTGTCGCCATCGAGAAACCGAAGGCGTGCCCGTTCTGCAAACACTGCGACATGATCCAGTCGACTGATGTGTTGGATACCTGGTTCTCGTCCGCACTGTGGCCTTTTGCCGGCATGACCGAATCCGACCGGAAAAACTACTACCCCGGCAACTTCGTCTCGAACGCGCGGGACATCCTGAATCTTTGGGATGCGCGCATGATCTTCTCGGGAATCGAGTTCATGGGGAAACCGCCTTTCCAAAACGTCTTCGTCCACGGCACCATCCTTACGAAGGATGGCAAGCGAATGTCGAAAAGTTTGGGAACCGGCATCGACCCTTTGAAATACATCGGGGAGTTCGGCGCGGACGCGACCCGCTTTGCCGTCGTTTGGCAGGCAAACGGCCAGGACATTCGTTGGGACGAAGCGGCGGTCATGGCCGGGAGGAAGTTTTGTAACAAGATATGGAATGCATCCCGCTTTGTTATTGAGCAAAGCGGGAATTCGAAATTTGAAATTCGAAATTTGAAATTAACTCCGGAAACTGCCGCGGACAGAACGATACTGACCAAACTCTCGAAGATCAAAAAACAAACCGAGAAGTCAATAGAACAATTCGAGTTCGCGAAAGCGCTCCAAGGACTCTATGATTTCTTTTGGCACGACTTTTGCGACCGCTATCTCGAGGAATCGAAAAAGCAAATCGGCGACGAAAAAACGAGGTCTTCCACGCAGGCGATCTTGCGGAACACCCTCGTCGAGTCCCTTAAAATACTCCACCCCTTCATGCCTTTCGTAACCGAGGCTGTCTACCAAAACCTTGACGGAGGGAGCGATCGACTTCTCATGACAACCGAATGGTAACCGATTATCTCAATTTGATTCCGGTATTCGTGATTGCCGCCATTCCGGCTCTCGTTTGGCTTCTCTTTTTCCTGAAAGAGGACATGCACCCGGAACCGAAAAAGATGCTCGCCATAACGTTTCTTGCCGGCATGGCATCGAGCATACCCGTTCTTTTCATCGAACTTTTATTCCAAAAAACAGCCGTGACGCCGCTTCACAGCATTCTTCTCTTCATTGTCGGCATCGCCGTCATCGAAGAGGTCTTCAAATTCTTTGCAACGTATCTCGTAAACGCGGAGAGTAAGTATCTCGACGAACCCGTCGACGCCATGATCTATATGATCACGGCGGCCTTGGGCTTTGCGACGATAGAAAACTTCTTCGTCGTAAAAAACAGCCTCGATATCGTAAACCTGAAGACCATTTTCGATATGCTGAATGCGGTCTCCCTCCGTTTCGTCGGCGCCACGCTTCTCCACGCGCTCGCCTCCGGCATCGTCGGCTACTACTGGGCCCGTGATCGTTTCGGGAAAAAGCACGGAGTAGTCTGGATCGGTCTTCTTATAGCGGTTGCAATCCACGCCATCTTCAACTTCTTCGTGGTGCAATTCCAATCAAGCGACGTCTTCTACCCGACGTTTTTCCTCATCTTCATCGCCTTTTGGATCCTTGCGGACTTCGAGCGCGTGAAAAGGAGACTTTGAAACATCGCTCGCTCGGCTGCGGGAGTTTCAAAAACGAAGTGATGTTTCAGTCGAAGAATAGTTGTTGTATAATGAAAATATGGACGAAGAAAATAAGAATAACGACGTCTTTGTGGAACTCGCTAAAATAAAGAGCGATCCGGTTCCCATTAAAATCGAGGACGACAAAGAAGAAGGAAAAGATGGGGGGAGCCATCTTACTTCTTCCGATGAGGGCGAAGGGACGCTCACAGTCGACGTGTACGACGACGGCGACGATATCGTGGTTCAATCCACCGTTGCCGGCGTCGACGACGACGATCTTGAGATCAACATCACGACCGAATCGGTGACCGTCAAAGGCACCCGGAAGCAGGAAAAGAAGATCGAAGAAAAGAGTTATTTTTATCAGGAACTTTTTTGGGGATCGTTCTCCCGATCCATCATCCTCCCGCAAGAAGTCGATCCCGATCACTCGACGGCAAATCTTTCAAAAGGAGTCTTAACCATCCGAATGCCGAAGCTTACCCGTTCGAAGACGAAGAAGTTGAAGGTAAAAGCGGCCGATTAGATGAGTAACCAGCAACAAGTAAACAGTAACGGGTGCCCTATTCCTCCTGATTACTAGTTACTTGTTACCGATTACTTTTTTAACGAGTTTATCGAACATCTCCCCGCGGTCGAATTCATTTTTGAATTTCTCGAAGCTCGCGGCGCCGGGAGAAAAAAGAATTACGACGGGATTCAAGGCGGAGGGCTTAGGAAGTAGAGCTTTCACTCCGCTCAAAATGCCTTCGAGACCCTCAAAAACTTGAGGTTCCTTTTTTTTAAAATAATCCAGCTTCTTGAGTCCGGCAAGAAGCTTCTTGGTCGCGCTGCCATCCAAGAAAAAGACGTCTTCCGGCGCAAGCATGCCCCCTATTTCTTTCGCAAGCGGCTTGAAATCGAGGTTTTTGTCGGTTCCGCCGGTGATCAAGACCAGCCGGCCGTCACCGTGGAACCTCCGCATGGCCGCTATCACGGCATCGGGCGACGTTGCAGCGGAATCGTTGATCACTCTCACGCCTTCTTTTTCAAGGATCGTTTCCTCGCGGTATTTTATTTCAGGCAGATTCCTTGCCGCCGCCGCAACTTCGAACCAAGAAATGCCGGCAAGGTGCGCAGCAAGAGCCGCAGCCATGAGATTCATCACGTTGTGTTCCCCCCTCTTCCGAACCAATGAAACCGCGTTTTCCGAAACCACCCTCTCACTTCGCCCTTGTTCCCGGAAGAACAAAGACCCTTCTTTCATGAAGATCCCGCTCTTGCTTTTCGGCAAGCGTTTCGAGGAAAAGAAATAGATCTTCGCTTCCGGGTGCAGCTTCAAAAAAAACTTAGTCCATGCATTGTCATAATTCAAAATCAGCTTTTGGTCCTTTTTTTGCCCCTTGAATATGCCCGCCTTCGCGCGTGCATACTCCTTGATTCCTTTATAGCGGTTCAAGTGGTCGGGATAAAGGTTCGTTATGACGGCGATCTCCGGCGCATGCTTCGATCCCGGCAAGCGCTCCATGTGCCACGATGAAAGCTCGACGACCACCGGCATTTTTTTGCTCTTCAAACGATCCGCCAAATCGAGGAGCGCGACAGCGGATGAATTTCCCGCAGCTGCGATGTTTTTATTCCTTGTCCTCAAGAAATGCGCTATCCAATTCGTCGTGGTCGTCTTTCCCCGAGTTCCCGTGACGGCGATCACCGGATTTTCCACGATGTCGAAAAATATCCGCGCATCATTCACCAAAGGCCGCTTGCGCTTCTTTGCGACAGCGAGGTATTCGCTTTCGCGCCGTACGGCAGGATTCACGACGATGATGCCGTTCCGCTCGAAATCCCCTTTCCGATGTTCACCGAGAACGAACTTCATTTTCCTTGCCGCGCTCCCGAGTAACCGGATCGAATCGGCAAGCTCATTTTTCGTCCGCACATCGGTTACGGTGACATGGGCGCCGTGGCGCACGAGCCATTTGGCCGTTGCGATGCCGCCGCCCAAGATCCCAAGCCCCATCACCAAGACCTTTTTACCCTTGAAGTCCATTTTCCTCATTGTAAAAGAGAAACGCCGCTTTAGAAAGCGGCGTTTCTTTCTTCATAGACGGATACTAAAGGAAGGGAACGATAAGGAGGGCTACGATATTGATCACCTTGATCAAGGGGTTGATCGCGGGACCCGCAGTATCCTTGTATGGATCGCCGACGGTGTCGCCGGTCACGGCCGCCTTGTGAGCTTCCGAACCCTTGCCGCCGAAGTTACCCGATTCGATGTATTTCTTCGCGTTGTCCCATGCGGCTCCGCCGGAGGTCATGGAAATGGCGATGAAGAGTCCCGAAACGATCGTGCCGATCAAAAATCCGCCGAGCGCTTCCTTTCCGAAAATGAATCCGACGAGGAGCACCATGACGATCGGCAGGAGCGCCGGGACGATCATTTCCCGCAAGGCCGATTTCGTCACGATATCGACGGCCTTCTTGTAGTCCGGCTTCGCCGAACCTTCGAGCAGTCCCTTGATTTCCCGGAACTGCCTTCGAATCTCTTCGACGATGGAGCCGGCAGCACGACCGACCGATTTCATAGCCATCGATCCGAAGAGATACGGTATGGCAGCCCCCAAAATGAGACCGATCAAAACGTACGGATTTTGGATGTCGAAGGTCACACCCGGGGAAGCTTTTTGTACCGCATCCGTGTACGCGCTGAAAAGCGCGAGGGCCGCGAGACCGGCGGATGCGATGGCGTATCCTTTCGTCACCGCCTTCGTGGTATTCCCGACAGCATCCAGCGCGTCCGTGATCTTCCGGACATCTTCCGGGGCACCGCTCATTTCGGCGATGCCGCCGGCATTATCCGTGATCGGTCCGAACGAATCGATGGAAACAATGATGCCGGCGACGGAAAGCATTGAAACGGCGGCAATCGCGACGCCGTAGATCCCCGCAAGCAGATACGATCCGATGATGCCGCCCACAATCACGAGAATGGGCAGGAATGTCGATTCCATGCCGACCGAAAGGCCGATAATGATATTCGTTCCGTGTCCCGACTTCGAGGCATCGGCGATGCTCCTCACCGGCTTGTACTTTTTCGAAGTGTAGTAGTCCGTGATGACGACCATGAGGGCCGTAACAAGAAGGCCGATAAGGCTCGCAAAGAATATAGTCATGGCATTTCCGCCCATGAACGACTGAGCGGCAAAATAGAATAAGATCGCCGCCACAACCAACGCAGCAGCAAGTCCTTTGTAGAGCGCGCCCATGATCGATTCGCTCTTACCGAGCTTCACGAAGAAGCTCCCAACAATGGATGCAATGATCGCAAGGCCGCCCAAGACAAGCGGAAAAATGAGCTGTGCGCCGGAAAGCGCAAGCGCGCTTCCGATCAAGATCGATGCGGTCAAGGTTACGGCATAGGTCTCAAAAAGATCGGCGGCCATGCCGGCACAGTCGCCGACATTGTCGCCGACGTTGTCGGCGATCACGCCAGGATTCCGCGGATCGTCCTCCGGAATGCCGGCTTCAACTTTTCCGACCAAGTCGGTTCCGACATCCGCCGCTTTCGTGAAAATACCGCCGCCGAGGCGGGCAAAGACCGAGATCAAGCTCGCGCCGAATCCGAGGCCGATCAAGCTTCTGATGTCATGCGTCACCAGGAAAAATCCCGAGACCGCAAGGAGACCGAGACCGACGACGAGGAGTCCCGTGACCGATCCGGCTTTGAAAGCGAGCGAAAGCGCCGACTTCAATCCGCGGCTCGCTGCATCCGTCGTCTTTGCATTCGATCGGACGGCAACGCTCATGCCGAGGAACCCGGCAAGGGCCGATGCGGCGGCGCCGACCAAAAATCCCACGGCCGTAAGCCAGCCGAGCGCGAGATAAATTACAACAAAGAGAACGATCGCAACGATGCCGACCGTTTTATACTGCCGACCGAGATAGGCGGATGACCCCTCTTGGATCGCCCTCGAGATCTCCTTCATCTTATCACTCCCTGAACCTTGCTTCTTAAGCCACAGCGCGAGGTACGCGGTATAAAGGACCGCAAGAACGACGGGGCCGAAAATCAAATAATTCATGGTTCTTGATTATTTATTGGTATTACTATTCGACTTCTTTTTTATCCTTCTTATTTTCATTTTCCAAAACATCGACGTCGAGTTTCGGGTTGTCTTCATCTTCGTCGTCGACGGCCGTTTCTTCCACCACATTCGCGGTCACTTCATCGTCGTCATCTATGCCGCCGCTCGCTGCAACCCCGCCTTCTTGAACTTCCTCCGGATTCGACTGCGACCGGACATCGATCTTCCAGCCGGTCAGTTTCGCCGCAAGGCGGACGTTTTGGCCTCCTTTGCCGATCGCAAGCGACA
>CAZMFA010000005.1:0-31818 GCA_964565515.1 uncultured Candidatus Saccharibacteria bacterium | reverse complement strand
TTTAGGAATAGGATTCTCTTGTTCCTTTGAGAGGTTAATAAATATATTCAACCCGCGAGACGGTTTTCTCGCAGAATAAGGTATCCTCCTAGAAGTTGAGTAAAAGCGCGCCTCCCGGTGCGAAGCCCCCGGGAGGCTATGCATTGTCGTAGGTGATTTTAAGCTCTTTCCGGCAATACTCGTTCAGGAACAGGATTCTCCTACTCCTTTTCTAAACGATTCTAATTACTATTCTCTATGAACCATATTTGTCCCTCTCTCTGTGTAGATGTACCGTTACAGTGAAGTCTAACGGCATAGAATGGTCCACCGATAGTACTGCTACTACTTACCGATGGGTCTGGAATCCACTTTGATTGGATAACAAGGGTGTGGTTATCGTATTGGACTTCTACTGTAGGATCGGGTAAGTCACATACGGATGAAATAGACTGAGGGAATGTAAGATCCCACGACAATAACATGCCTTGGGTAGGCATAACAAAACTTTCTTTATTCTGAAATGGCTCGACTGCACCAGGCCAATTTAAAACCGTTGCAGTAAATTCTGTTGGCAAATTTCCATAATTTTTTAATGCTAATTGAATACGAAGTGCTCCCGAATGAGTGCTTGCATCATAATCACTTACTTCTCTAATGGAGTCAGCCGAGAGTCCTAGATAGGGACGATTAATCAACCTTGAGTAAAAGACGTTTGCAGCGAGAGCTAAAATAGCAACAATTACTGAAACGATCGGGATGGTAATCCTTAATTGGGTTTTCGACTTACCTTCGCCCATAATTGAAATTATCCAACAAAAATCCAATCTTTAAAACCCCCCTTGGGGGGCTGGTACAGAAGCGTGCATAGCGCAGGAGTGGACGATGTCCGAACGATCCTACATTCCTCAAAAATTCAGGTGGTATACTATAGTATACCACCCTCTTCAGGCAACCTCGGAGTTGTAGCACTGCTCGCAGTAGACGATCTCAGGGCGGCCGGGGGCGTAGGAGGTTTCAAATTCGTTGGGGCAGTGATTATCGCCATGGTCATGCTTCGAGGTATTAGCGTAAACTCCATTCTCGGATTTAGCCCCTGCACATTGGCATTTCCGGTGCCACAATTTAAGCGGATTCCTCTACTTCAATCGCTGGTAATGCCGACAGTTCGGACAGAGCCTTGGGAGAGGTAGATTCATTCTTCTATAAAACTGGAGCTCTTGAGGGATGATCCTGAAAGCCATCGTGCATTGTTCATTGCATTTCCCTTCGTGTTCGCATCCGATGGTTTCATTCAATATTGAATTATCAACATCTTTTATGTTATCCGGAAGGTCTGACGATTTCTTGGTAATTTGATAATTTTTGCTTTCAGGATCTTTCCAACGATATCCTCGGGAAACCGCTTCTTCTTTTGTCAGGGGAAAATATTCCTGAGCGATTGTCTCATTGTATGCAAATGGGGAAAAATCGATGGGGAAGAATTCTCCATATTTGTATTCCCTTCCTTCCTGATCCATGTACGGCATGGCACTCATCTGGTCGATGATTTTGGAAACAATCGCATCATATTCTTCCTTCGTGTATTGCTTATTCAGGATGCAATATTCTTTATTGCGGAGATCGTAACAACCGAAAAGATTGTGGGAAGAAGTGCAATTATAAGAATACGAAATATCGGAGCTTCCCTTGATGAACTGACTACAGATATAGCGGGAATTCTCCGTCGATTCGAAACCGAGGGAAAGAGACTCGTAAAGGAGCTCTCCCCTGCTCAGACCGTACACATCGGATGAGTCCTTAATCCCGAGACCCACATAATGCGAGTAGCTTGTATCTTCGTAACCGTCACCTGAGAAATCGAAACAATTGCGGCAATTTTTCGAGTTCTTAAGGTTGTCACCCGTACAATTCACCGATTTCAGAATCTCGGCATATTTGTGGAGAGATTTCTTTTTCAAGTCATCGAATTTCGCTTTCCACTCCGCGACTTGCATCCGGCTCCCCAGGTCGATTTTTGACACTTTTCCCTGATACTCTTCCTTCGTGCACGGCTGGTTCAAAAAGTAGTATTGCTTGTTCCGGAGATTGGTTGACCCGAAACAATTTTGGCAACCCTTACAATTGTAAAGAAAGACGGAATCTGAACAGCCATCGCAATACTGGCAAAATTTAAGGCCGTAGGAATTTTCGCATTGTACCGATTCGTAACACGCTTCCGTTTTGGTATTCGTATAGAGATCCATTCCATCCTTCGACATATAGATCCGATTCGAATAATTGAGTTCGATATTTCGTGGCTTGATTCCAACGAGAAGCGAGGAGAATTTTAGCGGGCGAGGGCCTTATGAACGAAAGGACATTCCTGTTCCCGACGCTCCCCTACGGGCAGGTGGCGACGGTCGTCGTAAGCGTTCCGGATGCGTTCACGCCGACCAAGAAGCAGGTACCGCCGGAAGACTTGAGGATCAATCCCTGTGAAGCGGCCGAAAAACCGACGTTGCCGTTCGCTTTCAGGGCCGTTGCGCCGGAAACGCCCGATCCGGAATAGACTTCTCCGGAAACGTTCAAGTTTTGGCTGAAGTAGCCGTTTCCCCAAGGGTTCGCCGCACTCCCCAGATCCAACGATGTCGAACTTGCCGGATAGAGCGACGAGTCGAAGGTCGCCGCCGAAATCCTCGCCGCGGCGATTTGAAGCGACTGAGTGAATCGGCTTGCGGGACTGGAATTGTTGTATGCCAAAGACATATTGACCTGGACGATCGAAGCTCCCCCGGGACTTTCGTATTTCGTCGCGGAAAAGTTGGTCACATCGACGTTCGAGTTCGTGAGAGCAACAGGAGAAGAGCTTCCCTGTTCCAAATACACAACTGTGCCGCTCGCGTAAACGAGTGTGGGATCGGCAGACGATGACGCCATCCGAAGGTTGATGGTCGATGTCGTAACGCCGTCCGTCATGTCGATCAAACTGGAATTTTGGACCATTTGCTTTACCACGCTCGAAACGAAGCTGATTTGATGGTTCACTTCGTTGGAAGCGGTTTGCCGAACTTGGATCCTGGTGAACGTCGTGAGTATCGCGACCAAAAAGATGGAAACCACCGCGAAAATCGCGACGTAGATCAAAAGCTCTATCAATGAGAAGCCATTCTTTTGCTTGAATCGTCTCATGGTTTTGTTTAATAATAACACAACTTGCCCCCGAGCGCCGCTGGTGCTCGGGGGCCTCTCTTTAAGCAAGCGGGGCACCAAAGGTGCCTTGGAGAAATCAACTCAGCTTCATTTGTAGTAAATGCGGTCCAAAACCCTGAAATCCACGTAGGTCGTCTTCGCGAAATTCATTCGCTCCGCGAGCGTCGACAAAAGATAGCCGAGGTTGTCGGGAGCAAAATCGAAACTGAAATAAAAAACCGGCCCTTGAAGCGGCACTACTTGCCATTCCCGGAGCGAAAGATCGTTGAAGTCGACCTCCTTAATCGCAAGGTGAGCCGCGGAAAATCCCTGGATAACGGACATAAAATTCTTGAACCAGCTGGCTTGCGGCAGGATGGTCTCCCCGAGGATCAAATTCCTCCCCGTCATATCGTTGACCTTCAAAATGAGGGGACCCTCGACGTCCGGCGAAGCGGAAAAAATGATACCGTTGTCATCGAACGTGAAACAGGTGGTCGTCGTCGCTTCGCAAATCACGCCGAACGGCGACCGCGGAATGGCATTGATGGAAACGGTTTTCTTGAAAAGATTGGAATCCACGGTAACGCTTCGAAGCTCAGGCAAGGTCTCCAAGGATGCCGGTTTCGCTCCCAGCCCCCAAAAAAGGATGTTGCCGGGGCCGATCACGGCCCGCAGCTTGCTTTGCAGCATCTCGTTCCGCAACGCGGTCACGATCGCCGCGTCGGGAAGGGTCGTCGGATTGGAGACCGAAATGGAAGAAACCGCGAGTCCTTGCCACGAAATGGCGAGTTTTGCCGCAAAGATCAAAAGTAAAAGCGCCACCACGGAGAGACCGAGAAGCAGGTAAAACTTGAATCGTTTTTTCTTGGCTTTCCGCTCCCCCGTTACGCGGTATTTTTCCAAAACATCCTTCATCACTCCCTATTCTAACACTCTTATCGGCAACGAGTAAAAACTGCCGCCCGATGAAATCCCCGTCGTGACCGTAATGGTATAGTCGCCGGGTTTTTTCCAGCTGTGAGAAACGATCGTAATGCTCGACGTACCGCTTGCCGTTCCATCTTCAAGCGTTCCGTCCCCCCATTTCACTTCGTATGCTCCGCTTGCGACGAGAGAAATGGAAACCGGGGAATTCACATGCGTCAAAAGGGAAACGGCCGGCGGCGGAACAGAAAACGAACCCGGCGTCGAGGAAGAAACGGGTATCACTTGGTTGTCGAAGAAGGACGGCGGAGTCGAAGAAGTTGTCGAAGTCGATGAGTCGGGAACCAAGCTATTTCCCACCGAGGACAACTGATCCCCCACATATTTCATGATAGCGGCCGCATTCTTCGCGATGAGATTTTCGGCCCCCGCGATGACGGAGCTTTTCACATTCGCGAGGGTGGTTGAGGCGTTTTGCCGCACCGCATTGGCGGCTTTCGAGACCCCTCCCGCAAGGTACCATTCGGCGTACCCGAGATAACAAATGTAAAGCGCCCCGGCAAGAATGACGACCCCCAAAACGAATTTGAAGAATTTCTTCACGATCCTATTTTATCTTTTCTGAGATAATCGCGCAGTACTTTCGGAACTTCCACTCCCCCGTCTTCGGTTTGGTAATTCTCAATGATGGCGATCAAGATCCTTCCAATGGCGAATCCGGTCGCATTCAAAGCGTACAGGAATTCTTTTTTGCCTTCTTTCGTCTTGTATTTCGCGTTGATGCCGCGTGTTTGAAAATCGGTGGTGTTGGAGCACGAATGGGTTTCGCGGTATTCGCCCGCTTCCCCTTGGCCGGGCATCCATGTTTCGACGTCGAACTGCCGAGCATCGGTCCATCCCATGTCGCCCGTGCAGATTTCCACGATCCGGTACGGAAGTTCCAAGGCGCCGACCAACTTTTCCTGCATACTCAAGAGGAATTGGTGTTCGCGTTCGGAATTTTCCGGTTGCACAAAAGAATACATCTCGACTTTGTCGAATTGATGGACTCTTAAGATCCCCTTCGTATCCTTGCCGTACGATCCCGCTTCACGCCGGAAGCACGTCGAAAACCCGACGAACCGCTTGGGCAGCGAAGAAACCTCAAAAACCTCTCCTCTTCCCAAAGGTCCCATCGTATGTTCGGCGCTGCCGACCAAATACAATTCATCTTTCGGGAGGTAATACTTGTCTTCTTTTTGATCGGCCGCAAGGCGCCCCATTTCCCGATAAACCGCAGGCGTTATCATGACGGGCGGAACGACCGGCGTGAATCCCTCTTCGACGAGCGTGTCGAAGGCCAGCCTTACGAGTGCGAATTCAAGAAGAGCAGCATCGCCCATCAAATAACCGAATCGCGAGCCGGCTATTTCCGTCGCTTTTTTAACATTTATAATCCCCAACTTTTCGGCGATCGCGAGATAATCCTTCGGCTTGAATTTGAAATTTTTCTTTTTGCTAATCTCGCGGAGAATTTTATTTTCCGATTCATCCTTGCCGAGCGGAACGTCGTCGAACGGCAAGTTCGGCAGTTTGTTCAAGATGTCGTCCCGCTTGGAAGATAAGACATCGCGTTCGGCTTCGATGTCGGCGATCCGCTGCTTCAAAAGCTGCGCCTTGCTCAAAAGATCCTGACTTTGACTTTTGCCCATTTCGCGGCTTATGGCGTTTTGTTCCGCGGCAAGATCGTCCAAGGCCTTCGTCTTTACCCGCCATTCTTCGTCGAGGCGCAAAAATTTGTCGACGAGCTTCGGATCGATCTTCTTTTTGACGACTCCCGCTTTTACCTTCTCGGGATTTTCCCGTATGAGTTTTACATCAAGCATATCTTTTAAAATCCTAATTTCAAAATCCAAATGTCAAATCAAATCCAAATGACCAAATATTAAAAATATCTTCGACATTCCCGACTTTTGACATTGATTTGAAATCTGTCATTTGAGTTTTGTCATTTCTCCCGCCGCATCAGCGGGAAATACACCGCTTCCCGGATGGGCATATCCATAAGGATCGCAAAAACGCGCTCCGACATCCCGAATCCGGCCGCCGGCGGCATGCCGTATTCCAAGGCCTCCACGAAATCCTCGTTCATCATTTGCGCTTCCCGATCGCCGCCTTCCCGGAGAGCCGCTTGTTCTTCGAACCGCTTTTTTTGGTCGATGGGGTCGTTAAGCTCCGAGAACCCCTTGCCGAGCTCGGTCCCCCCGGCCATGACTTGGAATCGTTCAACCCGACGGGGATCACCGGGGATCCGCTTTGCAAGCGGTTCTATTTCAACCGGCGGATTCACCAAGAAGCACGGCTGAACAAGATCCGGCCGTACCGTTTTCTTGTAGATAAGATCGATGAGCCTTCCCTTGCCGTCGCCCGACCCGAAGTCGATCTTCAATTTTTTCGCTTCGCGTTTCAAGTCCTCCAAAGAAGCTTTTGCGAGATCCAAATCGGCATATTTTTTGAAAAGATCGAAGTATTCCACCCTTTTCCATGGCTTGCCCCAGTCGATGGTTTCGCTTCCCCTCTTCGACTTCATCGAGCCGCAGATATTCTTCACGATCTTCTTATAGAGCTTTTCCGTGAGTTTCATCATGTCGTTGTAATCGGCATACGCCCAATATACTTCCATTTGCGTGTAATCCTGCAAATGTTCCCGGTCGATGCCTTCGTTCCTGAAGATGCGGCCGACCTCGAAAACCTTTTCGAAACCGCCGACGAGCATCTTTTTTAAGGGCAGCTCGAGTGAAATCCTTAAATAAAAATCTTCATCGAGCGCATTGTGATGCGTTACGAACGGTTCCGCTTCCGCGCCGCCGGGCACCGCCTCCAAAACGGGGTTCTCGACTTCCAAAAACCCTTCGTCCATCAAAAAGTCCCGAACAGTCCGCCAAAACGAATTCTTTTTTCTGAAAAGCTCGCGGACGCCAGGATTCACGATCGAATCGAGGTAGCGCTTGCGAAGCTTCGTTTCAACGTCTTCCAAGCCGAACCACTCCTTCGGGATCGGGCGCAAGCTTTTTACGATGATGAGCGCCTCTTTCACGAGAATGCTTTTTTCGCCTTTCTTAGTCTTGAAAAGCGTTCCCGAAACGGACAGAAAATCCCCCGCGTCGAGCGAAGTTTTGACGGTGGGGAAATTCTTCGTTTCCCGCTTGTTCACAACCGCCTGCATTCTGCCGGATTCGTCCTGTAGGTCGACGAAGAGGATGTTTCCTTGATCACGGACGCTTGTCACCCTTCCATTCAAGGAAACTTTTTTGCCGGCTTTCGCGAGTTTCGAAAAATGTTCCACCAAAAACTTGGCGCCGTCGCTTTTCTTGACCCGCGGCGGATACGGATCGCTAAACGCTCTCCATTTTTCAAGCTTTTGTTTTCGCTCTCCGATGATATCCTCGAGCATCTGTTTTGCCTTACTTGATCTTCAAGATGGTATATTCCATCTTCCCCTTGGGGGCGCTTACCGTAACAAGATCGCCTACCCTCTTTCCCAAAAGACCCTTCCCCAAGGGAGAAGCGTTAGAAATCAATCCCTTCGTCGGGTCGGCTTCATTGGAACCGACGACGGTGTACGACACCGTTTCCGCTCCGTTCTTCTTCAAGTCGACATTGGATCCTACTTTCACCATTTCCCCGCCGCCCGCTTTGTCGATGAGCGACGAATTCTCCAAGAGATCCTCCAAATCCGCGATTCTTTTTTCAAGGAGGCCTTGTTCCTCACGAACGGCTTGATATTCGGCGTTTTCAGAGAGATCACCGAGCTCCTTTGCGTGCCGAAGCCTTTCCCCGACCGATTGGCGGCCACCGAGTTTCAGCTCATCGAGCTCCTTTTTCAGCTCTTCGTACCTTTCCTTCGTTAAGTAGTTTTTAGCCATTTTTTTATTGATTTGACTGGTTTTTCAGGCGATTTTCATAATACCACAGAAAGACATCGCGCGCCACCGGCACAACATTCAAGCTTCCTTCTTTGGCGTTTTCAACCAGGATCACGATGGCAATTTGGGGGTTTTGCGCGGGAGCGTACCCCACGAAAAAGGCATTCGTCTCGGCATTGTTCTTGACCTGCGCCGAACCCGTCTTCGCCGCTACTTGAATCGGCAAATCGTGAAGCATATAAGCAGTGCCGTACGGCTTCGAAACGCCGTCTTCCATTCCCTTTTGCACGAGCGGCAAATACTTTCCGATCTCGGAACTTAAATCGCTCAAGACCTGCGGCTCGCTTTGCACGATGACGTTGCCGTTTTGATCCACAACATTCTTCATGATTTCCGGCTTATAGAGCTTTCCGCCGTTCGCAACCGCGCTTATATAGTTCAAAAGTTCAATGGGCGTCACGGTGAGAGCTCCTTGGCCGATCGAAACATTGAAGGTGTCCCCGAGCGTCCACGCCGTATGCTGGGTCCTTTGCTTCCATGCGGGATCGGGCAAAAAGCCGCTTTCTTCGCCCGGTAAATCGATCCCGGTCGGCTTTTCGAGAAGGAACTTTTGCCACCATTCCTTGAGACGCGTAATGCCGAGTCCCTGTTGGTCCCCGAAGCCGCCGCCCACTTCATAAAAGTAAACATCGCTCGATCGTGCGAGAGCCGAATACATATCGACCCAGCCTTGGTATTGCCAGTCCAGGAATTTCGTGGGGTGCGAAGGATCATACGGATTCGGAACATAAAGATAGCCGGGCGAAAAGATTTGATGATTCGGGTCCAAGATACCTTCCGTTAAAGCTGCCGTTGCGACGAGCGGCTTGATCGTCGATCCGGGGCTGTAAAGACCTGACACGGCACGATTGAAAAGCGGCTGATAGGGGGCGTTCAAATAGCTCGCAATGTTATTAGGGTCGTATCCCGGGATATTGAAGAGGGCCAAAATGTGGCCGTTTTGCGGATCCATGGCAATGCCGGCTCCGATATTTCTTCCGAGGGCATTGATGTCGCTTTGCAGGCTGTCGTAAAAATAGCTCTGCAGGCCGGAGTCGATGTACGTGTTCACCGTGTCGCCCTGCACAGGATTCCGTACCACGTTCTCGCCTTGAACCTTGCCGGCTGCATTCGTAAGGAACACCTGCTTGCCATCTATTCCCCGCAAATAATTGTCGTAATACTCCTCGAGGCCGGCCCTGCCGACCAGATCGTTCGACGTCAAATCCGGATTGTTTTTCAGGTCGTCCGCTGTCGCAAGCGAAGAGTAACCGATGAGATGAGAGAATTTCAAAGGCGTCGTATCGACCATCTTGAACGACGGCAGGATTTCGATGCCGGGCAGGTTTTGACTCGAAAGACTTATCAATTCATTGTGATCGATGTCGCTTTTCAAAAGGATCTTATCCGCCGGATTGGAACTCGCGCTCGAAAGTTCCGCCGTCGTCGACGCTTTGTTCAAGTTGAGCGTCGCGATCGCCGAATCCAAAACGCCGTTCCTGGCGATCTCATCCTTCGGAAGATCGACGGGAGAAACGAAAACGTTGAACGAAGGGGCGTTCTCGACGAGCGGATTCCCGAAGGTATCGTTGATGATCCCGCGCGGAGCGACCTCCACACTCAAGTTTGAAACGTTGTCGGTGGCCTTTCCGGCATAAAAGCCGTTCCTCGAGACGCCGAGATAAAATGAACGCACGAGAATGATGGTAAAGACGATCGCTGCAATGAAGAAAAAATACCGGAAGGCCCGATCCGAAAGAGGAATCTCGATGAAATCATCTTCCGAGTATTCGTCGGTCAAAACGTCGCTCAAGTGCAGATCGCTCTTGTTCATACGATTATCTTTCTTGCAATCGGCCAAGCAATCAAAGAAATAACGATGCCATAAACCGCCTCAAGAAGAACGAGCGGGAAGATGAAAGGCGACCTTAGGATAAGGGCCGAAGCGCCGTAAAAAACGAATGCGGCCGCGATTTGAAGGATAAGAAAATTCAGAAACCAATTGGCGGTCAAGAACCTTGAGGCGTAAAAACAATCTAAAACGACAATATCGAAGATGGCGATCTCGGGAAGCCAAAACTTTCCCAAAAAAAACACGACGCAAGAAAAAACAACGAGAAGAAAAAGGAAGCTTCGGAACCCGACTTTCTTTTTCGAAGGAAAGCTTGAAAGCCATGCGAAGAAAAGCAACGGAAGATCGGGATTCACGCCGCCGATCGCGAACACCCGCGACACGAACACAAGAGCAATGAGGACGGATACCGCCAAAAATGACGACAATACGTAAGTTTCTTTCATGGAAAATTACTTAAAGTTGGTAACGATGAAGACCTGGCGCAGCGACGACAAGTCGAAAAGCGTCTTTATCTTTGCACTTTGCCAGAGGTTGTTATTGATGCTTTGCACCGAATCAACGGATCCCACGAGGAGTCCCAAAGGGAAACCGGCATCGGCGTTCGTGATGATCATTCCGGCGCTCGTTGTCGCGTTTTTTGGTATAAAATCGACGAAAGGCGACGGCCCGCCGTCCAAAAGGCCGCTCGTTTTCGCATCTCCGACGAAAACGGAGCTTTTCCACGACGGATCGAAGAAGGTCTGCACCTCCGACGCATGAACCGACACGGACGTAATCTTTCCCAAGAGGACGTTGTTTCCGGCAAGGACCGGCATGCCGACCGCAAGACCTTCGTTCGACCCGGCATTCACGACGAGAAGCGAGTAGTTGTTGAAGGGGTAGCTCGAAAACACGTTTGCTCCGATGACACGATATCCATCCATCGTGTCCGTCGAAGTGGCAGGTGTCGAACTTTTCGAAGACGAGCCTTCCGCAGCCATTTTGAAATCCAAAAGGCTTTGATAACTCAAACTCGTGTCTGCTGTCCCCGCAAAGGCCATCCTGAGATTTTGAAGGAACAAAAAGATGCTTTGTCTGAATAAAAAGAAAAGAAGCGCCAGAATAAGAACGGCAAAGCTCAAAACCGACACTTTGACTGCTCTCATACTTTGATAGGCGAAGGTGTTGAAAAGCTTTCCAGCACGCCGTCATAGAAGCTCATATTCTCGGCTATGATCCCCACCCCCCGAATGACGCAAAGGAGCGGCTCATCAACCAAGTGAACTTTCACTCCGATTTCTTTTTCGAAAAGCTGCCCCACGCCGCGAAGCAGGCTCCCACCTCCGCAAAGATAAATGCCGTTCTTATAAATGTCTCCCGTAAGCTCCGGCGGCGTAATATCAATAAGCTCTTTCAAGCTGTCGACCATCACCTTCAAGGATTTCAAGAGCCAATAGCGGGCTTGGGTGTCGCGAATACTGGTCTCCCGAGGAAGACCGGAAACCGCGTCGCGTCCCCGGATCACGATGTCCAACTTTTCCAACTGCGGGATGGCGGATCCGACGGCTATCTTTATTTCTTCGGCCGTCGGTTCTCCGATATAAAGCTTCATTTCATCTTTCACCCCCCGGATGATTTCTTGATTGAAATGGTCGCCCGCAATCTTCAAGCGCCGCGAGACGACGATGCCGTTCATGGAAATGATGGCCATGTCGGTCGTGCCGGCACCGATGTCGACGACCAAATGTGCCGTCGGGCGCACGATATCGAGCCCGCTCCCCAAAGCTGCCGCGACCGGCTCCTCGACGAGATACACCTTGCTGACGCCGATTTCCTTAAAAAGATCTTCCACGGATTTCCGTTCCACTTCGGTCAAGTTCGTCGGCACGGAAACGATCGTCTCCGTGAACCACGACCAAGGCAGCGTTTTCGTCTTGAAAAAGCGCTGAATCATCTCCTTTGCCATGTCGAAATCGGCAATAACGCCGTTTGTGATCGGCCGCAGGGCCGTTACATGGGAAGGCGTCCGCGAAAGCATCCGTTTAGCCTCGAGACCCACGGCAATCACCCGATTCGTCCGGTTGTTGAATGCGACGATCGAAGGTTCGTTCAAAACGATCCCCACTCCCTTCAAATACACTTGTGTCGTGTCGGTTCCGAGATCAACGCCGACTATTTTTTTCACAATCATACGCTTTACTTTTTAATGTGTTGCACAAAATCTTTGACCTTCATAAGATTCGATTCTTCGGCATTCCTTTTCTTCACTTCCACCTTGTCCTGGATCATCGTCTTTTCGCTCACAACGATCCGCGAGGGTATTCCAATGAGATCGGCGTCGTAGAACTTTTCCCCCGCCGAAACCTTCGTTCGGTCGTCGAAGAGCGTTTCAATGCCCGCTTTTTCGAGTTCATTATATACCCCATCCGCGAATTTCTGAAGCTCTTCGTTCGGCTCCCCGAGAAGGAGGAGATGGGCCTTGAACGGCGCAACCGTTTCGGGCCACACAATACCCTTTTTATCGTGATGGACTTCGACGACGGTTCCCATAAGGCGCTCCACCCCGATGCCGTACGACCCCATAACAACGGGTTTCAGAGTACCTTCTTTGTCCTTAAAATTCAAATTCGCCGCTTCGGAATATTTCGTTCCCAGTTTGAAGATGTTCCCCACCTCCACGGTCTTCACCTTTTCGAGGACGCCCACTGTGCACGAAGGGCACCGCTCGCCCTTTTTGAAATCGGCGATCTCTTTATTCCGCGCGAAGCGGCAAAGGCGGCAAAGGTATGTTTCATCTTCGCCTGCCGGCGTTTCAACCATGAATTCATGGGAATAGCTTTTGGAAAAATCTCCGCCGGACGCTTCGGTCACGTATGCCTTGAGGCCGCACCGCTCGAAAACGTTCAGGTACGCCTTCTTGCTTTTCTCGTAAAAATCATTGAGCGAGGCTTCGTTCGCGTGGAAACTGTACATATCTTTCATGGTAAATTCGCGTCCCCGAAGAATCCCCGACTTCGCCCGCGGCTCATCCCGGAATTTCGCTTGGATTTGGTACACGTACTTCGGGAGATCCGCATAGGAATCGATGATCCCTTGCGCGAGGAGCGCCACGATCTCTTCGTGCGTCACGCCAAGGCCGACGTCGCGGCCGGAATGATCCTGAAATTGATACATGATCTTTACAAGACCTTCCCACCGGCCGCTCGCTTCCCATGCCGACTTCGGCTGGAGGGACGGCATCAAAAGTTCCGCGGCGCCGAGCGCATCCATTTCTTCCCGGATGATTTTCATGATTTTTTCACGCACACGAAAACCGAGCGGTAAATACGAATAGACGCCGGCCATGAGCTTATGGACGAAATTCGCCCGAATCAAAAGCTGGGCGTTCACGGCTACCTCGTCCTTCGGCGGCGTCTTTTGCGTTTTAAAGAAAAGTTCCGACTGGCGCATAATAACCAATCTTACCAAAGAAATCTCTCTCAAGCAAAGGGCAGATTTCTCGTTTCTCCGACAAAAACGTCTCGGAGGCCAAGAGCGAGCGGCTAAATCACGCTGGGGTTTGGCATAGCGTGTTTGGGAGGAAAAACGAGAAATCCGCTCTTCAAACTTTTCTCTGTGGAGATTTCTTCCTCGGCCCTTCCCTTAAGGTCGATTCCAAAATGATGTCCAAAAACTTCGGGAACGGAATGCCATACGCTTCCGCTTCCTGCGGCACCAAACTCTGATCCGTAAGGCCCGGGATCGTGTTGATCTCGAGGACGTAGATCTTTTTATCCTTCCCGATAATCATATCGGTCCTCGAAAAATGTCTCGCCCCGATAAGCTTGTGGGCGGCAAGCGCGATCCTCCGTACTTCTTTCAAGTACGGCGCGGGGATTCTCGCCGGCGTTATTTCTTCGTGCGCTTCGGCTTCGTACTTAGCTGTGTAATCGAAGAACCTGCGCCTCACCGGAATGATTTCCGTCGGAACAAGCGGGAATGCGCTTTCGGGATAGCCGTAGTCCATGACGCCGCACGTCACTTCCTTCCCTCCGATGAATTCTTGGACGATCACGTCCTTGAATTCTTGGAAGACGAAATCGAGCGACGTCAAAAGCTCCGTTTTGTCGTCCGCAATCTTCACGCCGACGGATGATCCGGATGAGTTCGGCTTTAAGACCCACGGTTTTTTCAAATGGTGAGAAATCTTTTCCAAAACGTCATTCCTGTCGCGAAGCCAATGGCTTTTCGAGAAAAAGAGCGTCGGGGGAACTTCGAGGCCGGCAACCTTGAACATACGAAGCGACAAGAACTTGTTCATACCAAGGGCGGAAACCGAGGAATTCGATCCAGTGTAGGGCATCTTGACCTCCTCCAATATCCGTTGGACCGTTCCATCCTCGCCGTACGTGCCGTGCATGGCAACGAATGCCGCATCATAGAGCTCCGGCAAGCGTTCGGGCGGCAGCGGCCACTCCCCCGTCATGCTGATCAAAATCTCTCCGCCTTCATATTTCTCTTTCGGCAGATGCTCGAGAACCTTTCTTCCGCTCTGCAGCGAAACGTCATGCTCATGCGACGGCCCTCCCACGAGAACCGCGATCTTCTTTTTCTTGTTTTTGTCTTCTTTCATCTCAGTGAATAACCAAGTTCTTGACGTCGTTGAACGTGATAAAGACCATAAGGAGAATGAGGAGGACGAATCCCGCGCCATTCACCGCAAGCTGCATCTTCGCGGAAATTTTCTTCTTCCTCATCTTTTCGATGACGAAGATCAAAAATCTTCCGCCGTCGAGCGCCGGAAAGGGGATTAAATTCAGTACGGCCAAGTTCACCGAAATGAGCGCCAAGAGCTGGAGCAAATAAGCGATGCCAATGGATGTCGCGTTGGAAGCAAGAACGACGATGCCGACCGGCCCCGCAACTTCATTCACGACCGAAGGATTGACGAAAATCCCCGAGACGAGCGTCCAAAGGCCCCCGAAAATAAGGAGCGAGAAGTTCCAAACTTCGGCGGTGGCATCGGCCATGCTTTGAAAGAACGGCTCCGGAGGCATACCGATTTCCGACAAGCCGACGCCGATGGCCCCCTGCCCCGGCGGCGGGTTCAATCTTTTATCGAGCGATACTTGCATCGTCGATCCGTTCCGAAGAGCGATGAGTTTGACCGCGGGGTCGCTCGCGTTTTTCACGGCTGCCGCAAAATCCGCATCGTTCACCGGGTCGGTGAATACTGTTCCGCCGACCTCAGCGCCCTTGATCACATCCCCGGCCTTGAGCCCCGCCTGCATCGCAGGTGATCCGCTCTCGACGCTCGTGATCATAAGGTGCGGGGTGGTGCCGACCATGAGAACGATCGCAAGCATCACCCACCCGATCAAAAAATTCATAATGATCCCCGCAAGAACAACGATCGATTTTTGCCAAAACGATTTATTGAGGAAGGCCTCCGGATCGCCGTTCTCTTCGCCGTCTTCGCCGTAGATCTTCACGAAGCCGCCGAACGGCAGTGCATTCACGCTGTAGATTGTTCCTCCCTTCTTTTTCCCGAAGAGCCGCGGTGGAAACCCGATGCCGAATTCTTCCACCCTCATCTTCAGGAATTTGGCCGCCGAAAAATGGCCGAATTCATGCCCTAAAATCAAGAGTGCCAACCCCAAAATAACCAATACAATATCCATTACACCTCATTATACAAGCAACGGCCATTAATGCCAAAGCTCAAATAACAAATATCAAATCAATGTCAAATAACTAAATACCAAATTTGACATTTGGAATTTGGATTTTGAAATTACTCGTTTATCTCTCTGATCTTCCCCTCCAAAAGCCCTTCTATCTCCTCGTTCATCTTGTCGATCTCTTTTTGGACGCCTTCCTTCAATTTGAACTTTTGATCTTCGCCGAGTTCGCCCGCATCGAACGATACTTGAATGTCTTTATTCGTCTCGTCCCGCAAGTGGCGCACTTGGATCTTGTGCTCTTCCGTCACTTTCTTCACGTATCTTACGAGCTCTTCCCGCCGCTCTTGGCTCAATTCCGGAAGATTGATCTTGATCGAATTGCCGGAAATGTTCGCGGAAAGATGGAGCGTTGAAGCTTCGATCGCCTTCGCAACCAAGGGCACCGCGTTTTGATCCCAAATTTGGATGTCTATTTCCCGGGGCGGATGGACGCCGATCGTTCCCAATTGCTTCACCGGCATCGTTTGGCCGTAGTAGTCGACGCGAATGTCCTCGACGAGCGCGGTTTGGGGGCGCGAAGTTCTGACGCCGGAATACATCTTTTTGAGCGCCGCAATGACGGCCTCTCCTTCCTTCTTTATTTTTTCGATTTGTTGTTCTGCCATCAGCTTACTCTCCTTAAGACCGCATCGATAACCTTCTTTTGTAGCTTCATGTTTAAATTATACCTTTTATAGCGTTTTATGAACATTTCGCGCTCCAAAAGCCACGAAAGGAGCTTTTGATTCTTTACAACTCCTCCGCGATACAGCTTCACGATGGTCTCCGAAAGTTCCTTCGAAAGGTCTTCTCCGCCTTCTTCTTCCGCCGCCGGTACGGACTTCCCCGCTGCGATCGTGACCGCCCTACCGAACCTTCCGAAGGATACTGCAGCGATCTTCTTCGCTTTTTCCTTATCCAATCCATAAAGCTTTTGCAACCCTTCTTCGATGGCGGATGCGGGGAGCGTCGGGAAATAGATTTTTTCCACGCGCGAAAGAAGCGCATCGAAGAGATCGCGCTTGTCGGACGACACGAAGAGAATAAGCGAGCTTTGCGGAGGTTCTTCCACAATCTTCAAGAGCGCTCCCTGCGCTTCGCGCGTAAGACTCGAAGCATCGTCAACGATGACCGTTCGCCGCTTTGAAACGAGCGGGCGCTGGTACAGAAATTCCTGAACGCGAAGGACATCGTCGATGCCGAGCGTTCCTCCTTCTTCGCTCCGTACGACGAGCGCATCGAGGAGAATGCCGGCATCGTCCGCCGATTCCGGATTTTCAAGAAACCTCGAAAGGAACGAAGCAAACGAGAATTTCCCCGTCTCCGGTTCGCCGTAAAAAAGGTACGCGTGAGCTAAATCGTCTTTTTCAGTAAGCTTCTTGAAGAACTCGATTGTGCCGTCGTAGCCGAAGACCATATGCTGAAAATATCTAATTTCTAATTATTCTAATTGACCTAATGAATTTTATTTAGAGTAATTAGGTTAATTAATCATTAGTCATTCAAGCGATTCATCGCTTGTTGAGTAACGTCCGCTTATAGACGTCCAAATGGCTCAAGACCATGGCGGTCCCCTTTGCAACGCAAAGGATCGGATCTTCCGCAACGTATGCGGAAACGCCGAGCGACCGCTTAAAGAATTCTTCGAGGTCGCGGAGCTGGGAGCTGCCGCCCGAAAGGATGATGCCTTTTTCCATGATATCGGCCGTAAGCTCCGGCGGCGTTACATTGAACACCGACTGAACGGCGTTCATGATCTCCACCAAATGTTGATTGATGGCTTCCGCAACCTCGTTCGAATTGATGAGGAGGTCCTTCGGAAGGCCCGATCCCAAATCGCGTCCCCTGATCTTCATTTCCGTTTTGTTCCTGCCCGGGAGCGCCGTACCGATCGTAATCTTGATATTTTCCGCGGTCGTCTCGCCGATCGCGAGATTGTATTTCTTTTTGATGTAATCGCTGATGGACTGGTCGAATTTATTGCCCGCCACGCGCAAGCTGTACCAGGTGACGATGCCGCCCAATGATATTACGGCGACTTCCGTTGTCCCGCCGCCGATGTTTACGATCATATTCCCTTCCGCCGAATGGATTGGGATACCGGCGCCGAGAGCCGCAAGAATCGGCTCTTTCACCGGGTACGTGTCCCGAGCACCTGCTTCCTTTGCCGCGTTGATGACTGCACGATATTCGGTCGACGTGATCCCCGCGGGGACGGAAACCACGACGTCGGGGCGCCAAATATTGAACGGCCCCACACTTTTCGAAATGAAGTATCTCAACATCGATTCGGTGATATAGTATTCCGCGATCACGCCGTCTTTGAGGGGCCGATACGTTACGATGTCGTCCGGCGTCCGCCCTACCATTTCCTTGGCTTCGGCGCCGACGGCGAGGACCGTGTTGTCGGGTTTGCTCAAGGCCACGACCGTCGGTTCGTTTATGGCGATCCCCTTCTTCGGGAGAAAGACGAGCGTATTCGTCGTCCCCAAATCAACTCCTATTTTTCTGGTAAACATTTCTTTTTTTTTATGCTGTTACTCTCAAAATATCGGCACCCAGATTTCTCAACCGCTTGTCGATCCGTTCGTATCCCCTGTCCAGTTCCGCAATGCCCCGAATGGTCGACTCTCCCTCCGCAACCAGCGCCGCTATGAGGTGAGCAATGCCGGCGCGGATGTCGGGTACGGTAATTTCCTTCCCCCGGAGCTTCGTCGGCCCTTCGATGATGGCGCTGTGCGGGCTTAAATTATCCTTGAATCGACAGGGCAAGTCGCCCAAGCATTCATTTACTACTTTAATATTTGCCCCCATTAAATTCAAGTCTTTCGTGTATCCGAAGCGATCCTCGTATACCGTTTCGTGGACGACCGACGCACCCTCGCTTTGCGTCAAAAGCACCGTAAAGGGCTGCTGCCAATCGGTCATGAACCCCGGATGAGTTTCGGTTTCTATCTTGGTTCCCGTAAGTTTCTGTGTCCGCCAAAATCGGATGCCGTTTTCTTCAACTTCGTATTCCCCGCCGATCCGCCGCAAGCTGTTTAAAAACGTAATAAGATGTTCCTGTTCGGCACCCTCGGCAAAAATGTCCCCGTCGGTCGCAACGGCAAGGCATGCGAACGAAACTGCTTCGTTTCGGTCGCTCATGATCCGATGCTTGAATCCCTTCAAGCGCTCCACGCCGTAAATGGAAATGACGCGATTCGTCCCGAGTTCGATGATCGCACCCATCTTTTGGAGGACTTTGATGAGGTCGGTGATTTCCGGCTCGACGGCCGCATTTCTGATGATCGTCTTTCCGCGTGCCAGGACCGCCGCCATGATAGTTTGCTCCGTGGCGCCGACCGAAGGATAGCGGAACGTGATATCCGCGCCTTTCAAGCCGTGGGGAGCCCTTGCGTGATATAAATCAGCGCCGATCTCAACCTCCGCCCCGAGCGCTTCAAGCGACGTCAGGTGCATGTCGACCGGCCGGGGGCCGATCCTATCGCCGCCGACGATGGGAACTTCTCCTTCTCCCATTCTCGTGAGAAGCGGCCCTAACGCGAGGATGGGAATTCTGTTCTTGCGGCTCAAGGCTTCCACTTTCGTGGTTTTGATCTTTTCGGTTTGTATGGTGACCTTCGAATCCTTGAAATCGAATTTGCTTCCGAGAACTTCGCAAAGCTCCAAAACGATCCTCGTATCGCCGATGTCGGGAAAGTTCTCAAGTACGCATTCCTCGTCGGTCAAAAGCGACGCGACGAGCATTTTGGTCGCCGCGTTTTTCGCCCCTGCAAGCCGCACGGTCCCCCTGATCGGATGTCCGCCCCGCACCTTGAAATATTCCCCCGTTTGATTTGGCATTTTATCTTACGGGTATTATAGTTAAATCCGAATGAATGTAAAAGCGAGGAAGATTTTCTTCTATTTCTTTATCGTCATCTTCGTCGTCGGAGGGGCTTATCTTATCGTTTCGGCACAAGGCCTGACCTTCGATTTTCAAACCCTTACGTTCTCGAGGACCGGCGGCTTGTTCTTGAATTACACCCCCTCCGGCGCCGAAGTGCGGATGAACGGAGTGGTACGCGACTACTCGAACATCATCAACACGCTTTTCGGGAACGGCGCCTTTTTGAACAATTTGGCTCCCGGCAACTATACCGTTGAAGTGGAATATCCCGGCTATGCACCGTGGCGAAAAACCCTTACGGTAAGGCCGGGAATCGTGACGGCCGCTTCTTCCATCGTCCTTTGGCCCGTCAATTGGAATGCCAAAAAAATTTCCGATTACATCGTTTCCGATTTTTGGCTCACGGGAAGCGGCCTTATTTTGAAAACCGATGCCGACACGCTTCTCTTCGGCAATAAAAAAATAAAGGGCTCGACGGTCCTCCTCAACGACAATGGAAGGAACGTGATCGTGACAGGCGATGCCAAGGGGTATTATCTTACGAACCTCGGAAATACTTCTTCGTCCATGCCGATCATTTTGCCGAAGGGGGTCAAAATCGATTACTGGTTTTTCCATCCGTTCGACCAAAATGCCGTTTTGGCCGTCGGCAGCAAAGAGGTATATTCAGTGAGCCTTGCGACGGGCGCGGTACGCCCGCTCTACCCCATTCAAGGGGACGCAAGCGCTTACGAGAACGGCAACGAGCTTTTCATCGCCGAAGGCAACGGCGACATTTTTTCGGTCAATCCACTTCTCCGCACGGAAGTGACCATGCCGACCGGCATACCGGGTACCATAACGTCGATAAAAAGCAATGCCGACGGCAGCATTCTCTACCTCGTGAATGCGAACGGCAATCTTTATGAATACGACCGCTCCAACCAAACGACGACCCTTGCGGAATCGTCTTCGAGTACGGCTTGGAATATTTCTCCCTCCCTCGACGGAACCCGTCTTGCGGTCATTTCGAAGAACGGCAATTGCTCGATGCTCGCGGTCAGCGACTACAAAATGGACGAGGAAGTCGCGAAGGGCGCTTCGTGGCAAATCGATCACACGGCACCCGTCACCGATTTCCTATGGATCCCTTCCGCTCCGAACTATGGGCTTCTCCTCGAGAACGGCATGCTGATGGTAAGCGAACTAGATAAAAGGACCCCGCAAAACCAATACGAGATCGAAAGCGACGTTTCCAAGGCATTCGCAAATGGGAATACGCTCTATTTCATCAAGGACGGCTCGCTCTTCGAGGTCAATTTGAGCCAAAAGTAGAGCATCCACGCCGCAAGCGTCGTGGTATCGAAGTTGATGTTTTTCACGAAAGGTGCTCGTCTCCCCGGCCATCTCGGAAGACTCGATCACGCTCACTGCCCCCCATCCTTGCGGTAAGCCCTGAGATATCCGGTAGGGAGATAATAAAGAATTCCCCGCTCGACTATGTCGATTGGGGAACCATTGGTCAAGCCCGCACTACCGGGAAATGGACTGGCGGCTCCACAAAACCGCCCTTGCCCTTCTCGATACAGACCACAAAGATGAATTCTTCGGCGGCTCCCAACTGGAAACCGCACTCCGGGCACTCCCAAAAGTCGCCCTTATTAAGTCTCATCTTTTCCATGCACGGGCATATCGGGCAGTACCCATAAAAGGGGTTTCCGATCAGGCCCTTCAAATCCTTTTCTTCCATTACTATCCTTTCTTTTTGTTAAAGATATTCCCACCCAAGAACACTGTGTTTTGGGATACTCCACAATAAAACAGTACGGAGATGTCGTCAAACAAAAATCCCGCACTATGCGGGATTTTCTTTTAACGTTTTCTCCACTGCTGGGGCCTTCGGGCTTTGCGCAAACCGTACTTCTTTCGTTCCACCATTCTCGGATCGCGCTTCAAAAATCCAAGGGCCTTCAACGTCGTTCTCCAATCCGGATTCACGGCAAGGAGCGCTCGGGCGAATCCCAAGCGGATGGCTTCCGCTTGCGCATTCACGCCGCCGCCCACAACCTTCACCTCGCCCGTATATCCCTTGAGGGTCAATGCCCTGAACGGCGCTTTTGCCGTCTCTTGGTCCTTCTTCAGCGGGAAGTATTTCTCTATCGCTTTTTCATTTACCGTTACCTCCACTTCGGTTTCCTTTTGGCTTTTCTTCTCGGGAATCCGAACGCGAGCGACGGCTGTTTTCCTCCGTCCGATCGCTTCGATGTATTTTTCTTTCGCTTTCTTCGGCGGCATATTATTGTTCAATAACCAATCTCTTCAACCTTTTGGCGGCAAGTTTGTTCTTGGGGAGCATCAGTCGCACCGCATGCCGCAAAACCCATGCCGGTTTCTTTTTGAAAACATCTTCGAATTTATCTTCTTTCAAGTGCCCCAAAGGACCGGTATGCCGGTAATAAATTTTCGTCGTCGGCTTTCTCCCCGAAAGGGCGATGCCCGTCACATTTTTTACGATCACCTTATCCTCCCCTTCGAGACGGGGATTATAGCGCGGATTGAGCTTGCCTTGGAGGATCATTGCGATCTCCGAGGCAAGCCTTCCTAATTTCTTGTTGTTCGCATCGATAACGTGTTCCTTCATGAATTTATCCCGTTAGAAATAGTACGCATACGCGTTGAGCGTTTTACGTATATCATTTTTGACCGTTTTCATTGATTGTTCTTTCATGTTTTTATTACGATGCGCGTACGCGATTTCTAACGGGATTTATATGAATTCTATTTTCGCCATTTTCGAGCCATCATTTCTTCTCGGCGCAGCGAGTTTCAAAATTCTCACATATCCCCCTTTCCGGTCTTTATAGCGCGGCGCGAGTTCATGATATACCTTATATGCCGATTTTTTCGGCAAGTATTTCAACAAAAGCTTCATGCCGGCAAGATTTTGCTGCTTGCCGTACGTGACGTATCGCTCCACGACCGATTTTATTTCTTTCGCCCGCGCCTCGGTCGTCACGACGTGTTCGTGGCTGATCAAGTTGCCCGCGAGGATCTTAAGGAACGACTTCCGCCTTCCCGTTTTCAAACCGAATTTTCTGCCTTTGTGCAAATGCCTCATTATTTCTTCTTTTTCGCGAGTTTTTCTTCCGGAACTTCGGCGGCATGAACTTCAACTTCCGCAACCTTCTCGAAATGATCCTTCAGGACGTTTGCCGCCTTGTGGATCGCTTCGGACGGGCTGATGGACCCATCGGTTTCGATTTCCATCTTTAAGCGATTGAAGTCGGTCCGGTCACCGACGCGCATATTTTCAACTTCGAATGAAACTTTCATGACGGGCGAGAAAATGGAATCAATGACGATCGTTCCAACCGACAACCGTTCCATCTTGCGGGATTCGGCGATGACATACCCAAGGCCCTTTTCGACGACGATTTCCGCGTCGAGTTCGGCGCCTTTTTTGGTCAACGTCGCCAAATGCAGATCCTTATTCAAAACCTTTACGAATGCGTTTTCTTCGATGTCTCCCGCCGTAACTTCGCCGTCCCCTTTCGAGTGGATCGTAAGCGTTTGCGGCTCATCGGCCGTAAAGTAAAACCTGACCTTCTTGAGGTTCAAGGAAAGCTCGACGACATCCTCCACCATCCCGGGCAGCGTCGAGAATTCGTGATCGACGCCCTTCGCCTTGAACTGCGTGATGGCGGCGCCCGGCAACGATGACAAAAGGACGCGCCGCAAGGCGTTTCCAAGCGTCACCCCGAAACCGCTGTACAACCCCTCGATGTGGAACGTGCCGACGTTTTCTTTTTCTGAAACGGCCTTGATGGACACCGTCTCGCTCAAATGAGAATATTTCATTTATTTTATCTTGAATAAAATTCACCGACTAAACTTATGTCAAAGGGCACTTGTGCCCCTCCCAAATCAGGTTCGGCAATACATTCGCCGGAAAGATTCTCGATTGTGAGTTTCAGCCACGAAGGAACTTCCCGCTGCTTCAGCTGTTCTCCCAGCCCTTCAAAAAACTTATTGCTCCTTGACTCGAGGCGTATCGAAATGACGTCGTGAACTTTAACACGATAAGAAGGAATTGTCACGCGCTTTCCGTTCACTGTAATGTGCCCGTGGGAGACCAACTGTCTGCCGATGCGGGGCGAAGCGGCAAATCCGAGATAGTACGCCACGCGGTCGAGCCTCCGCTCCAAGGTCGAAAAGATTTCCGCAGGCGAACTCTTTCTGAAGAGATTCATAACCTGCCGGTTATTCAATCCGTAGAGGAGCTGCACCTTTTGCTTTTCCTTCAACTGACGGCCGAAATCGGAAGGCATTCGCTTTCTCTTTTGCCCATGCATGCCCGGTCCGTACGGCTTTCTGACCGTCGCGCACTTGGGCGAATTGCAACGATCGGCTTTCAAGAAAAGCTTGATGCCGAGGGATCGTTCTTTTTTTTCTTTGACCGGTTTCATTTTTTTAAACCCTCCTCACCTTCGGAGGCTTGGGACCGTTATGGGGAATGGGGGTAACGTCTTTAATGGCGGTGATAGCAAAGCCCTTTGCGGCGAATGATCGGACGGCGGAATCTCTGCCGGAACCGACTCCGCGAAGATAGATCTCAACTGTCGATGGCCCCGTTTTTTCGATCTTCTGAGCGATTGCTTCCGCAACTTTCGAGGCGGCAAACGGCGTCGCTTTTTTAGGACCGGAAAATCCCAAGGATCCCGCGGACATCCAAGCGATGACGTTCCCCTTTTGATCGGTAACCGAGATGATCGTGTTGTTGTATGTGGACTGGATGAAGATCTTTCCTTCCGAGAATTTTTGCCGCCCGGACGATCCCGCTTGCTTCGAAACCGCATGCTCGACGGATTCGTTCTCTTTAATGGTCTCTTCCTTCGATTTTTGTATAACTTTTTTCTTTCCCATGGGTTTCTTACTTCAACTCGACTTTCCGCTTACCGCTGCCGGCAGTCTTTCTGACATTCCCGCGAACCGTCCTTGAATTGGTTTTGGTCCGCTGGCCCCTTACCGGGAGTTTCCTCAAGTGACGGATGCCGCGATACGCCTTGATGTCCTTGAGACGCGAAATATTCTGGCGGATCGCTTGCCGAAGCTCGCCTTCGATCTTGAAATTCTTTTCGATGAACGATTGGATCTTGTTCACTTCTTCCGGCGTAAGATCCTTTGCCCGCTTGTCGGCGTTCACTTTCGTCGCCGAAAGGATTTTCACGGCAAGCGTCGGTCCCACGCCGTAAATATACGCAAGCGCGAATTGGACTTTCTTATTATCAGGTATGTTGACTCCTGCAACTCTCATAATTATCCTTGTCGTTGTTTATGCTTCGGATTCTTCGGACAAATGACGTACAACCGGCCGTTTCGCTTTACGGTCTTACAGCTTGCACAAATTTTTTTTACGGATGCCCGTACCTTCATTTGTTTCTCTGGTATTAAAGTCTTCTTACAATTCTTCCCCGGGTATCGTTTTCATTCGTCATTTCCATAATGACCTTGTCTCCGGGGATCACTTTGATTCGGTTCAATTTCAATCTCCCCGCTAAATGGGCGAGGATTTCTTTCTCGCCGGTCGAAGACTGAGACTTGACCCTAAAAAGCAACCCCGGGAGCGCTTCTACCACGATCCCGTGGACTTGCAAAAGCTTCTCTCCGGTTTTCATCGAGTACTTCTATAATAGAAAAAACCTTTCCACAAGTCAAGGATTCCAGAATATCGCCTCCGGAGTTATTTCGCGGAGCCTTCGTCTAAGTTCCCCCGCTCGCCGTGTTACCGAGCTGCCCCCCGCCGAATGGCGAGTTGGGTGGCGAGGAGCGGGCGAGCGGTGAGAATTTTAGAAAGCAGAGCGTTTTAACGAGAGGGGCAACATTCCCTCGCTTTATCAATAAATCCCCCAAGAGACCGCGGGGAAAACCGTTTTTAAAAGTTCTCGGAGGCAAAAAAGCTTGGTTCCGCCTCCGAGAGCTGGCGGAGAGGCTGATTTTTCGCCGAGAGCGCAGGGCGGCGCCATCCCGCTGGAGATGGCGAACACCCAGTTCCGGGAAGACGGTTTTTCCCGGCGATCACCGTACCTCCAAGTTGATATTCGCTTGGTTCGTGGGGACGATTGAGACCCAAAACGGCCAAAACGAGACGTTCGCTTCTTGGAGACCCGGCAAGGCGAAGATGGTCGTCTTCAATTCGTCGGAGGTCATTCCCGCTATTTCCGATTTTACCTTGCCGAAGTCGATGTTCGGTTCATACGTGATGGTCCCGGTCGCCGTGAACGACATCGTGCCTTTCGTGAAGTCGGGCGTCGTCGCCGAATAAGCAGGTTTGAAATCGTCGATCTTCATGGTACCGCTCGCTTCTTTCGACAAGGAACCGAGAATGACGTTTTGGAGCATCGATCCGTCGAAAGCCATTTGCTTTGCGCTCCCCACCACGTATACGTCGAAGCCGTTTCCGTCCTTGCTCGGCGTCGCATTCATGGATGAAATTTGAAAAGCGGTCGATTGCGGCAAGATCGTCAGATTGTCCGAATTGATGAGCGATAACTGACTCGTCAAGGCGTCTTCGAGCTTCTGCGTGGCTTGATTTTCCGCCGCCGCCAAATCATCTTTCGTCGGAACGGTCGTCGTGCCGATGAATCCCCCGCTCATGGGCTGGAGTGCCGCAGCATAAAACTTGTCATAGCGCGCCGTACCCTTGAATCCCGGAATGGTCCAACCATCCGAAGGCCCGATATTATAATCCGACCCCGGCTGGTCCGCGACGACCGGAACTTTCGTGGAGCCGGGGGTTGTCGTCCCATTCGCGATCTTTGCGCCCGGGACGGTCACTCGTTCCGTCGACCTGAAGAGTTTCCCTTCCGGCGAGACGAATCTCGTCGTTGCGACCAAAGGTTGCGGCGCCGAACTGTACGCGTTGTAAACGACGAGCGTTCCCGTCGCCTTCGTTTGGACGTACGCATCCGTGCCGCTCGCAAAATGAAAGCTTAAATTGCTTGCCGCGGAAATAATCTGCCCCGGGAGCGTTACGGCGGATCCCGAAAGCGAAGACGAGGCAACGGCGGTCGAAACAACCACCGCATTGGAAAAGTTTGCCGTCGTCTTCTTAATGGAAACTTGGATGGTCACGTGCGGAATGACATAGGTGAGGACAAGAAAGGCTCCCGCGAGAACCACGATAAAGGCCCCTCCCCACACGAACGCCTTTCCCCCTTTTCCCCCTTCCCGGCGGTGCCGTCTTTCTTTTCTTCCCGGCGGCGGCACATATTCTTCCTCTCCGTTATCTTCCGCCTCCTCGTCCTCTCCCAATTCTTCCTTTTCCGTTTCTTCGCTTTCGAATTCGGTTATTTCTTCGTCGACGACGGCGCCTTTCGCCTTCTTCGGATCGTTCTTCCTGCTCCTTTGAGGAAGGATGTCGGTGACAATCCGCTCTTTTGTCTTAAAGACGGGGTTTAGGGCCGTCATGCCGACGAGCGATGCAAGCTCAAGGACATGTTCGTCGATGGACTCGATGATAATTTCTTTTCCCGCAGTGTCCGCTTCCCGCTTCAGCATTTGGAAATTATGGACCGAAATCCCGAGAACCGAATTTTTCGGGATATTCAAAACGACCTTCGTTGCGGTCGTGGAAAGCAATCGGTCGGTAGCGAAATCAACGTCGTTTTCTTTTTCCAAAAAAATCTTGTTTTCAACCTTCATTCTTTTTTTATCAGTCTCATTATACCGTGGAGGGAGCCACTTTAAAAGTGGATTCTAAAAATGCGATACGAGCCATCCCGCGCGGCGGCGAAGCATGACGTTCAAAAGATCGTACCGCTCGTCGACATAGGAGTAGGTGAGAAGGATCGCCGTGCCTTGATTTTGGAATAAATCGAACTTCGCTTTCTTCCCCGCCGTGATCCGCAAATTCCGCCGCGAAAGCTCTTCGTCGAACCGGCAAAGGTCCGCCCTTACGTCTTTTTGCAGGATTTCCGGCGGAAGAACAAATGATTCAAAATACAACGTAAAATTCCTCCGCTTCGGCCCAAGGAGCCGCAAAAGATCATCGAAGCCGTCGGTTATGATCCGCTTGAATCTCCGGCCGATGGCGTCCGACGTAAGACCTGCGGCATACCTGCCGATGAGCTTCCCCGCCGTCTCGTAATCGACGCTGAATTCTTCGGAAACCTTTTCCTTCAATTTTCTCACCCCCCAGGCGATTTCTTCGCCCGAGATCTGTCGCTCGCCGTCCTTCAAAAAAGTAGCTGCCCGCTCCTCCCCAATTGAAACCAAGACCTCCCGATCACCCTCCAAAAAAGACGCAAGGGCCGCATTCCGCTCGATAATCGAAAGCTTCCCCATTTTGCCGAGGTTCGCAAGGTCGCTCATGAGCTGCCGGGTGATGAAGGTTCCCTTCAAGGTGAATTCGATCGACCCGCCCTTAAAGCCGACCGGATTGAAAAGTTTGTGGCCGTCCAGCCGTACTCCGCGCACCTGCACGTCGTTCAAAATCAAGCTCGCGTCGGAGATGTTGAGTTTTTTGGAAGCCCAACTCCGGTATTTATTCAAAAATTCCCACAGTCCCTTGAAAACGAGGTTTTCGAGCTCCGCTTCGGTTATAGTTTCCGTCCGCGACGACGTTTGAACAGTGAATGAATCCTGCACCGTCGCTGCCGTTTCCCGGTCGAGCGCCAGGACTATTTTGTCGAACGTAAAATAGAAAAGTTTTTTCAGCTTCGCGATTTCTCCCACCTCGAAGGTCTTTTCGATCCGTATCTCTTTTTCCGAAGGAGTCGTCTTGGCAACGGTCGCACGGAAACCGTTTCTTGTTTCTTCGACTACCAAATATCGCTCTCCTTTCCCCCACATACTTTTAAGTATACTTCGTCAGACAACGAATTTCGAATGTTTCAATTTTGTGCTTACTCAACGACTGCCCTGATCCTCCGGACGCCTTGCGCGATCCCTTCTTCTTTTGCAATCTTGAATGTCCCGATTTCTCCCGTGTGGGTCACGTGCGGCCCACCGCAAAATTCCTTACTCCAAGCCTCGGGAATTCCCTTTCCCTTCGGCGTCACAAAATACACCTTCACCCGGTCCGGATACTTCGCCTTGAAGAAGTGGAGCGCGCCCGTCTCTTCGGCTGACCGTCTCGACATTTCTTCGAATCGAACATCGTAATCGGCTTTCACGATCGCGTTCACTCTTTCCTCCACCTTCTTGATCTCTTCCGGGGTCAACTTCCGGTCGAACGAAAAATCGAACCGCGTTCGTTCCGGCGTAATATCGGAACCCATTTGATAGACGCCGGTCCCCAAAACTTCGCGGAGCGCTTGCTGCATCAAGTGCGTTGCCGTGTGGAGCCGCAGCACCTTCTTTAATTCTTCTTCATTTCCGGCCTTGAGTTCGCCGGTGTCGAGGATCAGGCCGTGGCCGCCGAATTTCTTTTCGACGCCCGCCCGCGATATTTCGCGATGCTTGTCGAATTCGCGCTCAAAATCCTCGCGCGTGAGCGCTTCCGCTTTTTCGCCGCCCAGTTCCTTAATCACTTCGTACGGCAACCCGAAACTCTCGAAGAGCTTGAAGGCCGATGCCGCATCGAGCTTCTTGATTGACTTAAGCTCGCGGAGACCGTTTTCGATGGTCTTCATGAATTTCGCTTTTTCCTCATTGAAGACGGTGTCGATAAGATCGTAATCGAGTTCTCCGTAAAACTCCCCGTAATTTTCGATGATGACGTGGAGCAATCTTTCGAAATACGGATCCGTTCCTTCGTTCAAATATTCGTTCACGACAAAGCGTCTCAAGAGCCTTCGCAAGATATATCCGGTCTCCTTGTTCGACGGCCGAACGCCGTCGGCGATCAAAAACGATATGCCTCGCGCATGATCCGCCATGATTCTCTTTACCCGCTGATTCAGCCGGCCGGAGCGGTCGTTCAATTCCAAGACTTGAATGAGCGGTATGAAAAGATCCGTCTCAAAGATGCTTCCGACGTGCTGCGAAACCATCGCCAAACGCTCGAGGCCCATACCGGTATCGACGCCGGGCACCTTCAAGGGCGTGAGCTTCATTTGCTTGTCGCGGTAAAATTCGTTGAAGACGATATTCCAAATTTCGACGGCTTTGCCTTCGGCGTTCTTAACGTAGATTTCCGTCGTCGGTCCGCAGGGCCCTTCGTTCCCCGTCGGCCCCCAAAAGACGTCCACGCCGTCGCGCCTGATCTTTTCTTCGGGCAAGCCGAGCTTTTTCCAAATTTTGTACGACTCTTCGTCGAAGGGAACGCCCTTCCGCCAGTCGTCGAGCGGCACCTTGTCCGGATCGAAGATCGTCACGTACTCGATATCCAAACCCATCCAATCTTTGCCAGCAATGAATTCGTATCCGTATTTGATCGCTTCTTCCTTGAAGTAGCCGCCAAAGCTGAAGTTGCCGAGCATTTCAAAGAAGGTGAGGTGCGATTCATCTCCCACCTCGTCGATATCGGATGTCCGGAATGACTTCTGGATGGAAGCGGCATTCTTGCCGACCGGCTTTTTGAGGGAGGGGTGGATCGTGGTGATCGGGTCGAGTTCCGAATAGTACGGCTTGAATTGCTGCATACCGGCCGTGGTCAAGAGGACCGACGGGTCGTCCGGAATCAAAGACGACGAAGGCACCACCGTATGCTCCCGTTCCTTGAAAAATTGCAAAAACTTGTCCCTGATCTCGTTGGATGTCATTGATTTCATCTTAAATCAAGCTCATTTCGCCCGCAAGGCTGGATTGGGAGATTCCGGCTGCCTTGCAGAGCGATATGCTATAATGAGCGCATGGAAAATAAGAAATCGCTGGTTCCCTTCGGGATCATCATGGGGGTAAGCCTCGTCGCCGTCGCCTTGATCGTCGGGTACGTCATTTACTACGTGAAGACGTACGATAACGCAATCATCACCGTGACGGGCGTCGCGACAAAAGAAATAAAATCGGACGACGCGAAATGGAGAAGCAGCTTCTCTGAACAAACGGGCGCGTCAACAGCCGACTTACAAAAAGGTTCCGCCGATATGCAGAACCAATTGAATACAATCCTCGCTTACTTCGCAACGAACGGCATTGCAACATCCGCGATCACCGAAAATCCCTTGGAAGTCGATCCGATGTACCAAACGCAAAACGGCATCATGAGCGGGAAGTACTACGGCGCCGGCGGAACGCTTGTCGGCTACAGTTTGACGCAAAGCTTGCTTATTGAATCGAGTAATGTCGACGGCATCACAAAGCTCGCACAGGACGCTCCGCAATACTTGATCGGTAAGGGCATCGTCTTCTCGAGTCAATCCCCTGAATATTACATTACGAACGATACACTCGACTCGATCCGGCAGCAGATGCTCCAGAACGCCCTGGCGGACGCCAAGACGAGAGCGGAAGCGATCACGGAAGGCGTCGGCGCGACTGTCGGCAACCTCCGCTCCTCGAGCATCGGCGTCACGCAGATAACGCCCGTGAACTCGACCCAGATCTCGGACTACGGCGCGTACGACACGACGACGGCGGACAAGCTCATCACCTATCTCGTGCATACAACCTTTACGCTGAAATAAACGCCCTTCGGGCGTTTCCGGCCCCCGGTGCGGCCTTGCCGCTCCCGGGGGCCTTTCTGCTTTTATCGCTATACCTAAACCCTATCCCCCGCACCCTTCGCAAACAGTCTGTCTATCCCCCAAATATCACCCGCGTTGAACGCGAAAAGCAACAGCAAAGCCGCGATGTAGATGATATGCTCATCGACGAGAAACCCGCTCGGAACCGACGGGAACGCGTTATCGGCGAAGTAATAGAGGAGCATCAGAACCATTCCCGGAATCGCGCTCCAGCGCACGAAAAGCCCCAGGATGAGCGAAACGCCGAGGAGCGTCAATCCCCACGCGTTCAAAAAGTTCACGATCGGCAGGATGTTCGGCGTCGCGAACCACGCGTAGAGTCCCGGAAACGTCTTCGCGGCGTTCAAGAGTCCAGCCGCCGACCAGCCCGGCGTCAAAAGTTTCGCGAGTCCCGCGTAGAGGAATATCCATCCGAGGAGAACCCGGAGAATGAAGAACGCTTTTTTTTGTAAAATGTTCATGAATATTTTAACGAGTTCAACTACGACCTTTTTACTCTTAACTTACGATTCCAAATCTTTCTTCCGCTCCTCGAACTCCTTTTTGTCGATCTCGCCCTTCGCGTACCGTTCCTTGAGGATTTCGAGGGCATTATTCCCAAACGGCATGCCACGGTGCATTGTGTGATACATGCCATGCCGAGAGCTTCTTATGATCCAGAGAATCAGGATCACGATTGCCGCAACGATCGCGATGCCGAAGATTGCTTGAAAGAGCCAGCCGAAGCCGAAGCCCCATCCGCCCATCATCGGGCTATAGCCGC
>CAZMFA010000004.1:33227-39611 GCA_964565515.1 uncultured Candidatus Saccharibacteria bacterium | reverse complement strand
TGGGGCTTCTCGGGGGCATCGCCGCCGGATGGCCCGGGTTCGTTATTTTCTTCGTTCTCTTCATCCTTTTCTTCCTCGCGCTGGGGCTTTACCGCCAGTTCGTTTTGAAGGAAGAATACACCTCTGTTACTGATCCGCTTTTTGCCGCAGCATTCGTTGCCGCCGTCTCCGGCTTTTGGTTCATCGCCGTTCTCGGTCTCTCTATTTTGAAAGCGTAATAAAAAGAGGTGGTATACTATAGTATACCACCTCGAATAAAATAAGTTTTTGACAGATCGGCCGCTAGGAAGCTGATTTCGTTTTCTCCAATCCTTCCACGATCGCGACTTCGAGCGGGATGCGGGGGAACTGGCTGTACCGCATTTCGCCGTAGGCGTTGATGAGCGTCTTCAAAAGCGCGATGTGCGCCGGTTTCAAGTTTTTCGCTTGAGCGATGAGCTTTACCAGGTGTTCGGCCATCATTTCTTTTTTGAAGGCCGTTTCCATTTGCGGACTTGCGCGGAGGACCAAGATGCGCCGAAGATGCTGAATGACGTCGCGGAGGAATTGGCTCAAATTGAATCCGCCGTCTGCGACTTCGGCAACAAAAGCAAGCGCCCCCGGAATGTCGCCCTTGATAAGCATTTCGGCGAACGAGTCGATCTTGTCGAAGCTGATCTTGCCGACGGCTTTTTCGATTTCCTCGACGTCAATCGTTTTGTCGCCTGCCTGCGCAGCCAGGCCGAACGAGACCATTTGGTCGAGGAGCGATTCGGAATCGCGGAAGCTCCCTTCGGCGTAGTCGGCGATGAGGTCGAGCGCTTCGGGCGAGATCTTGACGTTCTCTTCTTTTGCTATTCTTTCGAGTTTTTGGACGATTTTTTCGCGGGGGACGAGCTTGAAATAGAATTTCTGGGCGCGGGAAGAAATGGTCGCGGGAACCTTCTCGATCTCCGTCGTCGCGAGGATGATCACGACGTACGCCGGCGGTTCCTCGAGTGTCTTCAAAAGCGCATTCCAGGCGTCCTTCGTCAGCATGTGCGCCTCGTCGATGATGTATACCTTGAAGCGGGAAGAGCTGGGGGACGTGCGGATGGATTCCTTGAGGTTCCGGATCTCGTCAACGCCGCGGTTCGATGCGCCGTCGATCTCGATGACGTCGAGCGCCTTTCCCTCGTCGATCGCGGTACAGGTATTGCACGCATTGCACGGCTCTCCCTTTTCCCGGAACTTGGCATCAGTTGCGCGCTTCTCGCAATTCGCGATCTTCGCGATGAGCCGGGCCGATGTGGTTTTCCCGGTGCCGCGGGGTCCGGAGAAGATGTAGGCGTGGGAAAGGCGATCTTGCTTCGCTTCCTCTTTCAGGATCTTCACGATGGTTTCCTGCCCGAGGAGATCTTCGAAGGTCGCCGGGCGGTATTTGCGATAGATGGCGAGATGCGGCATACCGTTATTATAAATTCCAAAATCCAAATTACCAAGTGCCAAAAATACGTGTTATAATGCGGGGGCAATGGAAAATCAATTGACGCTCAAGAGTTCGGCTTTCAAGAACGGGGATATGATCCCGCGCCGCTTCACGTACGACGGCGAGAATATCAATCCATTTCTCGAGATCAAGAATACCCCGGCGAACACGAAGAGTTTTGCGCTCGTCGTGGACGATCCGGATGCGACGAACGGCAAAACGTGGGATCATTGGGTCATATGGAATATCGATCCGAAGACCCAGTACATTATGGAAGACAACATTCCCGGCGGATCGGTAGAGGGCTTAAACAGCTGGAACAAAAATAAATACAGCGGTCCTTGTCCGCCGCACGGCGTGAAGCCGCACCGGTATATTTTTACCCTCTCCGCGCTCGATACCATGCTCGATCTTCCAGCCTCATCGACCAAGGCTCATCTTGAATCAGCTATAGTTGGACATGTAATTGCTCAAACAACACTCATGGGGCTCTACGGGAGGTAGTGTTTGAATGCCAAAGCTCAAATGACAAATTTCAAACCAATGTCAAAGTCTAAAGGGTCAAAGGGGAGAATATTTTAACATTCAGTCATTTGGATTTGACTTGATATTTGTAATTTGGATTTTGAACTTACATGCTTCAAAAGTTTTCGCCTGTTGCCGACAAGTATGTCTGGACATTGCATTCCCGGTTCAAGATGAAATACTACGGCATCGCGGATTCCCGCGTGAAGCGCATCATCCGCTTCCCGACGCGGCATGAGGAGGGGATCGTGCCGAACACGGTGGCGGTGATGCAACCGGCCGGCACGAAGAAGTATTCCGAGATCTGGGTCATGTACAAGCTCGTTGGCAGTAGCCAACAAGCAAGTTCAAAGTCAAAATTACAAATGTCAAAACAACAGAAGTTGAAAATCATTACGGTGTGGCGCTACCCGGGTGTGAGTCCGAAGCGCGATCCGATCCCGCAAGAAGTTTTGGCGGAGATAAAAAATCTTCTGTGATAAAGAGGGGTGGTATACTATAGTATACCACCCCAGAACCGGCTGATTTTTCTTATATGAAAAAAATCCTCACTCAACCATTTTTCGATCGGCCGACGCTCGAAGTCGCCGAAGAACTCCTCGGCAAGTATCTGGTGCGGAAGTATCGGGGAAAAGAGACTGCAGCGATGATCACCGAAGTCGAGGCGTACGACGGACCGCGCGATCGGGCATCGCACGCGTCGCACGGCAAGACGGAGCGGACGAAGATTATGTTCGGCCCGGCGGGGCATTGGTACGTCTATTTCACGTACGGTATGCACTGGCTCGTGAATATTGTGACGGGTCCCGAAGAATATCCCGCCGCCGTTTTAATAAGGGGGGTAATGCTTCATGAGAATGAAAGAGAGAAAGGGCTTGCCCCGTTAGAAATAGCCCGCCCTAAAGGTCCTTTGGGCGCGCAAGCGCGGGCGCGATTTCTAACGGGGCCGGCGCGTACCACCAAATTCTTCAAGATAGACAAGCGGTTCAACGGCAGGGCCGCCGCGCGGAAGACGGGTCTTTGGATCGAAGACCGGGGAGTGAAGATTAAAGGATCGCAAATAATAAAAAACCGGCGTGTCGGGGTCGACTACGCCGGGCCTGTCTGGGCAGGCAAGAAATATAATTTGAAGCTCGGTTCAGTGCGTGTGCCGCAGTAAGAGCAGTCCCTTCAGCTTGTGCTTGGGGCTCTTTGGTGTTCCCCGCTTCGCCAACCGTATCGTATAGTTGTCGAACTGTTTGGTCCAGAACTTGAAAAGTTCCAGGAACCAAAGAAGAAAAACACCCCACCACAACCATGCACCGCCGCGGCTTTTCCTGTTGTTTAGGCTAGCTATGGCTTGTTGGTACCTGATCTGGAAATGAAACCAGAACAGGAAACCGAAGACCAATTCGACTAGACCTGCCATGAAGATCAATGTTCTCCATTCTCTGGCCAGCGCTTCCATCATTTATTCCTCCTTGATTTTTTCCCTATGAAAAAATTTTTCTTTTACCGAAAAGATCAGGCCTTCGACGATTGGCCTGAAAATCGTGAGCGGTAAGCCGAGTACTGTGATTATTCCCCAAAAGAACTCTATGCTCAACGCAACGAGCGTTGGCACCAGCCAGTTCTTGTATTTGAAGTAGTTATCCGCATACCACCCCGTTGCAAAGACATAACCGACAAGCAGATAAACAAGACCCGCCAAAACAAAAATGAAAAAGTCCATAATGATTCCTATCCTTAAACAGTGAATAAAAAAATGTGAATTAAACTGATACTATGGTAACCAATTTTGTATGCTCTTGTCAAGTAAGGAAATAAATGTTATAAATAGCGTCACGGTTTAGCTCATTAAAAGAAAGGAGTTTATCTTGAACAAGAGTAAGCTCGTTAAAACGGCCGCAATTGCGACTGTCGTCACGATGTCCGTGGAGGGGATGATCTATATTTGGTCCATGCGATATGCGGGCGTTCGCCCCGTATTCATCACCTGGCTCTTATTTTTCACCGCCTCAACCCTCAGTCTGTGGACGTATTGGTCGACGGAGAAGCACAGCGTCATGGGGAATATCGCGAATGTCGCGGATGCTTTCGTTTGCGCCGCGATACTCATTGGTGTCGTTGTTTTCGAGAAGGGGAATTTAATGGGAAGCGCTTTCGACGAATATTGTCTGGCCGCTTCCACCGTCATTCTCGTTTTTTGGAAGATGACCAAGCGCCATCTTCTCGCAAACCTCTCGCTTCAAATGATAATGGCGATCGCTTACCTCCCGACCTTCTTTGAGCTTTGGCATGCAACACAGAACACGGAGTTTCTTCCGATGTGGATCCTTTCATGGGTCTCGTCGGTTTTCGCTCTGGTGCCTGCCCGGGTGAAGAAGGATACGTTGGGAACGGTGTACGCCGGGCGAGGTCTCATTCTCGTGTCGGTCGTCATCTGGCTTATTGTGAGAATTCATTGGGTCGTCCATCCTTAGAGGTGAGACGACCCTTTATGTTGTATCCTTTGCGGGATAATGAAACATTTTTCGGCATAAAGACGTATTGATTTTCAGTTGAGGAAAAAAGTAAAATATGAACCATATGACTGAACGACAGCGGGGAGAGGGGGAAAGGATCTTTAAAGTGTTGGCCAATGCCAAACGTCTTGCGATACTCCATGCGTTAGACGGGAAAGAGTTATCGGTCGATGCGCTCACCAAAAAACTCAAAGTGCGGAAAGCGAATATTTCGCAGCATCTCGCGATCCTGCGGTACGCGCGCCTTGTGAGAATGAGGAAAGATGGCACCCGCGTCTACTACCAGGTGACTGATTCGAAAGTTCTGGATGGTTGCCGGATCATCGGGAATTTCGCCAAAAAATATCGCTGATCTCAACAAAGCGTGAATTTGCGAAATAGTGAGGGGGAGAAGAGGAGGAGGAGAGGGGGAAGAAAAGCAGGGTGGTATACTATAGTATACCACCCTGCTTTTGGTTTGATTCTGGGGTGATTTCTTGGGGTATAACCGGTGGAAAAAATCGGCCTTGACCTTTTTGCCGGATGAGGGCTATGATACTTCCATACTTTCGATGTTTCGAAACATCGGATAAGTAAGGAAAGGCCGGGGGAAATAAGAAGGACACTTAACTAAATAGAAATCAAACTTCACGCATAAAAAACTCGATTTAGTCGGTCGGGAGCGTGTTGTTTCAATCATAAAAAAATGAAAACAAAATTATTGAGTAGTCACCAAGTGACGAAGGTAGTTCTTTTCGGAGCCGCAGCTTTCTTAGTGAGCGGTTTTTTGTTCATCGGCAGCATCGCAAAGGCAGCAACATTAAATGTAGCTGCGGACTCTGTCAGTGCAAGCTATCGAAGCGACGTTTTGAATGCTGCAGACCGTCTTATCGCACTGCAAAATACAAATGGCTCATGGGATTGGATCATTACTAGTCAAACAGCAGCTACAACTAATACATACTACAATATCACTGGCGTAACTGCACAGGCGCTCATAGACGCATACAACCTGAGTGGTGATTCTAAATATCTTACCGCAGCAGAGAAAGCCGCGGATTATATAACGAACGCTGCGTCTTCGACTGGTGATAACAACATGACAACAGGGCGCCAGAATGCATACAACGTTGTATTTTTATTGAACCTCGCACAGGCGAGTGGCAATAGTAGCTACTCAAGCACCGCAGGCGCAATTTTAAACGCGGTCTTGCACCAGACAAATTATTGGAGTTCACATAACGGCAACTTCTGCGACAGTAGTGGTTGTACACCAGCGCAGCTACTTTCTGCCTACGAGAGTTACAGAAATGCATCAACTTCGACACCGGACGGTATCGTTGCTTGGGACATTGAACCCTTTGTAGAGGCGACAAAATTGACCGGCGATACTGCCACGGCGCAGGCAATCCAACAACAAATAAGCAGCTATCTTTCTTCTTCTGCATATACAAGCACCAGTTCAAATTATGCATTGGGTTTGACAGCAGGCATAAAGGCTGCTTCCGTTGTCGGTGCTGATTCATCTGCATTGGTGACAAATCTTACGGCAATACAGCAAGCGGGCGGTGAATTTGGCGCCACTTCTGATGGCCAGGTACAGGTAACCTCCTATGCTCTTATGTCTTTGAAAGCAATCGGTAATACTGCCAATGCGGGCAGTGCGGCTTCCTTTATTGGATCTAATTTTGGTTATCCAAGTCATTCTTCGCCAACATACTATGGATGGCAGGATACTGATGGGAAAGAATATAGTGAGGTTGATGGCGAGGCAGCTCATGCTCTCTTCGGTTATTTCTATCAGCCTAATACTTACTACGCCATTCAGGATGCGATAAACGCCGCAAATTCGGACGATACCGTGAACGTTGCAGCAGGTACGTACAATGAAACGGTTCAAATCAATAAACCACTGATATTGAATGGCGC
>CAZMFA010000004.1:0-33127 GCA_964565515.1 uncultured Candidatus Saccharibacteria bacterium | reverse complement strand
GACGATCCAATATGCCGTAGAACATGTTACGCCCGGCGGGATAGTGAACGTTGCATCAGGGACGTACAGCGGAGTAGTTACAATTGACAAAGCCCTCACACTGAAAGGTGCACAGGCGGGCATAGATGCACGCGGGCGCACAGCTTCTGAGTCTATTATTCAGGCGCAAAGTGGCAACGTTAGTCAGTCAGCCATTTCTATTAAGGCAAGTGATGTAACAATAGATGGCTTCGAAATTGAGGGGGCTGGTACAGCGGGATTACAAACGTGGGGTATTAACGCAGCCGCGGGAACCTCAACCTCTAACATCCACATCACGAACACAATCTTCCGAAACCTTTATGAGGGATTGCATGTTCAAGGACCGGCTACGAATGTGTCGAATAATATGACTGTAGATAAAAATGCATTCTTCGATGATGTAGGTGATTCCTACAAACAGGACGCAGGCATATGGATGGCATCTGCGCCAAGCAATAATCTCACCATTGCGGACAATAACTTCTCTGGGCATGACGGTGGTAATAATGGTGACTACGCCGCGGTCAACGTCGACGGGTCAACTAACCTGACGATCACAGGTAATTCAAGCCAAAAGGATGGCAGCTTCTTAGTCTTGGTTAATAACACGAATGTGACCGTTAGTGGAAATAACTCCACCGACCAGTCCGGTTCGACAATCTACCTGGGATTAGGTAACAATGGTGTCACAATTAAAGGTAACAGTCTTGATGGTGGTTATCGCGGAGTAAAGCTTGCTACTGATTTTGGTACAGGCCTAAATCAGAATATCAAGGTGCTGAACAATGCAATTACAAACATGTCGAATGTCGGCGTACTGGTAACTTCCGGTTCGGTATCCGATGAGGTGTTTGTAAACGGTAACCAAATTGTCGGAGATTCTTTAGGTGTTAGCAATGAGAATGCTTCCACTACTGTTGACGCTACAAACAACTATTGGGGGACATCCAGCTCTACGGAGATAGCAGGCAAAATATATGGCGGCGTTGACTACACGCCATGGAGTGGAGGTTTGCAGACCGAGACGACGGTTGACGCTGATGCTCCCGAAATTCTCATTGGCACCGATGCGACTTCCTCGACATCAACGGTGAACGTTCCGGAAGACGCGACGAGCACGACGCTCAACGCTTCGGCACTTTTGGATACGACCGATCACAGCGTGACGCTGCCGGGCGCAATTACGGTGAACGCGACGACGAGCGTTGGGAATGTGAACGTTCAGATCCCTGCTGGCATCAAGATAACCGGCACTTCCGGATGGACCGGTGTCATCAATGTTCCACAGGTGAAATCGAACGGTTCAGTTTCCGTGGTAGCGGATCCGAATCACGCGGCGACGGTTTCATCGGTCATCGAAGTCGGTTACGGCGACGTGCCGCTCACCTTTGATCAGGCGGTGAGAATTCTAATTGCCGGACAGGCTGGCAGCTATGTCGGTTATTCGAGAGGTGGAACGTTCACCGCGATCACAAATACCTGCTCAGCTGATACGCAGGCGGCTGGCAATGCTCTTTCGGCCGGTGGAAACTGTAAGATTGATGTTGGTTCCGACTTAGTTATCTGGACCAAGCACTTCACGAGCTTCGTGACTTATAGCCAAGTCGTAACGAGCGTGACGACGTACGCGAGCGGCGGTGGCGGCGGATATGTTGCGCCGCTTCCGGTTACAACCGCCCCCGTGACGACGGTAACGCAACCGGCAACGGCACCCACCGTACCGGCGGGGCAGGTCTTGGGCGCAAGCGCCTTCCGGTTCACAAATGATCTGGAGTTGGGCGCTCAGGGTGACGCCGTGACGGAATTGCAAAACCGCTTGACGAGCGAGGGGGTATATTCCGGACCGGTTACCGGCTACTTCGGACAGCTCACTTTGGCCGGCGTGAAATCATACCAGGCGAAATATAACCTTCCGACGACGGGATTCGTCGGGCCGATGACGAGGGCGGAACTGAATGCAGCCCTTACTGCTGGACCCGGCGAAGGCCAAGTTCTTGGCGCTTCGACGACGGGAATGGCCGAAACGGCATCGCGCATCCAGGGGATCATCCAGACGCTTCAAGCGCAGGGAGGTCAGGAGAAAATAATTTCCGTCCTTCAAATGGTCCTTTCGTTCCTGCAGCAGTAACAGGAGAAAGAAGCAAGGAAGCCCCCGAAAACGGGGGCTTTCCTTTTCTCTGATTTTGTTGTATAATAAAAATCAATGAAAGGAGTCGTTGCATGGCTTAAAAAGTACTTTATTCCTCACCAAGGGAACGATCATCAGCCGCACATGCTAAGGCGGGAATCCATCCTTTTTATCGGCGTTATGGTATTGGGGATTGAGGTGATCTTTGCATGCCGTTCCTTGGGTATCATTTCAATCGACAAACTGACGGCTCTTATATTGCCGAATTCTTTGGTTGACGAAACGAACGCCGCCCGTACCGCCGACGATTTATCCTCCCTGAAGCCGAGTGCGCTCCTTGAGCTCGCAGCCCAGGAGAAAGCAAATGACATGGCGAAGAACGGCTACTTCGCTCACACGAGCCCGACGGGCGTGACGCCCTGGTATTGGTTCGAGAAAGTCGGCTACAACTTTGAGTATGCGGGAGAAAATCTCGCGGTCAATTTCGTTGACTCCCAGGACGTCATGAACGCCTGGATGAATTCGCCGGAACATCGGGCCAACATTTTGGATAGCCATTTCACGCAGATCGGCATCGCGACGGCCGAGGGCACCTACGAAGGCCGCCCGGCAACCTTCGCCGTGCAGCTCTTCGGGACGCCCGCTCCGACCGTGGTAAGCGCGCCTTCCGTGCAAGTTGCTTCCGCGGTGCCGACCGTTGTCAGCGAAACTTCCAGCGTGAGCACGTCCGGAGAAACCGCGTTCGTTGCCGTGAAGGGCGTTGCAACGGAAACGGCCGGCGTCGCCTCGTCGGAGAATGCAGCTGTCATTGCCGGCTCAACGACCGTTTCGGCGAAAACATCGAACGCCGTGGCGAATGCGTGGGCGTCGCCCCACCAAACGTTCAATTACCTTCTCTATGCACTGGGAGCGCTTGTGATTCTCGCCCTCGCACTCAACATTTTCATCAGGATGGAAATTCAGCATGGCTATCTCATTTTGAATGGTTTGTTCCTCATCGTTTTCTTAGGGGCAATGATCGTTGTCAACAACTACCTCGCCGTTTTTCAGATACGAGTTCTGTAAGATTGACAGATATCCTGTTGTGCATGATAGTGAAAACTCAAAACTATCGCTCATTGAAAGGAGAATATCGTATGAGTACGGTAAAAGACGTCCATGCTCTGGTGAATCGTTTTCACCAGGACCGAGACATGTTCGGTTTGGAGCCGAACATTGAAGAGGAGTACAAGAGGAGAATCCGCGGAATCGGCCAGGCGCTCGAGAGGGAAAACAATGTTCTCCTCGGAGACGAGTTTCATCCGCCGGAGACTCTGAAACTCGGCGAAGAGTCCCAAAAATTATTCGATAAACTTGTTGCGTGGCTTGCCGCTCAACACTAAGGAGCGCTCCGCAGAGAAATGCAACCGCGGGAAGATCATTCATCTTTCCGCGGTTTTTTGTCCGCTGGATTATGTTAAACTGAATCTATGAAAAAACTTCTTCTCACGTCGACCGGTTTCACGAACCCGAAATTGGGCGAGCGGTTTTTGCACTTGCTCTCGAAAGATCCGGCCGGGACTCGCGTACTCTTCGTACCGACCGCTTCGAGATCGGAGCATGAGATGGGGTACGTACGGGAGTCGGAAGGTGAACTCGTCCAGTTGGGCATCCCGAAAGAAAACATTGTCTGGTTCGATTATCAAAATCCCGCTGCAATCGGGAATGCCGATTTCGACGTCGTCTATATTTGCGGCGGGAATACCTTTTTCCTCACGGAAAAGTTGAGGGAAACCGGGATGGATAAAAAGATCATCGATCTCGCGCAGCAGGGGAAAGTGTACGTGGGCGTGAGCGCCGGCAGCGTAATCGCCGGGCCGGATATTTCCATTGCCGGTCCTTTCGACGAGAACGAGTCCGGCCTGAAGGATATGGCGGGATTGAATCTGACCGACAAGGTGGTGACGCCCCACTACGACAAAAAGGAGGCGAGCATTATTGATGAATTCAAAAAGAAATTGCCGTATGCGGTGGTGCCGATAACCGATAATCAAGCGCTTGAAGAAACGGACGAGCACTCCCTCGTCGTGGAATAATCGGGGGAAGTGGATGATTACTCCGGGCCGAGTCCGGGGGGGAACCGGTGCGTTGCTGCGAAAGACATTCCTGCTTATTCGCATCTTGTAGATATTTGGCAGGGCGATGGATGCCAGAATCAATACTCCGCCGGCGATCGTCGTGAGGCTCAACAGTTCATGGAAGAGGAACAATCCGAAGAGCGTGCCGAACACTATTTCGGATAAGAGAACGATGCTGCCTTTGTGAGCCTCGATGTATTTGAAGCCGTAGACGGAGAGACCGGATCCGGCGAAACCCACGATGCCGTACCCGATGTTCGCGAGCCAAGCCGAAGAGGCGAAATTTGTGTTGAGCGGTTCGCCGAGAGCCAGCGCGATTGCGAGATTCACGATGACGGCAAAGGCATACCCGTATGTGTTGATCTGCGGCGTTGGATATTTTGAGCTGATTTTCTTGCTGAAACTGAACCAAATGCTGAAAAGTGTTCCCGAGGCGAATGCGGCGAGAACCGGAACGATTTTCCCCGCCTCGAAGTGGATGTCTCCCCAGTAGACGAGGAGTAATCCGGCAAGGGAGAGGAGCAGGGCGGTAAGATTCGTTTTCGTCAGTTTCTCGCCGAGAAAGACCGATCCGATGAAATAGCTCACGATGACCGTGGCAGCGTATGAAATGAAAAGCGCCGTGCCGAGATTCAGGTTCGCGAGGGAATAGAAGGTCGGGGCAAGCGCGAGGGCGCCCACAATCCCCACGATAAAGTACCATTTGATATCCTCCTTCCGGATTTTAGTGAAGAACTTTTTATAGAGACAGAAGCCGACGAAGAGAAGAAGGGTGATGATGCTCCTCGTCCATGACTGCGTGAACGGGGCGAATGCCCCGCCGATGATTTTCGAGAAAATGCCGTAGGAGGCGTACGAAAGCGCCGCCCCAAGAAGAATAACGAGCCCGTATGTCGAGTTTTTCTCCATAGGGATATTGTACCTTATGGCAGGGGAATGCCAATTATCGTCGTTGACCGAGTTACCGATATCTGGTATAACATAAACATGCGTAGGATATATTACATTACGGCTTTGAAAACGTTCGGCGGAGACGTCTGCATGTCGAGCGCTTATTCGTTTTTCTTCAGCCGTGGTCGTTTAAGTTATCCTATCGCTTAATATCTTCCAATAAACTACTTGAACAACCTCGGCTGGATAAAAGCCGAGGTTGTTTGTTTTTATGCCAGTACGATCGTTAACAATTCAATATAAGGAGCAAAATCATGACTAGAAGTAAGAAGAACCCGAATGTTGTATTTCTTGAAGGCAGGCGAGTGTATCTCCGTCCGCCGACCAAAGAGGATATTCCCTTATTTCTCACATGGACGAATGATCGTGAAGTGAATCAGTATCTCTCGATGTTTCTTCCCGTAACCGAGATCGATGAAGCGGAGTGGCTGAGCGATCTCCAAAAGAAGAAAAACGAAAACATCACTCTCGTCATCGTCCACGCGAAAACCAGCAGGCCGATCGGTACCATGGGGCTCCATCGGATTGACTGGAAAGACCGACGGGGGACGACCGGAGCCTTGATCGGCGAGAAGAAATTCCAGAATAAGGGATACGGAACCGAAGCGAAGATGCTTTTTCTCGATTACGCTTTTAATGCGCTGAATCTGAGGAAAATTTGCTCGACCGTCCTTGGCTTCAACGCGCGGAGCGTCGCCTACAGCAAAAAATGCGGCTATAAGGTGGAAGGCGTTCTGAAATCGCACGTTTTCAAGAATGGGGAATACCAGGACGAGATCCACATGGCGGTCTTCAAGGAGGACTGGTTGCCGCTCTGGAAGAAGTTCCAGAAGACCGGCAAGCTCTCGTGAACCAAAGGGACGTTGGAATATCCAACGCCCCTTCTTTTTGTAGCGCTTCCTCGCTTGAATTTTTAACCCGAAAGCGGGATAGTAAGAGCAATGAGACTCGAAATAGGAATCGTGGGGCTGCCGAATGTGGGGAAATCCACGCTCTTCAAGATCATTACGAGTCAGGAGGTCACGATCGCGAACTACCCCTTCGCGACGATCGACCCGAATGTGGGTGTCGTCGCGGTGCCCGACGAGCGCGTGGACAAGCTTGCGGATATGAGCCAGTCGAAGAAACGCGTCCCGGCCGTCGTCGAATTCTACGACATCGCGGGCCTCGTGAAGGGCGCATACAAGGGCGAGGGGCTGGGGAACCAGTTCCTTTCGCACATCCGGAACGTGCAGGTCATCGTCCATATCGTCCGGTGCTTCGAGAACAACGACATCGTCCATGTGGAGGGGAACGTGAACCCGATCCGCGACATCGATACCATCGAATCGGAGCTCATCTTCAAAGATCTGGATACCATCGAAAAAAGATTCGGCAAGCTCGAAGCAGATGCGCGCGGCGGAGACAAGCAAGCGAAGGTCGACTTGGAGATTTTGAAAAAGGCAAAAGAGGTACTTGGGAAAGGGGAGCTTCTTATAGCGCTCGCAGGCGAAAAGATTGTGAAGGAACTCCAGCTTTTGACGGCAAAGCAGCAAATCTTCCTTTTGAATGGGAGCCTGGAGGATGTGCGGGACGACGTAAAAGAAAAGATTCGTGGCATGAAGTTTGAATTTTTGATCGCCGACTTGAGCGATGCTGAATCGCTCCCGAATCTCATCAAAGCTGCATACTTTACGCTGAATCTCATCAGTTTCTTTACGACGGGAGAAGATGAGACGCGGGCGTGGACGATCGAACGGGGTATGAAGGCGCCGCAAGCGGCTGGTGTGATCCATACGGATTTTGAAAACAAATTCATCCGGGCGGAAGTGGTGAACTGGGAAAAACTATTGGCGGCGGGCGGGTGGAGCCAAGCGAAACAAAAGGGCTGGCTCCGGCTCGAGGGGAAGGACTACGAAGTGCAGGATGGAGACGTAATGGTCATTCGACACGGATAGAGAGGTGGTATTATTGAAGCGTGGGGGGAAACCAAAGGATAAGTCCGACGGCGTGGATGGTTGCGGAGGGAAGGACCTTCTCCGACATCCCGTTTTCCCGCGAGATATTCCGCGAAGTCGAAAAAATCGGCAGAAAAGAGATCGGTCCCGATCCCGATGACATCGAAAGAATAACGGCAACGGATCTCGCGCCGCGATTTGAAGCGCGCTACAAGATCATCGATCATTTGATCCGTGGTCTCGGTTTCCGCCAGATTTTGGAAGTTGCTTCGGGTTTGACGCCGCGGGGCATCGAAATGACCGAAGATGGAAGCGTCGATACGTATGTGGAAATAGATCTGCCCGGCATCATGAAAATAAAACGGATGATCGTGAAGGCCATTTACCGCGAGCTTAAAAAGAAAAGACGGAAATTGTTCCTTGAAGAAGGGGACGCACTGGACGACAAGGCGATCTTCGAAGCTGCCGGACATTTTGATTCCGCACGTCCGGTCGCCGTCGTTTCGGAGGGACTCCTCCGTTATTTGAATTTCGAAGAAAAAGCCGAAGTTGCAAAAAACATCCGCAGTCTCCTGGTCACATTCGGAGGAGCGTGGATCACGCCGGATGTGACCGTCCGGAGCAAAGAGTACTACCCCTTTGAAGCGCGGCGCAACAAATACATCGAGTGCTTGACGGGTATCGATATAGAAAGGAACAAGTTCGAAAGTGTCGATGCAGCACGGCGTTTTTTCGAGGACTTGGGATTTCGCGTCGAACAGCGGATGCTCGGGGAAGTTTCAAATTCCCTGGTATCTCCCGGCATTTTGGGGTTGCCTGTTTCCGATCTTAAGAAGAGGTTTGAGAAGAGTCCCGCTTTCGTTCTTTCGCTTTGAGCGAGATGAAGAAGAGAGCGAGCGCGGCAAGGGCAATGCCGAAATCGCGGAACGTGACGTCGTCCAAGCCGTAAAAGATGAGGATGAAGATTAAGTTCCAGAAGGCGAGCATCGAGGCGGTCGAAAGGAACCTGCCGAAGAAAATGGCGAAGCCCAACACGAGCTCGAAGATGGCGTAGATGGTAAGGAAGGCGCCGGCTGGGATGATCGCGCTGAGCCAGCTCGGCACGAAGTAAAGCCAGGCCGTGGGGTAAAGGAGCGCATTGATGCCTGCGTACACGAACGCGAATCCGACGCCCAACCGCAGGATGAAAATCGGCGAAAGCTGCTTAAAATCACTTTCAAATTTCATAATGGTATTATACCATAGAATGAGATGTACGAACTTTCTTTTGAGTATTACCAAGGGCCGATCGAGAAACTTCTCGAGCTCATCGAAGAAAAAAAACTGGAAGTGACCGTGGTGAGCTTGTCCGAAGTGACCGCCGGCTTTTTTGATTATTTGGAGAAGCTTGAGAAAGAGGGGGTGGGGAACGGCATTATCGCCGATTTCTTGTCCGTTGCCTCGAAACTCCTCCTTATTAAATCGAAATTCATTCTGCCGTCGCTCGTCATGACCGAAGAGGAGGAAGAAGACATTAAGAGCCTCGAGGCGAGGATCAAGATCTACCAAGAGTTCAAGCAAGCGAAACTTTACCTCAAGGAAAAGTGGAGCGAACGGGAACTTATGGGAACGAGGGAATTTTTCAAAGGCGCTCAGCAGTCGTTTTATCCGCCGAAATCGTGCACACCGTCGGACTTTGCGTCCGCTTTGGAGCGGGTGATCGGTGAGATCGAAAAGATCATGAAGCCGATTGTGAGAGTGAAAAATCAAGTCATTAGCTTGAAGAAAAAGATTGAAGAAGTGTTCGGCCGGCTCACGAAAGATCCGATCAATTTCAAAAACTTACACGGCGGGAACAAGAAAGAGGTCGTCGTCCTCTTCCTTGCCATCCTTCATCTCATTCGGCAGCAACTGGTCGACGTCGAGCAAAACGGCCGATTTTCGGATATACTGGTAGCTAAGTTGTAAGGAATGCTCGCTTCGCTTCCGAGAGCTTCCTTAAAACACTGCTGCCACATCTTTATAGTGGAGAGGAAATACGAATATGAATAACGAAGAAAAAACGGCGGCGATCCAGGCATTGCTCTTTTATTACGGAGAGCCCCTTGCCGTCGGAAAAGCGGCGAAACTTTTGGGAATGAAAGAAGAAGAATGTGCGTCGGTTGTTGAGGCGCTTTCAGTAAAACTGAACGACGATCCCTCCGCGGGATTCGTTATTTTGAGGAATGGGGACGAGATCGAGCTTGCCACGAAGCCGTCTCTCGCTTGGATCTTCAAAAAACTAATCGAAGAAGAATTCAAGGAGGAATTGACGCCGGCGGCGCTGGAAACAATCGCGATCGTTGCGTATCTCGGGCCCGTGACACGCGCCGTGATCGATTACGTGCGAGGTGTCAATTCGACGTTCATCTTGAGAAATCTTTTGATCCGGGGTCTTGTTTCGCGGGATCTTGCGGCTGGAAAGAAAAATGTCTTCGAATACCGCATAAGTTTCGATTTCTTGAAGCATATGGGACTCACTCGCGTTGAAGATCTGCCGGAATATCAAAAATACAAGAACATCCTCCAAAAATTCGAGCACTTCGAGGAAGTCGAGGAAAATCACGTCAATCAAGAAGAAATCGCCCCCGAGCCACCCGAATTATGAAGAAGAAGTTCGTTGTCCTTGCCCTCATTGTCTTTTGCGGGATTATTTTTGTGAAATTCGTCCTGCCTGTTTTCAATTTGGACGGCAGTACGCCGGCAAGCTCCAAAAATTCTACAGCCACATCGACGGCAACGACCACGAACTACGATGCCGGCTTGAAGGCGATCCCCACGAGGAATTGGAGCATTTTGGATCCCACGACGACCGCCGAAGGAGTTCTCCTTGAGTCGCTTGGCGATAATTTCGCTTTCTACCGCTACCATGCTTACGTGATGTGGCATCTTGCGTCCCTTACGAAGCTTATTACCGCCGTTGTTGCCGTCGAAAATATCGGCTTGAACGCGAAAATACCGATCACGACGTCGACCATGAGCGTCGAAGGAGAAGCCGGAAACCTGCAAGCGGGGGAGATTTATAACTCCGAGGATCTTTTGAAGATTATGCTCTTGGCCTCGTCGAACCGCGCCGCCGCGGCATTCGAAGAATATTTCGGAGATCAAAAATTCCTCGATCTTGCGCGGGAAAAAATGCGGCAGATCGGCATGACCCAAACGGTGATTTACGACTCTTCCGGACTCGACGATGCGAACGAAGGGACGCCGAATGACATTTACCTTCTCTTGAAGTACATCATTGAGAATGACCCGGAGATCCTCACGTGGACGCGGCTTACGACGATTCCGGTTCAACCGCTCAATTCATCGAGGATCAATTTGGTTTCGAATATCGATCCGATCGCATCGAGGGCTGATTTTCGCGGCGGAAAGACCGGAACGACGCCTCTTGCGAAGGAAAATCTTGCGACGGTCCTCGAGTTTCGGAACGAGTACCTCGTTGCCGTCATTATGGGGAGCAATAATCGGTTTCAAGATCTCGACAGTCTTTTGACTTGGATCAATCAAGCATATAAATTCTAGGCCGATGGTATTATAATGAATGACGTTCCATGACCATTTTTTCGGCTACCAGAGTGCTCATGCTCTTTGCGCTTTCGTTCGTGGTTGCGCTTCTTTTGACGCCGCTCGTCTTTTCTTTTTTGCAGAAATTCCATAAGAGCAATATCCGGGACAAAGAAAGCGCCCCCGTCTTTTATCAATATCATAAAGACAAATCGTCGACGCCGACGATGGGCGGCATCATCATTTGGGCGACTGTGCTCGGCATTGCCTTCGTCTTTTTGGTCCTCGGCAACTTCTTCGACGGGTTCGCCAACTATTTCAATTTTGTGAACCGTTCGGAAACCTTCATTCCGCTCTTTGCGCTTGCCTTTGCGGCTGCGATCGGGCTCTTCGACGACTTGATGGGCATCAAAGGGATCGGTCCCCACGGCGGGGGGCTCAAAATGCGCCACAAGCTGCTGCTTTATACGTTCGCAGCCGTTTTGGGCGCTTGGTGGTTCTACTTCCGGCTCGGCTGGCACACGGTGTATATCCCGTTTATGGGGCCGCTCGATCTCGGCTGGTGGTACATCCCGTTCTTCATTTTTGTGATCGTTGCGACCGCTTTCTCCGCGAATGAAACCGACGGCTTGGACGGGCTTCTGGGCGGCGTTTCGCTTTTCGCTTTCGTCGCGTTCGACGTCGTCGCGTTCGTTCTTCATAAGTACGACTTAGCGGCCATGATCGCGACCATCGTCGGAGCGCTCTTGGCGTTTTTATGGTTCAATATCCATCCGGCGAAATTCTTCATGGGCGATACCGGATCGATGTCGCTCGGCATCACGCTCGGCGTTATCGCTCTTATGACCGACACGTCGCTTTTCCTGCCGTTCTTCGCTTTCATTTTCGTTGTTGAATCCGGCTCCGTCATCATTCAAGTGGCGAGCAAGAAACTCAGAAAGAAGAAGGTCTTTCTCTCGACGCCCATTCACCATCATTTTCAAGGATTGGGGTGGCCGGAGAGTCAGGTCACGATGAGGTTTTGGATCGTGAGCGCCGTCATGACGACGCTCGGCCTTGCGATCTTTTTCCTTGCGCGATTTGCTTAGTGTCAAAAATATATGGATGAATTCGTATTAAAGGGAGGATTGGTTCACCGAGGCGACGGATCGGAGCCGCAAGAGATCGACATTTCGGTGAAAAAGGGGAAGATCCTCGGCTTTCTCAAGGCGACCAAGAAAAATTCGAAGAATGTCATCGACGTGAAGGGTTCCGTCATCACGCCCGGTTTCGTCGAGGTGAACGCCAGCGCATACGGGCCCCAAGGGATTTTCGAAGATTCTTTCGGGATGCATTGGATCCGAAAGGGGATTACGAGCGTCATCGTGGGGAGCGACGGTGTGACGCCGGCACCCCTCTTTGCGAGGTCGGCGGCCTTTTTGCAGTCGGAGTACCCGAGAGCTTTCAATGCCGATTGGCAATCCGTAAGGGAGTTCTTGGGCGCTTTGGAGCGACGGGGGACCGGCGTGAACGTCGGAACGTTCGCGGGGTATGCGACGCTCCGGAGCGCCATGACGGAAGGATACGGCCGCGATCTTACGGTCGGCGAAATAGAAAGCTTGGGGAGGACGATAGCTGAAAGCTTGAAAGGGGGAGCACTCGGCGTTTCGTTCGACCTTTCGGGGTTGTATTTGAACCGCGTTTCATCGGATGAGCTCTTCAGGGTAGTGAACGCTGCCGGGAGATTCAAGAGCGTTCTCGCGTTCCATTTGCGCGACGAGCGAAGGCCCGTCGAGTCGCTTGCGGAAATACTTTCTTTTTCCGAGGCCCATGCGGCGAACGTCGAAATCGGCCATTTTCAGCCGCTTGCAGCATTCAAGAGCGGTTACCTTGACGCTGCCTCCGAAATCGAAAAAAACTCCGCGGACAAAAATATCCATTTCGACGTTTTTCCGAATCCGGTCGCGAGGGTTTCAATGCACGACCTTTTCCCCGTTTGGATAAAAGAAAATACGCTCAGCCGTCTTGCGGAAGCGATGAAGGAAGCCCACGTGCGTGAAAGAGTGCTCGAAGCGTTCGCCGGTTTCGGAGCGGGAACGCTTACGATTGCCGTTGCGCCGAAGCCCTTGAAATTCCTCGAGGGAAAGACGATCGGCGATTTCGCCTCGAATCGCGGTGTGAGTGTTGCTGAAGCTCTTCTTACCCTTGCGACACTTTCAAAGATGAGAATGGAGTTCTTTTCGTCGGCCGTCGATCGCGAAGCGCTGGAAGAACTTCTTCGAAACAATCATTCGATCGTCACGCTCGATTCCTGGGATGCGGGAGAAGGAGCCGAACCGCTCCTCGAAAAAATCCTTTCGTCGGAAGAGTCGGTGGAAAAGATCACCGGCTCGCCGGCGCGGAAGTTCGGGCTCCAGGGGAGAGGGTTCTTGAAGGAGGGATATTATGCGGACATCGCCGTTTTCAAGGATGGAAAGCCGCTCTCCGTTTTTGTGAACGGCGTTGCCGTTCTCGAAGCAGGCATTCCGCACCCGGAGCTTGCCGGCCGGGTTTTGAAGAATAAATCGGAAAAATGAGGAAAAACGTCGTACGATCTTCAGGACCCGATTACACATTCGTGTTTCTCTTGACCATCCTCGTCGTGTTCGGCCTCGTCATGCTTACGTCCGCTTCGTCCGATATCGCGAAGGCCCAGTACGGGAACAGTTACTACTATTTGACACACCAAATCTTGTTCGGTTTGTTGCCCGGGCTCGCGGGGTTTCTCTTCGGCGTTTTCGTGGATCGGAAGATTTGGCAGAAAGTGAGTTTATACCTTTTAGGGATCGGCATTCTCTTCCTGCTTTTAGTATTCACTCACTTAGGGTATCAAGCGTACGGCGCCGATCGATGGCTTCATATCGGCAGTTTCGGTTTCCAGCCGTCAGAGTTCGTGAAGCTCGCCCTCATTATTTACATGGCATCGTGGCTCGCAAAGAATGCCAGCAAGCATAAGAGCTTCAAGGAGAGCACGCTTCCGTTTTTCATCATTCTTTCCCTGGTCATTCTTCCGATCGTCCTCCAGCCCGCCACGACGACGGCAGTCCTCATCACGAGCGCTGCGCTTATCATGTATCTCATTGCAGGGGCGAATTTAAAGTCGCTCGCATTTATCGTCATTGTCGGGCTTCTTGGGTTGGCGCTTCTCATTGCCATAACGCCGTACCGATTCCAGCGCATTTTCAGCTTTCTCCACCCGAATTCGGACACGCTTGGAAAGACCTATCAAATAAATCAATCGCTCATTGCAATCGGTTCCGGCGGTCTTTGGGGAGTAGGATACGGTCGCTCGACGACGAAGCTCCACTATTTACCGGAGCCCATGGGTGACTCCATTTTTGCCGTGATTGCGGAAGAACTCGGGTTCGTCGGCTCCACGCTCCTCATTGCCGCGTTCCTCATGTTCGTTTGGCGGGGGATCAAGATCGCGAAGCGCGCTCCTGATATGTTCAGCGAGCTCATGGTTGTCGGCTTTGTTTCCATCATCGGGCTCCAAGCATTTGTGCATATCGGAGCGGTGTCGGGACTCTTGCCTTTCACGGGGATTCCCTTGCCTTTCACGAGCTACGGCGGCACCGCTTTGGCAGTCTTCCTTACGATGTCGGGAATCATCGTCGGCATTTCCCGGACCTCACATTAGGTATAATAGTAAGATAATGAAACGGATTGTTTTGACGGGCGGCGGAAGCGGGGGACACTTGTTTCCTTTGCTTGCGATCGCCGATGCTCTCCAAAAGAGCGATGCCGATCTTGAGCTCGTTTATCTCGGGCCACGGGATCAGTACCGGCCGGAATTTTTGAGGCGGGATATCAGGACCTACTCGATCGTATCGAGCAAGCTCCGCCGCTACTTTTCCCCGGCGAACGTTTTTGATTTCCCTAAATTCCTCGTGAGTTTCGTTCAAGCGCTTGCGCGGCTCTATTTTTTGATGCCCGACGCGGTCTTCTCGAAGGGTGGTCCCGGCGCGCTTCCGGTGGTCCTCGCGGCAAAATTCTATTTGATACCGATCGTGATCCATGAATCCGATACCGTGCCGGGGCTCACGAACAGAATTTCCGGAAAATTGGCGAAGAAAATCGAATTGTCATTCGAAGAATCGGCGGCGTATTTCAAGGGATCGAAGGTCACAGTTGCTGGAAATCCCGTGCGGACGGCGCTTATGGAAATGGTTCCCTCAAAAGAAATTGCGCGGGAGCGGTTCGGTTTCGATAAGACATTGCCGCTCGTTCTTGTTCTCGGCGGTTCGCAAGGAGCCACCCGTCTCAACCAATTTATTTTCGATAATTTCGAACCGCTCCTCAAGGAGTTCCAGATCTGCCATCAGGTCGGCGCGGCAAATTTCGAAGAAGCGAAACTTCTTGTTTCTTCGCTTTTGGGGGAAATGAGTTCGCTCTATTCTTCGCGCTACAAGCTTTTCGGATTCATGGAAGCGGAGGAAATGAAGTACGCGCTTGCCTCGGCCGACATCGTTCTGTCCCGGTCCGGATCCGGATCCATTTTCGAAACGGCGTTCTTCGGAAAACCGTCGATCCTCGTACCGCTCCCGGAAGCGGCAGGGGACCATCAAAAGATGAACGCGTACGCGTATGCCAAAACGGGCGCTGCATTCGTGATCGAAAGCGACAATTTAAAATTGGATGTGGTTTTGATCAAGGTCAAAGATATCGTGAATACGCCGGGCGCTTACGAACGAATGTCGGCCGAGGCAAAGGGCTTTGCAAAGCCCGATGCTGCAACTGTGATCGCGAAGGACGTTTTGAGCGTCTCAAAATGAATTGACAAGTAGTATTTTTATTGATATAATATTTTCCAGTAAGAAGCGGCTTATATCAATTTCGGTTATTTAAAATATTTTTCTTCTATCCGCCGCTTCGGGTAGAGTCACAAAATAAATAAGGAGGAACGTATGGATTCGTTCATACTTGCCGGAGGCGTCGTTGCCGCCGTTACCTATGTCTTTCTTTGCATCGGCGTCGTCACGGGAACGCCACAAAGTTTTCCCACGTGGATCTTGTGGTCTCTCATCGACGTTATCGCCGCGGTATCGATCGCGAGCAAGGGGGGAAATTTTCTTCTTCCCGTGGTCTATGCCATCGGGAGCATTTTCGTCTCCGTTGCCATTCTCGTCACGTTCCGCAAATTCGAGTGGACGTGGATCGAGACGATGATCGCGGGGCTCGTCGTCGCGTGCCTTGCCATTTACGGGGTATTCGGCGGGATCATCGGTACGGTTGCTGCGACGATTTCGGTCGGGATCGCCGGAGTTCCGCAATTCGGGGAATTCTGGGGCAAGCCGGAAAAAAATTCATGGCAAGTCCTGATTATTTATTTGGGATTCCTCGCTTCGAATTCGCTCACGGCGCTCGGCAGCAAGGAGATCTCCATCCAGGATATCTACTATCCGCTGTTTTGCACGATCACCTGCGCGTTTGTCGTTTATGCGATCGGCAGGGGAATCGTCCTCAAGAGAAAACTTTCACAAGAGCCCTTACTTTTTACCAAGTAAGGGCTCGCATCTTTTGTGGAATCCCCGTGACAAAACTGCCGTTTCGGGGTATAGTTTTTTTATGACGCCGAGGGTACGATTTGCTCCATCTCCGACCGGTTACATAAGTCTCGGGAATGTCCGAACGGCTCTTTTTAACTGGATCTTCGCCCGGCATGAGGGGGGTACCTTTCTCCTCCGCATCGAAGATACGGACAAGGAGCGATCGAAAAAAGAATACGAAGAAAGCATCATTGAAGGCTTGCGATGGCTCGGTTTGCAGTGGGATGAAGAGATCGTTCGGCAAAGCGAACGCACCGATGTCTACGAAAAGTACTTGCGCCGATTGATCGACGAACATAAAGCGTACTTTTGCTTTTGCTCCGCCGAAGAGCTCGAGGCGGAACGGCAAGCGCAGTTGAGTCAAGGATTGCAGCCGAAGTACAGCGGCCGATGCCGTTCGATCCCGAAGGAAGAAGCCGTAAAACGCGCGGAACGCGAGAGCCATGTCATCCGGTTCAAAATGCCGTCGCATGAAGTTTCCTTCACCGATCTTGTCCGGGGCAAGGTGGTTTTCAATCTCGATTTGATCGGCGATATCATTATCGCAAAGGGCTTGAGGGAGCCGCTCTACAATTTCGCGGTCGTCGTAGACGACGAGGAAATGCGAATCACGCACGTTATCCGCGGCGAAGACCATATTTCGAATACGCCGAAGCAAATCGCGATCCAGGAGGTCTTGGGATTCAAGACGCCCATCTACGCCCATTTGCCGCTTATCCTGGGGCCCGACAAGAAAAAACTTTCCAAGCGGTACCTCGATGCTTCGCTCAAGGATTTTAAGGAGCGCGGGTATTTGCCCGAGGCGATGCTGAATTTTTTAGTTCTCCTCGGGTGGCATCCGACGGTGGACAAGGAGATCGTCTCCATGGAAGAAGTGGTGAAAGACTTTACGTTCAAAAAAGTTCAAAAGAGCGGCGCCGTTTTCAATCAAGAGAAGCTGGAGTGGCTGAACGCGTACTACTTGAAGAACTTACCCGTCGAAACGCTCGCGGAGCATGTTCGGCCGTTCGTTCCCGAGAAATGGACGAGCGATGCGAAAAAATTTCTGGAGGTTGTCGATTTGGAAAAAGAACGGTTGAGGCATTTGCCGGATTTGAAGGAACTTGCCGATTTCTTTTTTGAGCTTCCGGATTATCAACCGTCGCTTTTGATTTGGAAAAATTCGCCGAAGCCGGTCATCGTGGACAACTTGAGTTTTCTTGCCAACGTCATTCGCGGTATCCCGAACCACGAATTGTGGTCGAAAGACACCGTCGAACGTTACATCATGTCGGTTGCTTCGGAAAAGGGGAGAGGTGAAGTTTTGTGGCCTTTGCGGGTTGCGCTTTCGGGAAAGGAAGCGTCGCCGGGGCCGGTGGAGATTCTCTACGTTCTCGGTAAAGATGAGTCGTTAAAGAGAATAGGAAAGGCCCTCGAGCGTCTTGATGCATTGCGGTAAGCAAAGTCCTAGCCAGTCCGGTGGTATAATGAATACAGATATGAAAAAGGGGTTTCTGACAATTCTTCTCATCGTCTCTTTTATTCCTTTTGTCGTGAACGCGCAGACACCGCCGAATGCGCAAGAAAATCTGCCGGGTCCTGTGAATGATCTTTGGAACCTCTTGCAGAAGGTAAGGGTAGATTCGCCGAACCTCGATGTAAGCCAACAAGGCATCGGTCAAACGGTGCAGCAGATCGCGAATGGCAAGATAAGTCAAAGTGCCGTTTCGGGCGACTTGTCGAGTTGGTGGCAAAGTATCAACGGATGGTTCAGCGCGAATATCGGCGTGAGTCTCGGCGATATCATCAAAGCGGTGGTGAATCTCGTGATTTGGGTGTGGGAGCTCATCATTAAATTGCTTCAGGGGGCCGTTCAAAACCTGTAACCGCTCATGCTTATTTGTTTACAGGTTATCCACCCCCTCTATGTGTCGCAAAAGGTATATTGTGCGACATATAGTAAATAAACAATATGGGGGCGGCGGATTCGATTCCTACCACCCCCTTCTCTACTACCGACTGGATGGTTTGTATTGGACGACGTTCAGATCGTAGATCTCTTTTCCAACGTCCGGTAAGTCATCGTAGAAACTGATAGCGGTGCCATTCTTCCTTCGGGTTATTTCTTCAGCATAGAGGACATAGTATCCAAAGCCGTTTGCTTTTCCCCGTGCCCTTAATCCCCTTGCATAGGATTTTATGTCTTCGGCCTTTTCCACGATGAGCCTTTCTTCGGTGACGATGTAAGAGTAGCCACTTTGTTGTTCTTGATCTGATATCAGTTCTGCGATGGTTACCTTGAACATCGGCATGGATGCCTCCGTGATTTTGTGTTCTGTAAAAATTATAAAATGAATGCGGTGTTATGACAACCTCTGGAATTTGAGGCTTCGGAGGAGTATTCTATACCCTAAGTATGTTTGATCACATCAACGAAAAAAGCGTCTATTTCATAGGCATCGGGGGTATCGGGATGAGCTCTTTGGCGCGCTGGTTTAAGGCCCAAAATTGGGCCGTTTCCGGCTCCGATATAGCAGAGAGTAAAATTACCCAAGATTTAAGAAAAGACGGCGTAAAGGTCAAAATAGGCCATAAAAAGGCCAATTTAGAGTCCCAGATCGGCCTGGTCGTCTATAATAATGCCATTCCGGTCGGAAACCCCGAGCTTTTGGAAGCCAGGAAGCGGGGCCTCCCCGTCTACTCCTATCCAGAGGCTGTCGGTGAGCTTACGAAGGGGTATGAAACTTTTGCGGTAGCCGGCGCCCACGGGAAGAGCACGACCACCGCTCTTTTGTCTCTCGTTCTTATAAAAGCGGGATTCGATCCAACGGTCATCGTGGGAACGAAACTCAAAGAGTTCAATGATACGAATTTCCGCCTCGGCAGCAAGGATTATTTGGTGCTCGAAGCCGATGAATGGAAAGCCGCCTTTCTGAACTATTCCCCTACCTTTGTCGTTCTTACGAATATCGACAAGGAGCATTTGGATTTCTATAAGAGTTTCGAGAATGTGGAAAGGACATTTCTGAAATTCATCGACGGCATGAAGCTCGGCGGAACACTTATCGTGAACAAGGACAATGAAAATCTTTGGAGGATAAGGAAAGAAATCGAACGGCTCGCAAGAAAAAAAGCCGCAAACGTCATTTGGTATTCCCTTGCCGAGCGTCCGGATTTGAAAACGAGATTAAGAAAAACGCTTTCGATCCCCGGCGAGCACAATCTCACGAATGCCCTCGCGGTCCTTATGCTTGCGAAGTCGCTGGGTATCGAGGAAAAGACAGCCCTTGCGGCCCTCCATGGTTACAAGGGAGCATGGCGCCGTTTCGAGTACCGTGGTGACTTGAGCGTCAGGAGACACAAGATACGATACACTGAATATAAAATACCGGTGTATGACGATTACGGCCATCACCCGACGGAGATCGATGCAACGCTTGCGGCGTTCCGGGAAAAGTTTCCGAAGTACAAGATCATTTGCGTTTTCGAGCCGCATCAAGCGAAGCGCCTCCAAAATCTTTTCAAGGAATTCGTGACGGCGTTCGATAAGGCGGACTATCTCGTTCTTATGCCGACGTACAAAGTCGCCGGAAGGGACAAGGTCAACAAAGCGTACACGTCGGAAAGCCTGGCGAAGAAGATCAAGCGCTTGAACAATGATTTGAATGTCGTGTTTTGCGGTACCTATAAAAGACTTCCCAAGGTCTTGGGGGAAATCGTTGCTCCTCTCCCCTCCTCCCGATTCGTCATCGTGATGATGGGTGCCGGTACGATCGCGAATCATACCGACGAGCTCGTTTAAGATTTTATTCAGCTGCTGACGATGACCTTTGCGACGGAGAAAATGTCGCGCATGGAATACTTCGAGGTAAAGCTGATGTCGTTGCCGTATGGAACATACGGATCCTTCATGATGTAATTTCCCCTCTTGCCGCTCACGAGGACGACGAAGTGCGTACCGCCGTAGGCCCGGAGGCCGACGATCACGGGATTTCCGGTTGCAAGGACCCCGTCGATCGATGATCGCAATATCCGTACCCGGCTCACCGTTACCCCGTTCACGTGAACGGTGGTCAAGAGCGATGCCGGGTAGTACGAAGCGAAATTGTCCGGATTGACGTTGATTGTTATCGGCGTTACGTCATGGTAGCCGTAGTGCGTCATGACCATGGCAAGCGCGGTTATCAAGCAACCATCGCTTGCAAGGTCGTACCTCGTGCCGTTCAGGGGGTCATTTCCCCATAGCGCATCCCGCTGGTTGTAATAGCATCCCCACGAGTCGCAGACGGTTTGGTTCGGTACGAGCTTCGAGCCGCCGGCATTCGCTGAAAAGGTGCTGAAGCCGTGAATTTCCGCTTCCGCTGCGGCGAGCAATTGTTCGTAGTTCGATTGTTGGGCGTTGGTTTCCTGGAGGAGCTGCGCTTTCGATTGGACGGTTACCGCGAGCGATTGCTGCTGCGAGGCGAGCGATTGCTGCTGCGAGGCGAGCGTGGCTTGTTTTTGTTGCGAGGTAGTCATGAGGTCCGCAAGATCTTGTTCTTGCTGCTGGAGCGCTTGGATATTGCCTTGGACCTTATTTTGGAGTTCTAAAACCGCATTCGTGTTGTTCCATGCTTCGGTAATGGTGTGGGATGAGAGGATTCGTACGAGGAGTGATTGATCGCCCGCCGTTTGAAGGATCCGGAGACCTTCTTCGAGCGCAGCTTGATCGGTTGTGATTTCCTGCTCCGCATCGGCGATTTGTACTCCCGATTGCTGAATTTGAAGCTCGGTGACCTTAATCTGATACTGCGTGGCGTTTACCTGCGCTTCCACTTCGTTGCGCCTCAAGTTGAGGGCGTTGATCGCTTGCTGGAGCGTTCTCTTGTCCGCGCCGATTTGCTTCAGTTGGGCTTGGTAGGTCGCGATCTGTTGGTTCAAGGCGTTGATCTGCTGATCGCTCAAATTGATCTGGTTTTGGAGCAAATTGATCGTCGAAGTCGCCGTTGTCGTGGCGTTCCCTGCGGCACGGGTTCTTGGGACGGTCAAAAGCACCGCGGAAGCGGCCAACATGAAGGCGAGTATTCTTTTCATGACATTAAACGGTGTTGATGAAATTATAGTAAAAAAGCCGGTGGATTCAAATCTGGATGATTGACATCTCATTCCCCCGGACATAAACGTACTCGTTATCGGTGAGCAAAAGCAGCGGTATTTGGTCCTTCCGGTAGGCCGCCTTCAACCTCTTTCCCAGGTACTGATTCTTGAAACCTTCCGAGCCCCAATGCGGCAGGATGGTAAAATTCACGAAGCCGTACCCTCTTTTGTTTTTGAGTTTCATCCTTCCGTCTTGGAGGTAGTCGGGAAGTTTCGGTCCGGCGATGATCGATCCGGCACTCGTGCCGATGTAGACCCTTCCTTTTTCCCGCACCAGTTTTTTTACCAAAGATATGAATCCCGATTTTTGTGACTGTCGAAGAATATGTGAAGTGTTTCCGCCGGAAAGATAGAGATAGTCGAACTTCTCAAGATCCACCTCCAGTTGCTTTCTTGATTTGCCGGTGATCGAATAATCGCTGACGGAAAAGCCGGCGCGGACGAGCGATCGCCGATCATTTTTGAGCCATGCCTTGTCCCCCTTCTCCGGTTCCGCCGCAGTGTCGATGAAGACCAATGCCCTTCCCTTGGAGAGGTCTAGGTGCTTTACGATATCGTGCGCCACAGCATGGACGCTTGAGGTGAGAAAAAGCTTCATGCCTTAAATATACCAAAAAAGGAGCGCCCGACTATGAGAATGAGCTGGAGTGCGATATTTATGAGGATGAGGGTTATGGCAAGGAAGAGGATGCCGGCGATGTACGTATCGGATACTGACACAAAAAGCAAAAGGATGAGTGCCGGCCATATATTTTTAAGGTCCCTGAACGAAGGGCCGAGCATCGCGCCGAGGTTCGGGAAGAGCAGTATCATGATCCAGCTTTGCCATTGGAAAAGGTCGATTTTCTTGAGAAGTGTGAGTGCTTCGGGTATCAACGCATTCCATCCGGCAAATGTCGGCGGGGCGAAATATCCGGCAAGCGCATACCGGTTGATTAAAAAAAGGAACGCGAGCCCGCCGGCGATGGGTGCAAGGGAGATGAGTATGCTCCCCACAATGGGAAGTTTGGAGCGCGTGTGGGTCACATGGGGCTCGGATGAGAAAGCCTTGAATTCCGTGATCCTCGCGCCGGTCAGGAGGCAAAATATCGCATGCGAGGTTTCGTGGACGAATGCCCCGAGATAGTAGAGCCAATGGACGACCCGGTAATTCAAATATCGCCAATTGATCCAATTACTTACGCCGCCGAGAGCTGTGATTGCGATAATGGTAAGACCCAGGTTCATACTCCCCTCTTTGACGCTCTGTCGTTCATGGTCATGAAAGGAGATTTCCCAGTTTATCGGCGATGATGATAACCTCCTTTCGGGCCCTCTCGACGTCGCTCCTCACGGCGGAGCCCGATTTTACGGGGTGGGGCCCCCTCTCGCCCTTCGTAACACCCCCGAAGTTTTCCTGATCGTAGAAACTAAGACCTTGTTTTCCCAATGCGCCATAATACATGTGCCGGGGGAACTCGCTTTCCCCGTAGTGCTGCGGCAGCCGTTCGATGGATAGGGTGGCAATGTCGAAGTCGATGTGTTTCTCCTTCAATGCCTTCGCCAGCTTTTCTATGCTCTTTCCGGTTTCGATGTATTCCGTGACGAGGAGCGTTTTGCCCAATTCGTTTTTCTTTTTGCCTATGAATTTACGGATCGATTTATCTATTGCCGTACTGCTGTGTCGGCCGCTCGCCAAAAAGAACGTCGCGGTCTTTTTTCCGCCCAGCTCCTCTTTCTTGCGGTCGATGATTCTTTTAAGGAGGAGCGATACCAATCTCCCACTCGCGTCGTCGCTCAAGATCGTGTCATAGTGGGGAAGGCGGTCCCGGAGTTCCAGGACAAGCCGTGCTGCTGCCTTTACCACCCCTTCTTTTTTGTTGAAGGGGTCGATGGGGTTTTCGTGAGGTGAAACCCTCAGGGTGTCCAGCTCGTCTTCGATGGACTGGAGGTTCACTTTTTCCCGTATGATCTTTTCCGCCTCCTCGTTTCTAAGGCGGGGTGGCGCGATGATCCCCTCGATGTGTGTTTCCGGCTTTTCCTCTTCTTCCGATTTCTTTCCCAATATCCTCGCAAACGATTCGAATTTCATATGGGGAATTATATACTCCGCCCGCTCATTTGACAAAACGTCTTTTCTTTGGTACCATAGGCGACAATGCGATTAGGAGTACGGTCGAGACTCTGAAGAAAGAAAAATAAACTTATCCGATGAACGGAACAATTAAAAAGCTTACGGATCGGGGATTTGGTTTTATCGGTCGCGAAGGCGAAGCGAAAGACCTCTTCTTCCATTCGAAGGACTTGCAGGGTGTGGCGTTCGATGACTTGAAGGTTGGCGATGCCGTCACCTTCGAGGTCAGCGACACCGACAAAGGCCCGGCTGCGACGAATGTCCAGCGCGCCTAAGCTCACCCCTTGAGAAAAAACACCCGCTAAAAGCGGGTGTTTTTTGTTTTGCTCCCGTCCCTGACGGTGTGACGGAGGGGTGGTATACTATAGTATACCACCCAGCGTTGAGACAGCCGGAGTATAATGGAGGCAATGGAAAACGGTGAGCACGTGGGTTTTGACGTGCCTCTCCGGCATCTTCGCCGCCGTCGCGGTCGGAAGTTTCAATTTCATTCTCCTCCCCTTCCCTGTTTATATTTTCCTCATCTGCTTCGCCATACTCGTTTCGATTTACCTCGGTCGCCGCAGGAAAATCGCGGCGGAAAAGTAATACTTTCCAAGTTCATCCTCAGAATTTCGGTCCCCCGCTCTCCTCCAACAATTCGAGGAGACCGGGGGGGCCTTGAAAAAAAATGAGCCGCCCCCTGCACGTGAATGCAAAAGGGCGGCTGTTTAGGGAGGGGGGTACTTATTCGATGATATCGCCGATGGAATAGGGGCTTCTTTCTCTCGCGGCGGCAACGATGTACTTTTCCGTTTTGGAATCGAAGCATGCGATGGCCCCGTAAAAGGGAGCCAGTTTGTATGTAAGCATCGTTGCCAGAAAGGTAGGCATAGGCCCCTTTATTTTGATGATTTCGCCTCCCGGCAGCAGCTTGGTCGCGATCATGTCGGCAATGCGATTTGTCGCGTATGTGACAGCGTCATGGCTTGGTGTCGAGTTACAATACCCGATTTCCAATGTATCCCCCTTCAGAGTCACTTCGACTAAAGGGCAAGGGCTATTCATTTTTCACTCGCTTTTTGAACTGCACTCGTTATCCCACACCGGAGGAAAAGAGTCAATAATTGCGGGAGCCGGGATGATTATTTCGATGCCCGCGGAAAGCCCGCCGATTCGATGGGTGGAAAGGTCGATTGGTGTGCTCGGGATGCGGGGCGAACCGGGCGGGCGGAAGTTCCGGCAATTTGGAAAGCGGCAGGGCGGAGCGGATGAGCCGTTCGATGTCTCTCACGTCGCGCCTTTGATCCGGCGTCGCGAACGAGATCGCGTGGCCGATGCCGCCCATGCGTCCGGTCCGGCCGATCCGGTGGACGTAATCCTCGGGGCTTTGCGGAAGATCATAGTTCAGGACGAGTTCGATCCCCTTCACGTCGATTCCCCGCGCGGCGATGTCCGTCGCGATCAAAACGCGGTATATTCCTTTCTTGAAACCTTCGAGCGAATTTTTCCGCTGACCGAGCGAGCGGTTTGAATGGAGTTCGGTTGACGTGATGCCGAGGGTTCTCACGCTCGACGCGATCTTTTTCGCGCCGAATTTGGTCCTTGAGAAAACGAGGATGGAACCGTGGTATTCGCCGAGAATTTTTTCCAGGAGGCGCATCTTATCGCTCTTCTCCACGAAGAAAACTTCCTGCGACACCTTTTCCGCCGTCGTGCCGGAGGGGGCTATTTCGACGCGTATGGGCAGTTTCATGTACCGTTTTGTGATGTCCACGATGCGGGTCGGCATGGTCGCCGAAAAAAGCATGGTTTGCCGTTCCGCGGGTACGGCGGCGAAGATCTTCTGGATCTGCGGCGCGAATCCCATGTCGAGCATGCGATCCGCCTCGTCGAGGACGATCGTTTCCAACTTAGCGAAGGAGACATTCTTTCGCTCGAGGTGGTCGATGATGCGGCCCGGCGTGCCGATGACGATTTGGGGATGCGAGTTCAACGAGCGAACCTGCCGGAACATATCCTCCCCCCCGATCACCGTCGCGGTTTTAATGCCGAGTTTCATGCCCAGGGAATTGATCGATTCGCAGACCTGGATGGCGAGTTCCCGCGTCGGCACGACGACCAAGGCCATCGGGCTCCCCTGGAGGGCGTGCTGGATGAGCGGAATGCCGAATGCCAGCGTCTTGCCGGTCCCGGTCTGGGCGATGCCCACGATGTCCTTTTTCTCGATGCCGGGGAGAATAGCCTGCCGCTGGATCGGCGTTGGTTCAGAGAAGTTGAGTTTTTTCAGAACTTCAAGAATTCCCGGGGCGATGCCGAGTTCGGAGAAGCCATTTTCGTTATAGGTCACCTCGGAACAGTAACAGGTAGCGAAAGTTGCGTCAAATGAAAAGGGAAAGGCAAAGTGTGATAAGATGGAAAGATCGATGGAGCACAATATTCTAGAAGTGACGTCCCTCAGCAAGGATTACGGTAAGACGAAGGCCGTAAATGATATTTCGTTTGCCGTACACCCCCGGGAAATCGTGGGGCTTTTGGGGCCGAACGGTGCCGGGAAGACGACGACGATCGATATGGTTCTCGGCGTCTTGAAACCGACGGACGGATCCATTCTTATCGGCGGTCGCGATATTGCAAGTGACCGGAGCGAAGCCTTGGGACTTACCAATTTCGCCGCCGTGTACGCTCAATTGCCCGGCAATCTTACGGTGTATCAAAACTTGAAGTTTTTCGGCCTCCTTTACGGCGTACGCGATTTGGAAAAAAAGATACGGGAAACCATGGCCGATTTCGATATCGGCCAGTTCAAGAACGTGAAGTACGGCGTTCTTTCGTCGGGCGAACAGACAAGGGTCAGTTTGGCGAAAGCGATGTTGAACGATCCGCACCTGCTCCTCCTTGATGAGCCGACTGCTTCGCTCGATCCTTCGACGGCCGAAATCATCCGCACAAAGATACGGGACCATATTTCCCGGAATACCGCGGGGGTCCTTTGGACGTCGCATAATATGTATGAGGTCACCGACATTTGCGATCGTGTACTCTTTTTGTCGCACGGCGAAATCCTCCTCGAGGGGGATCCCAAAGTGCTTCCCCGGCAATACGGCAAGAAGAATTTGGAAGAACTTTTCATCGCGGTCGCTCGCGAGCCCTTGATCGTCGAATCCGTTTGAATCAAAATCATGAATCCCGTTAGAAACCGCAAACTTATGAAAAGGGCAATTGCCAGCAAAGTCGAATTAGTCACATACCATAGGCAGCTGCTTGTGGAAAAGGCGTTTTGTTTCTAACGGGATGAATTTCAAAAGAATCTACGCAATTTTTCTTCGGCAGATATACCTCATTCGCGGAACGGGAACCCGTTTCATTCAAATTTTTATTTGGATCGTCGTGGATATCATGCTTTGGGGATTCATCAGCAAGTTCTTGGCGGGCGTTTCGGGCAGCGGTTTCAATTTCTTGGCGGTTTTTATGGGTGCCGTTCTCCTTTGGGATTTTTCGACGCAGGTCATGCAAGGCGTGACCATGCTTTTCTTTGAAGATGTTTGGTCCCGGAATTTTTTGAATGTGTTCGCTTCCCCACTTCGGGTTTCGGAGTACGTGAGCGGTTTGGTAGTCGTTTCCATCGGCCGGAGTATTCTCGCGCTTGTCGTGATGCTCCTCCTCGCAAGTTTGGCATTCAGTTTCTCGATGGTCGTCTACGGAGCATTCCTCGCCCTTTTCGTCCTCATCTTATTCTTGTTCGGCATCGCGCTCGGCCTTGTCGGCATCTCGATCGTTCTTCGGTGGGGGCCGTCCGCCGAATGGTTTATTTGGCCTATCCCCGCGCTTCTTTCGCCCTTCGTTGGCGTATTCTATCCCCTGACGGTCCTTCCCGCTTGGATGCAACAGGTGGGCTGGTTTTTACCTCCGTCATATGTTTTCACGGGCGTCAGAACACTCATTGAAGGCGGGACGCTGTCGGTGCCGACGCTTTTCGGCGGCTTGGTACTTGCGGCTTTCTACATCGTTCTTGCATACTTTCTTTTCCTTTGGGTATACCGCAAGGCTATCAAAACCGGCCTCATCGCCCGCTACAGCGCGGAAACGGTAGTTTAACCTCCTCTTACTCGACGGTCACCGATTTTGCAAGGTTTCTCGGCTGGTCGATCGGGCAGCCGCGTTCAAACGCAAGATAATACGCAAGGAGTTGGAGCGGGATGATGTTCACGATCGGCCCGAGCCACCCCAAGGTTCGCGGGACGCGGATTACGTCATCGGCGAGCGCTTGAATGCGGTTGTCGTCCTCGTTTGCGATCACAATTACTCTTCCCTTTCGCGCTCTCACTTCCTCGATATTGCTCAGCACTTTTTCGTAAATGGCATCCTGCGGTACCACGAAGACGACCGGCATGTTCTCGTCGACGAGGGCGATAGGGCCGTGCTTCATTTCGGCAGCCGGGTATCCTTCGGCGTGGATATAGGAGATTTCTTTGAGCTTCAGGGCGCCTTCGAGGGCCGTCGGGAAGTTGGCGCCCCGGCCGAGGTATAAAAAATTTTTGCTGTTTTTAAAGGCCCGGGCAATCTCTTTTATTTGATCTTCGGTCTCGAGAGCGCGGTTTACTTTTTCAGGAAGAAGTTTCATTTCCTCGACGATGCTTTTCCCTTTTTCTTGCGAGATGTATTTGGCGCGACCGATCGCGAGCGTCAAGAGCGCCAGGACGGAAACCTGCGAGGTGAACGCTTTCGTTGAGGCGACGCCGATCTCCGGGCCGGCGTGGATATAAGCGCCGACGCCCGCTTCGCGCGCGATGGAAGAGCCCACGGTATTTACGATTCCCGCGACCGTTACCCCTTTCTTCTTTGCTTCCCGGAGCGTCGCCAAAGTATCCGCCGTCTCACCGCTTTGGCTTATAACGAAGAGCACGTCGCCTTTTTCGAAGACGGGATTCCGGTATCTGAGTTCCGAGGCATACTCAACGTCCGTATGAACGCGAGCGATCTCCTCAAGCATATATTTGCCGACGAGTCCCGCGTGCCACGACGTGCCGCAGGCGCTCACCACGATCCGTTTGGCATTTACGACGTCGTTCCAGATCGACTCCAACCCCCCGAGTTTTGCATTTCCCGTTTCGGCAAGCAGTCTGCCGCGCATGGCGTCCCGTATCCGTTCCGGCTGCTCGTGGATTTCCTTCAGCATGAAATGGCGGTAGTCCCCTTTTTGGATGCTTTCAAGCGTTCCTTCCAGCTTTTCGAAGGCGGGATTCTTTTCTTTTTTGGTGAGGTCGAAGAGTTTTATTTCGTTCTTCGTCATGACGACCACTTCGTTCTCCGGCGGATAGAAAACCTCGTTGGCCTTCCCGAGAAACGGCGAGGCATCGGATGCCAGGAAGTTTTCGCCTTTCCCCCGCCCGATGGCGAGAGGGCTTGAGAGATGCGTGGCGTAGACCGTGTCCGGATCGGACGCCGAAACGGCAGCGATGGCGTAACTTCCCTTGATGTGTCGGATGGCTTGGATGAACGCATCGAGGAGCGTCTCATTTTTTTCTTTTAAGAATTCCTCAATGAGGTGAGCAACGACTTCGGTGTCCGTTTTGGAAATGAAGACATGGCCGTGCTTTTCGAGGTACGTTCGCAGGGTTTCATAGTTTTCGATGATGCCGTTATGAATGAGAGCGATTTTTCCCGTGCAGTCGATGTGAGGGTGGGCATTTTCTTTTGTCGGCTCGCCGTGGGTCGCCCAGCGAGTATGGGCGATGCCGATGGACCCGTCGTTGGGCAGATCTTTCACCACCTCCTCGAGTTTACTCACTTTACCCGGCGATTTCCCGATATGGAGCTCGCCGCCGCGGGAAATCACGGCGAGGCCAGCCGAGTCGTATCCCCGGTATTCGAGTTTTTTCAGCCCGTCGATGAGGATCGGGATAACATTCTTGTCGCCGGCGTATCCCACAATTCCGCACATATCTCTATCCTACCACGGGAGCGAGATGCGGTATAATGGATGAGTATGAGCAAGCGGCAAGTCATTGTTATTCATGGCGGAGATTCGTTTAAGACGTATCGGGAATACATCGCTTTCCTTAAGAGGTGGAGAATCGACTTTGAGGGGTATCGCCATCCGAGGGAAAAATGGCGCGACCATTTAAAGAATGATCTCGGAAAGAATTTTGAGGTCATCGTTCCCCGAATGCCGAATAATTTGAATGCTCGGTATCTCGAATGGAAAATCTGGTTCGATAAGTTCATCCCCTATTTGAAGCCCGGCGTTTTCCTCGTCGGTTATTCGCTCGGCGGCATCTTCCTTACCAAGTATCTTGCGGAGAAAAAGTTTCCGGTGAAGATCGCCGGAACCTTTCTTGTTGCGGCGCCCTTCGAAGATCACGGATCCGATCCCGACCACGAGTCGCTTGTCGATTTCAAATTACCGAAAAAACTGGACGGATTTCGGAAACAGGGAGGACGTATCTTCATTTACCACAGCAAGGACGATCCCATCGTCCCCTTTTCCCATGCCGGCCAATACGAAAAAGTTTTGGGAATCGCGACAAAAAGAGTTTTTTTAGACCGCGGGCATTTTTGGCAAAGCAAATTCCCCGAGTTGGTCCGGGACATCAAAGGCTTACGGTGAATTTTTTTCGATGATGATGGGCGTCGGGTTCGATCCGCGGCCCATTACGAATCCGACGCCGAAGCTCAAAAAGACGATCGCGAGAGCTATGATGGCGAGCTTGATCCAGCCCCCGTGGTCGGCGATCCAGTTCTTCGCCCGATGATAGATTATTATTGACATCCCCCCTCTTTTGGATTACTATGTATTTTACAATTATTGTTTAGGATTTAGAAATTAGGGTTTAGGATTTTATCGGAATATGGCACATACCAAAGCCAAAGGCTCAACTAAATTAGGCAGAGAATCAGAATCCAAGCGCTTGGGCGTCAAGCTTTTTGACGGCGAGACGGCCAAGGTCGGCGATGTCATTATCCGACAGCGGGGCACGAAATATTATCCCGGCCAAAACGTCAAGCGAGGCGGCGATGATACGCTCTATGCCGTGAAAAGCGGGAAGGTGAAATTTTTCGATAAGAAGAAATTCAGCTTTGACGGATCCAAAAAAACCGTGAAAGTCGTCAGCGTCATTCCGGCTTAACGACCACTCGGATCTTTACCGTTATTTTTTCTCCAAGGTCGGCGAGGACGAATGTCTCGCCGATCGTTTTAATTGGTTTCTCGAGTTCGATGTGAGTATTCGGGAATCCGGCTTCGCCGAGTTTTTCTTCGATTTCCTTTCCGTGGATGCCGCCAAACACTTCCCCTTTTCCACCGATCTTCAACCTAAAGGTGAAGGTCAGTTTTTCTAATTGGTCGGCTTTTGCCTTCAGGGTATTTATGGATTTTTCAAGCTGGGCACTTGCTTCGCTTGTCCGCTTCTTCAGATTCCTTAATTCGTCAGCCGTTGCAAGAATTGCAAGTTTTCGCGGAAAGAGAAAGTTTCTCGCGTAGCCGTCGGATACATCCTTGATGTCGTTGGTGCGGCCGACGCCTTTGATATCTTTGAGCAATATCACTTTCATTTGTTATTGTCCCATTTCCTGCCGCAGCACTTCGATGGCTTTTTGGAGTTGCGGGTCTTGTTTATTTTGGATGTCTTGATCGGTCAAGGGAACGATAGAGTCGGGCTTCAAGCCGACCTTATTGATGGTTGTTCCATTCGGCGTCAGCCATTCGGCGATCGATACTTTCATGGAAGCTCCGTCCGGAAGATTTTCTATTTCTTGGACACTCCCCTTGCCGAAGGTTTGAACGCCGACGAGCTTGATTCCCCGATTGTCCCGAAGGGCTCCCGAAAGAATTTCTGCTGCCGAGGCCGATCCGCCGTTCACGAGAAGAACAACCGGCATTTGGGACAATGCGGCATTGCCGTTCGCGTAGAGCGTTTGTTCCTGGTTGCCTCTGAATTTTTCTATGACGACGGGACTTCCCCGCTTTAAGAACCAACCGGCGATATTTTGAGCGACATCCAAGAATCCGCCCGGATTATCCCTCAAATCGAGGATCATACCATGGGCATTTTGAAGAAGGGCCTGCAGAGCCGCGTTGTAAAACTCCGTTCCGGCATTTGCGTCGAAGTTATAAAGCTGGATGTCGGCGATGTTTCCGGGTAGCATTTTCCAATCGAGTGTCGGCACGTTGATGAGGGCCCGCGTGATAGTGAACGTTTTCGGTTCACGCCACCCTTCTCGCATAATGAGCAGGTCCACCTTCGTTCCCACGTCGCCTCGGATGAGCTTCACCGCTTCGTCCGGCGTCATGCTCACCGTCGAAGTTCCGTTGACTTGGAGGATTTGGTCTCCCGACCGAATGCCGGCTGCTTCCGATGGTGTTCCCTTGAGGGGAGAAATGACGACCAATTGATTGTTTTTATTGGTTCCGATCTCTGCTCCAATGCCGCCAAAGCTGCCTGAAAGATCTTGGTCGAACTTTGTGGAATCGCTCGGGCTGAAAAATACCGAGTACGGATCGCCGAGGGAGCTTAATGCCCCGTTGATGGCTCCGTAGAGCATTTGATTGTCGTTGATAGCCGAAGGATTGTAGTACTTTTCTTTCACGAGCTGGATGGCATCCCAAAAGAGCGAAAAATTGGCGTTCAAAAGGGTGCTTGTCCCGTTTGCCGGTATCGAGTACTGCGGTTCGTAGCTTCCTTTGATGTTCCCGAATCGGAAGCCGACGTAAAATAAAACGGCCCCGAAGAGAAGAACCGCCACCCCCGCCGCTATTCCTTTCCGGATTTTTTTCATGATGGTCTCATTTTACCCCCGCCCCGAGTAAGGAGCAAGACGCAAGGGGCGCCTTTTCATGGCTTCGATTTTATCATAGAATGGTCATGATGGCTCTCGACGACAACTACCTCGAAAAGCTGAGGGAGAGAGGTAAAAAAGGCCACGTTTACCGAGAGTTCCAAGATACGGGCCTCATGGTGGCCGATATCCTCGGCGATCGGAAGCATAAGGCGCTTTATATCAAGCTTGCGAAAGAACACGACAAGCAGGAGCTTCTGACGCTCGCCAAGCGGGTCGCCGAAAATAAGAACGTCAAAAATAGAGGCGCCTACTTCATGAGGGTTCTCTTCGATGGAGCGAAAGGTAAAAATCGATGATCAAGATCGCGGATAAAATTTTAGAGATTTCCGGCAAAAACAACGAGAAATTCCTGCGTACCAAAACGCAGGAGTTCGATTTCGCCAAATACACGAAGACCGAGGTAAGGGATTTGGTGAGGAAAATGCGCACGATCATGAAGGAAGCCGATGGCGTGGGGTTGAGCGCCAACCAAGTCGGGCTTCCGCTCCGCATGTTCGTCGCTCAAGTTCCCGACGACCAAGGTCACATGAAGTTCTACGCCGTCTTCAATCCGGCGCTCACGAAGCTCTCGAAAGAAACGGAAACGATCGAGGAGGGGTGCCTCAGCGTTCCCGAAACGTTCGGTCCCGTTGAGCGATCGTATCAATTGGTCCTTGAGGGGCAAAACATCGACGGCAAAAAGGTACGGATCAAGGCGTGGGGGCTTTTGGCGCGTGTTTTCCAGCATGAAGTCGGTCATTTGGACGGCGGCCTCTTTGTCGACAAGGCGAAGGAGTTGCACCGGGTCGAACAAGTAACTGGTAACAAGTAACTGGTAACTGGAATAAAGAGAA
>CAZMFA010000003.1:0-53630 GCA_964565515.1 uncultured Candidatus Saccharibacteria bacterium | reverse complement strand
CATTATTATTTACACCGCCGAGTACTTGTATCTCGTCGTTCTCCTCGTCGCCGCGATCTTCTTCTTCAAGCAGCCCCGAAAAATCCAAAAACGCCTCATTGTGTGCGGGATTATCGTCGCTCCCCTTTCGTACATCCTCGCAAAGATCGGCTCGCATCTTTACTACGACGCCCGGCCTTTCGTCGTCGGTCATTTCGTACCACTCATTCAACATGCCGCCGACAACGGTTTCCCGTCCGACCACATGCTCCTCGTATCCGCTGTTGCCATGATTGTCACCTTCTACAACAAAAAACTCGGCGCGGTACTCTGGGGACTCGCGCTTCTCGTAGGCCTTGCGCGCGTCGCGGCCGGCGTCCATCACGTTACGGACGTTGTGGGAAGCGTTGCCTTCGTCCTTATCGCCGCCGCCGTTTACTACTTCACCATCGGGAAGAAACAAATGGAACGAGAAAGGAATCCTCTGGAGAACCGCATCCGCGTATGAAATACCAGGCAGTGATATTCGACTTTGGCGGCGTCATTGAACTGGACGGAGGCGGAAGCATGCTGGAGGAAATCGCCGACATCCTCCACGTTCCCCCCGAAGATTTCAGGAAGGCCTACTTCGAACGCAATCATCTCGCGAACGTGCACAACATGAAGTGGGAGGACATGATAAAAGAAGTGATCCGCGTCTTCGATAAAAACAAAGCCGCCGAAGACCGCGTCATGGAACTGGTACGGGAACGACGGAGCAGGAGCGCCATAAACACAGAGCTTCTGAAATTATTTCCCGTCCTGCGGCAGAAAGGATATAAAGTCGCCATCTTAAGCAACAACACATCGGACCTGAGGAAATTCCTCGAAGAAAAAGGAGTCGACAAGTTCGTGGACGAGATCGTCATATCCGGAGAAATAGGATTTCAAAAACCCCACAAAGAAGCTTTCGATGTTGCCTTCCAAAAACTCGGCGTTCAAGCGGAAGAAACTGTTTTCGTCGACGACTCACCGAAAAGCTTGGAAAAAGCCGCTGAGATCGGATATACGCCAATCCTTTTCGAAAACAACGAAAAACTAATATCAGCTTTGAACAACATCGGCATAGCGACGCAATGAGAAAAGCGAAGAAATTCATCGTCATCCTGGACGGCCCGATGGGCGCGGGGAAAAGCACCGTGGGAGAACTCCTTGCAAAAAGATTGAAACGAACCGCGATGGTAAACGAGGACAAGATCAAGTGGTTCATATCCGATTTCAAGAGAAGCAAAAAGGACAATGCCATCGTCCGGGCAATCTTGATCGCGATGTGCAAGGAATACATGCGGCAAGGCATCAATCTCGTGATCTCTCAAGGATTTTTGAGAACGACGCGGCCGCTTACTCCCTTCGCGGCCATGGCGAAGAAAAACGGGTTCAAACTCTTCGTCTATCACCTGAATGCACCGAAAGCAGTTCTCCTGAAACGCATCAAGGGCAGAAAAACGACGGCACGGATTCCAATCGCTCAATCGAGAATCCACCGGAACATCAGGAGGTGGAGCGCAAACCGGTATTTTGTCGGAAAAGAATTTCAAACCGAAAAAATGAGCGCTGAAGAGATAGCCCGCGAAATACTCGCAGAAATTACCAAACGAAGGGAATGAGGGCCTTTGTCCGCTTTTTGTAGGTAGGGTACACATCCGGAAATGTTTGCGTCATAATACCCTCCTCGACGTACACCCGCCGGACGAACAGGATGCCAACCAGGATGAGAACGAGGAGCCACACCGCCTGCCCGGAGACGAACACCGTTCCGAGAATCGCCGTCAAGATGCCCGTATAAATCGGATGGCGGAGCAACCGGTACGGCCCGGAAGTTACGAGTTCGTGATTCTCCTTGAGCGACGGATAGGAACTCCAATTCCTTCCCAGATGGAAACGCGCCCAGATGGCAAGTGCGATGCCAAGCGCAGAAAGCGCCGCGCCGGCGGCCTGGAGCGCCATACCCGACGAGCCTCGAATAAGAGAACTGAAAATCCCGCGGATGGCCGCCGGATGAACGAATCCGAAAGCGAGAAGCACTAAGACAATCACAAGGCGAAGCGAGGCGCCATTCCGCCACTTCTGCGACATCGTGTCTTTTTTCACATTGAACGCGGAAGCAGTCCAATAGCCGAGAAATGCGAGCCACGAAGCGGCGGCGATCCAATTGAAAACGGTCATTGAATAATTGTATTAATTCGCGATAAACTGCGGCAGACCCGCGACGTGCGCGGCAAGCTTCCCGAGCGTTGACGACTTTTCGTGCGGCTTCCAGTCAAACGTGCCATCCGGCACGCGCTCGAGCATTGTTTTGGTTACCGCCGCTTCGCGGTCGAGCTCCGCGAGCAGGATATCCTTCATGGAAATAGTCATAGGTTTTCATTATACTACAAACCATGAATATTAAAGTTTTATCGTGGAACATCTGGGGCGGACAGCATCTCCCCGAAATACTGGAACTCATCGAACGGGAAAAACCGGACGTGATCGGCCTCCAGGAAGTCATCGAGGATTTCGACGGAACGAATAATACCGCGAAAACCATCGCGGAAAAACTCGGGTATGAATGGTTCTTTTATCCGACATACGAAGTGGATACTGGCCGGCTCTACCACCTCCTCGAACCCCGCATGGTGCGCATGGGAAACGCGATCCTCTCGAAACTTCCGATAACCAAAACGGACGTGCATCAGCTGTCCGAAGAAAAAGGGCGGTTCGCCGTCGAAGCTATTATCAGAGCAGGCGGCAGAGATCTCCACTTCTACTCGACCCATCTCAAGCACACGCATCAGGAACCATCGGAACTCCAAGACGAACAGGCAAAGAGCCTTGTGAAACTCATGCCCGTCGAAAACGCCGTCCTCATGGGAGATTTCAACGCGACGCCGGAAAGCGGCTGCCTCGCGATCATAAACGGAGGAACGATGAAAAACACCGACACGGAACTCAAGCCGACCTGGAGCGTGTATCCCGAAGGGTGCCCGATCTGCAAACCGCAGAAGCTCGACACCCGCCTCGATTACATTTTTGCCTCAAAGGATCTGAGAACCGACTCATTCACCGTTTACGACTCGAAGGGTTCGGATCATCTTCCCATTTCGGTCATTCTCAACATCTGATCCAATGATCATTAAAGCCATACGAACCCGCGTATTCAAGGAAGGAGAACTGCTCCTGCCGTTCATCAACCGCTACGTCAAAAAACTGAATGATAAGTCCATTCTCATTGTGACATCGAAAATCGTTTCCCTCTCCGAAGGAAATGTCCGGGAAATAAAAAGCCCTCACACGCGGGAAGACCTCATTCAAACGGAAAGCGAATTCGCCATGCGCACCAAGTATACCTGGCTCACCATCAAAGACGGCATGGTTATGTCCTCGGCCGGCGTCGACGAATCGAACGCCGACGGGAAGATTATTCTTCTTCCCCGCGACAGCTTCGCAACGGCGCGAAAATTGAGGCAAGAGCTCATAAAACGGCACCGCATAAAAAATCTCGGTGTTATCATAACCGACAGCCGCCTTCTCCCGCTCCGGGCTGGCGTCGTGGGCGTCGCTCTCGGGTGGAGCGGTTTCTCGGGCGCGCGGGACTACCGCGGAAAACCGGATATCTTCGGCAGGATTCTCAAGGTCTCGCGAACCGATCTCGCGGACAGCCTGGCGACTGCCGCGGTCGCTGTCATGGGCGAAGGCGCAGAACAGCAGCCCCTGGCCCTCATAACTGGCGCGCCCGTGGAATTCAAGAAGACCGTCGACCGGAATGAACTCTCCATCGACATCAAAGAGGACATCTATCAGCCCATTTTCGAGAAAATAAAAAAGATCAAATGGAGAAAAAATTCATAATATGCGGGAAATAGAAATCAAGCTCAGGATAAAAAACCTCAAAGAACTGGAGGCGAGGCTTGCGGCCGCTAACTGCCGGCTTACCGAGGTTCACCAGGAGGACGTCATTTATTCTCTTCACGGAAGCGAAAATGAATGGCGCGAGGCAAAAGAGGGCGACATCATCGTCCGGATACGGCGGGAGAACAACCGTTCCCTCTTCACCTTGAAGAGGCAACAAACGAATGAAATGGACAACACGGAGCTTGAGACGGAAGTAAGTGATCCGAACGCCCTTCATGAAGCGCTTCTCCTCATGGGATATGTCCCCCAGGTGGAAGTTAAAAAGAACCGGAAGGAGGGAAAATACGAAGAGTATGAAATCTGCCTTGACGAAGTGGACGAGCTCGGCACCTTCGTCGAACTCGAAAAACTGGCGCCGGAAGACGCCGATCCGGACAAAGTCCGGGAAGAATTGTTCGAAACGCTCGAAGGCCTCGGTCTTTCAAGAAACGATGAAGAAACGCGGGGGTACGATACCCAAAGGTACTTCCTTCGCAATAGATGATCGCTATTTTTCGAGACGGAACGAAACCGCAAACGTACTCCCCTTCCCTTCCGAAGATTTGAACGTCACGGCGCCCCCCATCTTGTCCGCGAGCATCCGGACGATAAAAAGTCCCAGCCCCGTGCCCGAAACTTCTTGGGTGTCTTTTCCGTGAACCCGGAAAAATTTTTGAAAGATGTGTTCCTGCTGATCCTTCGGAATGCCGTAGCCGGTATCCTTAAATTCCATCACGATATTCAATCCTTTTTTCGAAACGTCGACGGTGAGCGTTCCGCCGGCTTTATTGTACTTGATGCCGTTGCTCACCAAATTCATGACGATTTCCCTTGCCTTATCGGGATCAACGAGCGCCCGCGGAACCTTGCCACGGGATTGGAACCTTACCCGGACTTTCTGTTTGCGGGCTAACGAGGACATTTCTTTGATGACCGACTGGACGATCGGAATGATATCGGTCGGCTGCACGAAAACCTTCACGGTACCGGACTCCGAGCGGGCGATCTCGAGGAGGTCATTGATGAGCTGGTTCAAAATATCGCTCGCCGAATTGATCGCCTTCAAATTTTGTTTCACGTCCCTCGGGAATTTCACCTTGGTCTCCGAGACCATCTGCAAGAACCCTCTGATGGCCGCAATGGGCGTCCGAAGTTCGTGTGCGGCAACAAACACGAATTCGTCTTTCAATCGGGAGACGTTTCTCGCTTCGGCAAGCTCGCGCTCTTCGATCTCCTTCAACTCCTTCGTACGCTCCTCTACCCGCCCTTCCAACTCTTTGTTGAATTCTTTGATTTCCGCATACGACTGCGCATTGTCAATGGCGACACCGGCGCTCAAGGCAAAGGTATTCAAGAACTTCAAATCCTCGCTGTAGTACACTTCCCCCGACTTCTTTTCGCCGAGCACCAAAAGGGCGACTTCGCGCTTTTCGACGCGAATGGGAATGGCGACGGAAATATCGAATGAGCGGAAGAGCTGCTTCAACGACTCTTCCTCGAGGTCATCGAAGAGAAAATACGGCACTACATCAGACAACCCGTGAAAAAGATCTTCGAGTCCGGAAGCGGCCAAAAGTCCCTTGTCATAACCGATCCCGAAGATATTCACGAAAACGTGTTCCCGCATGATGAGAAATGCCCCCTTGGAAATGTTCATGCTCCCCATAAGCTTCTTCAATATTTGATCCGTCAATGCCCCGAGATCGATCGTCTCCGCCATGATAGAGGTGAGCTCCGAAAGAAGGGCGTTGCTATCGTAGGAGCCGGCGAAAAAGATCTTGTTCGTTATGTGCCGCATCAAGCGCTCAAGCGGCTCGAAAGAAAGAGCAGTCACGGCCAAAAGGATGAGAAATACGATAAAAAGATTGAGATTGATGGGAATAAAACGATCGGCAATCAAAAGGAGGGCAAGAGAATACGCGGCGGCAAGGAGAATAACGAGTGCCACGAAAGAAACGATGCGAACGATGATGGGCTTGATATCCAACAGATGATACCTGCTGATGGCGTACGCAATGGCGGCAAGGAGAACAAAAAGATAGGACGGGCCCAAGAATACCGTTGCGGACGTCTTGAAAAAAACCACGAGGACGAACGTCAGAACGGCCAAAATGGAGAAGGAAAATGCCATGCCGACCAAGAGGGTACCCCACCCCGCTTTTTCGATGCCCGTTGCCCGGTGATACTTTCTGACCATGATAACCGAACTGAGGGCTATGAGCGCCACGAAATCGATGAAATAGAGGAAAATGCCCGGCCCCGGAACGGGAACCGGCTGACCGTTCGGATACTGGACGCCTTGAAAGATCAAAGGAGTGAAAGACAGGATGGCTGTCGCCCCCATAAGAAGGATGAGCGGAATGGAATACCGCTTCTTCATTTGGAACTTCGCGCGGGGAAAGGTGACCGTAAAAAACACCAAAAGGGGGCCGAGGAACGCGCTGAAGAACATCACCACCCGTATCCAAAAAAGCTGGCCGCCGGGAGTTGGGATCGGCGGATGGAGTGATAAAAAATTCGAGATATCGTAAATATCGATGTAGGCGGCAATGAGCAAGAAAAACCGATGCGTCCAGCTTTTCGGATTTTTAAGAAAGACGGCGAGACCGATGAACGTCGTAACGGCAAATACCGCAATCCCCAAGACGACTTCTATCGTTTTCACCTCGAGAGGCATCATCTCTATTATACCAATACAAAAATAAAAGGACCGCGGAATGCGGTCCTTGAAAAGCAGCAGATCAGCGATCGGCTGCCCGTATCATTTGCCGGACGCTCGTGAACCGGTCCGACAGAGAAGTTATTTTGAGCCTTAAGGCAGGATTGTCCCCCACCTCGCGGTCAAGGATATTCCTGAGCTTGCCATCGTCGGTCTGAATGAGGAATCCGACATCGTCGATCGAAAGGTGCGATTTTTCCGCGAAAGCATACAACTCCTCGTTGTTCAAAAAGTACAACGGGAATTGATAGATATACGAAGAAAGGGCACGTCGATCCAAGCGAATCGACGACGCCGGAACGCCGAGAACGGAGTGCGCCGGCGTAAAGGCAGGTGAAAAAATCGTGCCATTGCGCTTGACGGACAACGCTTTGACAATGAGTTCGTCCCGAATGATGCCGAAGAGATATCGGAAGGAAAACCCTTCCCGAAAGCACTCATCGAGGAACGATTCATTGATGACGGCGAAGCCCAGCGCGACATCCGCATGTTTCGACGGCAGGAGATCTGAATGTTTTTCGAATCCCTCGTCGCGGAAAAACGGACGGATGCCGCAAAGCCGGGAACTGTTTACGATGAAATCCCGGTAATTGGGCTGGGAACCGAAAAGGATTTCCTTCGCTGCTTCCATGACAGGCTTGCCGTCGCAAACGAAGAGCGATAGTTCCTCCACGCTAGGAGGATCCCCGCCGGCCGGAACGAAACGGTAGCTCACCCATTCTTCGACCATTGCTCCGTCGAGTTCATCCCGGAGAGGATAATCCAACCGAACGAGATACACGACGGCCTTTGCATCGTCGCGATCGAGCGGTTGGAAATCTCCCCAGCGCTGATACGAAGTTCTTGAAGCGATGACGAGCCTCCGCAGCGCATCATCCTTCCACTCGTTGTGAAAAAGGTTCTTTGCTCGATACACCTCGAATTGGATCCCGCCGATGACACGCTTTGCAATCGGCGGAGGAAGCGCTGCTCCAAGCTCCCGTATTTCCTGAAGGGAAATTGCGGATTCGTTCTTCATAACAGCTCCTCTCCTTCGGAGATCACTTCCCCGACTTCGTCGACCGAAAGACGCGGTGCGTGGGGCATTTTTTCTTTCGCATACCCCATCCGAAAGAGCATCGTCGGCCGACCCGAGCTCTTCAACCTCAATCGAAGCATTTGATTTGCCAAACCGACCTCGATGATACCCGCGTGAACCGCGACGCTCAATCCGTTCGATTGAGCGAAAAGGATGGCTTTTTCGAAAGCCATCCCGGCAGCAAGCCACCACCGCGGTGTATCCTCGGGAGCGCTCACCACAAAAAGAGCGGACGAACTTCGGATACCGTTGCGGCTTGAACGAGCGAATCCCGCCATCTTTCCGGGATTCACCGGTCCGATTTTTCCGAGTTCTTGTTTCAGGGAAAATGCCGTTGCGTCGTTCAAACTGAACGTCGTACCGGGCATTCCCCTTCCTTCCGGAGAATCGTTCACCAGGAAGAACTTCGAGAGTTCGTTTCGAAAGCGAGTTTTCATCACGACCGTACTGTCAGCCATGTACTGAAAATCGGAAATCGCGAGAATGGTCGGCATGTCCGTTATGACTTGCGCTTCCAAACCCATACTTTGAGCCGTTCCCGTGATCCAATCGATCACCGCAGAGGGAACTGGTTTCGTGGGATCGTATTCATTCCGATTCATGCTCCGCGCCTTCATGGTATTCAAAAGTTCGCGGTCGCCTTGGAGCGAGTAAGATTCACGGATACCTTCGAGACGAAATGAAACAATGGGCGCCGGATACAACGGCATGTCGGGCAGCAAGTCGAAACTATAGCGCAAACGGTATGACTCCGCTGCCGAAACGACATTTTGGAGCGCGCATCCGATACTGATGACCGACTGGCGCCCCCGCTTGTCGGATTCCGGCAAGACAAACCGGCCGTCCAAACAAAGATCGATCACCCCTTTCGAGGGAGCGATACGGAATCTCCACGGTTGGGTATTATGCGTGCTTGGCGCGAGGATCCCCCATCCGACAAGGTGCAGCAGGAGTTCTTTGATGCCGATATTCCCCTCGAGGATCGGGATGTTCCAAGGATCGTAGTTCTTCATTGCCCCACCTTCCTTTCAGCATTAGTTATGTCGATAAAGGTTCGTTCCTTCACTTGATGTCCCAAAATAATCCGCGGAACCGCCTCACCGGCGAAACCGGCGGCAACCATGGCAGTCGATCCGAGTTGAGGCGCACCGCCGAACTCCGGTGGAACGCCGTCTTGCATGAGACTTTCGACAATGGCCTTGAATTCGGGCATTTGCTTGTAGGCGTGGCCTATCAAACCGAAAGCGAATTGGAAGAAATTACCGAGGCTCGGATTTTTCCGATATTGTTCTTCGATGGCGGAAATTTCTTCGTCCGACATACCGCCGATGACGAGGGGCAATCCAGGATCGAGATCGTACCGCTGAACATCCCGTTCAGCGCCCGAACCGACATCCGAACTCATAACAACCGGTTTCCGAAACTCACGCGCTTTACGGCGAATCAACATCTTGGTATCAGGGTTGTCCACCTCATCAATGACGACGGTCGCCGGCGGTTCTCCGATGGACGGATTTCCGCCGATGAAATCATCAACGTTTCCCGCATGGATCCCTTCGCTGAAGACGGAAATCTTCAAAAAGGGGTCGATGGCATGGAGCTGTTCGGCGGTAACGATCGCTTTGTTTCTGCCGAGCTCGTCGTAGCTCACCCTCATCCGATTCGCGTTCGTGAGATCGAATACATCTTGATCCGCCACCTTGACGTGCGCGGGGCGTACATTGAAGACCACGGCGTGAACGACATGGTTGCCCAAACTGCAGCCAGCGACCGCCGGAACGGATCGTTCGAAGCGTTGGCGCACCGCCTGCCAATCGAGCTTCATTTCGGGATCGAGAAACAGCGTTCCGTTCCTCACTATAAGCGCCAAACGGTGCCAAAACGGCGGCGCAAACCGCACCACGTGTCCGCGGCGCGGATAGTAAACAAGCGCACCGTATCCGGACATGTCGCTTTCCCCTTCTTCGTACGCTCCCCATTCCCCTTGGAAATCTTCGGCAAGGGTCGAACCTTGCGTCAGGTCGGCAAGGAGACCTCTCATGGTGGGAATCAGTTGGTCAAAAAAATCCTTCCGCTCCACCCTGTGGAATAATGTACCGTTATAATCCGCCAGCTCGACGCCGTCGTCTCGTTCGCGGATTTGAAATCCTTCCGGAAGTAAAAATTCCGGTTTCCCTTCGTAATCGACGTAGGGATTCTTTTGCGTTTCCATGGACGCAAACTCCTTTCCTTAAAGTTATTTTGTTCTTTATGAAGTTATCAAGAGAGAGCACTCGCTCATCTACTATGAAATAGCGTGGCACGGTAACGATACCTTGTCAAAGTATGGTATAATGGAACAATGACTACTCAAACAGACGCTCCCTTGAACGGAGTGACCGTCCTTATTGCCGACGATGATCCGCTCATTTGCCAGCTCTATAAAGAAACTGTGGAACGGGCGGGCGGCAATGCCGTCGTGGCAGTCGATGGCGGCGATGCGCTCCGAAGGCTCGGGGAAACCAGCGTTGATTTAATCCTCCTCGACATCAAGATGCCGAATATGAACGGTTACGAAGTGGTCCGAAAGCTGCGGAGCGACCCCAAAACGAAAGATATTCCGGTCATCGTCCTCACAAGCTTGGATACCCATCCGGAATACCTGGAAGAAACGACCGGCGTAAAGGTAGATGAATATATCATCAAAACAAAGATATTGCCGGACGAGATCGTGGGAAAGATACGCGAACATCTGAAGAAAAAGGATGCCTAGGATAATAGGATAAATTGAAACGGCATCTTGTCCAAAGATGCCGTTTTTTTTATTTGCGGGAAAACCCGCTAATTTAATACAATCCCTTTCTGGAGATGGTGTCCGCGTATTGCCTTCAGCGCCACTTCGTAAGAAGCGAAGAAGATGAAACTGAAAGCAGCGGTACTTAAAATGGTGTTTCCAAAAAACGGAATTGCCGCAACGTAGCAGACGACAAGTCCGCTCCAGGTCATAGGATACATTCCGCTCGCTACCCATACGCCGAAGTTCGATACCAGAAAGAACACCACCGATCCGACCGTTGCTCCGATGAGCGAAGCGGGAATTGCTTTTCTCCCGCCGATTTTCCTTTTATGCACCGTGAGGGCCATGCCAACAACCATCACGAGAATGACAGCGGCATAGTCGAATCCCATGATCGCGCCGACGCTCTTCGCATATCCGGGATTGTGGAAAACCCACACGGCATTGACGATAGCCATGGGGGCGAACGCAACGAACGTCCCCAGTGTTCCCCCAAGGTACGCCCCCGCAAAGAGAGCAACCGCAAGAGTGGCAGTGAAATTTGGTTGGTGAGGTACGAGCTGCAGGGCAGCGGCAATAGCGACCAGCATGATCGCCAGAACGACTTTTTTCATCTTATCTCCTTAATTCGTTTCAGATATTCAGCTTATCTTTATTGTAAAGCTGCTTGGGATTCCCACTATACCCTACTGCAGCTTCCTTGTCCACACGGCAAGCGCCTCGATCATTTCCCGCACTTTTTTCTTCGTGTCTTCGTCGGTAAGATTGCCGTTTCCGTCGAATTTATCCTGGATCATGGGCACCATAACCTCGGGCTTATTCAATGGGTGCATATCTAAAAAGACCATCATTTGGCGCAAGTGGTACTGGGCACGGCTTCCGCCCAGCATACCGACCGAACCACTCATGATGGCTGCGGGCTTTCCCAACCAGGCACTTCGGCCATACGGCCGCGATCCGCAATCAATGGCGTTCTTCAAAACTCCCGGCACGGAATAGTTGTATTCCGGCGTCACAAAAAGGATTGCATCGCTTTCCGCTATCTTTTTCTTGAATGCGACGACCGATTCAGGCGGGTTCATTTCCCAATCCTGATCGAAGAGCGGCAACTGGCCGATCTCGGCAATTTCGATCTCCGCATCATCGAACGGCATTGCCGCAGCCGCTTTCAAAAGCTTCGTGTGAAACGACTCTTTCCGCAAACTCCCCGATATTCCCAAAATTTTTATTTTATTCATCGTTGTTTTTTTGTTTTCTCAACCTTTATGGAATGGCCACCGAATTGGTTCCGCAGCATCGAAAGGATTTGGCCGATGTAGCTCGGATGCTTTGCGGACTGAACGCGAAAATCGAACGAATCCTCGATAACCCTGACCGGCACGCCGAGTTTCTTCGCCGTCCTTACGGTCCACTCGCCTTCGCCGGTATGCGCCACGGTCCCCGAAACGCCTTTCAGATCGTTACCATGCTCTCCAAAACCCGTTTTCAGCCAATCGACCAAACGGGACGTGATAACGCTCCCGTGGCCGTATACTTTCGCGATCTCCCCAAGATCGGGCGCAAGCTTCGATTTCTTAATGACAGCGAATCCTTCCGCAAGAGCCTGCATCATGCCGTACTCAATGCCGTTGTGGACCATCTTCACAAAGTGGCCCGCGCCGTGTCGGCCCATATACCCGTAACCATCTTTGAGCGACAAATCGAAGAAGAGCGGCTCGAGGTAATCGAAATCTTTCCGGTCCCCGCCTACCATGAGGGACGCGCCGTTCCGGGCGCCTCCCGGCCCTCCCGAAACGCCGACATCGACGAACCGGATACCCGCCTTTTGAAGTTTCTTTGCGCGCGCAATCGAATCCTCGAAGAATGAATTGCCGCCGTCGACGATGATATCCCCCTTCTTCAGATACCGCAGGACGCCTCCTTTTCCGAATATCATCTCATCGACCGTCTTGCCGGCGGGGACCATAAGCCACACCACTTTCGGCGAAGGAAGTTTCCCGATAAGTTCCTCGATCGAAGGAGCGGCACTGAGGCCCTCCCGCTCCATATGCTTCGCGACTTCGGTCGTCCGATTCCATACGTGGATTTTCCACCCCTTCCCATGCAGTTGCCGCGCAAGTCCGGAACCCATTTTTCCAAGGCCGACAATGCCGATCTCTTTCGGCATTCCGGCCGTAACCGCTACTCCGTTGATCGTTTCGGCATCTTTCGCGATACGGCTCGAATCCGGCTCGTACCGCATCAAAGGAACTGTGCCCTTCTGCCACCCGGCAATGATCGGATCGATGAATCGCCACATCGCCTTGATCTCTCCCGATGAAACGAAAAGCGTCTGGTCATCTGAAACGCAGTCGAAGAGGAGCTTTTCGTATTCTTCGGTGTATTGCGAATGCTCGCCGCTCCTCCTGAACTCGAAACCAAGCGCACGTTTTTCGAGCTCCATCCGGTGACCCGGCTTTTTGGACCAAAAACACACCGTGATCCCCTCTTTCGGTTCGAGGTGAATGGTAAGCGAGTCTTTGTACGGCGTGTCATTTTTGAAAACAATTTCGATTTCTTTCAAGGGCTTCCCCATCCGCTTTCCGGACTCCAACGTAATATCGACGCCTTGCCAGCGGGGATGTTGAAGCGCAGCTTTGATTTTGAAATACGTTTCGGTATCGGAATCGGTCGCAACACCTTTGATCGTCCGGTAACCGTTGTACTGAGCCCGGAATGTTCCTTTACGCACCTCCTCAGCCGAGGGCGTTTTCAGGGTCTCGACGATCTTCGCCCGTTCCTTCCGGATATCTTCGGCGGAAAACGAAGCCGGCTTCTCCATGGTGACAAGCGCGAGCATTTGAAGCAGATGATTTTGGCCGACATCGCGAAGAGCTCCCACACCGTCGTAAAACCCTCCCCGCTCTTCGACGCCGATCGATTCCCAAAGACGGACATGGATGCTTTCGATCAGTTCCTCATCCCACGCCGACTCAAAAAGATTGTTTGAAAAGCGGAACACCAAGATGTTCTGAAGCATCTCCTTGGCAAGATAGTGATCGATCCGGTAAATTTGCTCCTCTTTGAAAAGTTTATCGAGAAGGTCGTCGAGCGTCTTCGCGCTCTTTTCGTCGCTGCCGAACGGCTTCTCGACGATGACGCGCGTCCACCCCTCATCGGGACCGCCGCACGGAATATTCAATCCCGCCGCCGAAAGATTCTTCAAAATCTCCGGATACATCCTCGGGGGAACAGCCAAATACAGGAGCTTATTGGAACACATACCCCACGAAGCGTCGATCTCACGAAGCGCCTTGGCAAGCGATGCGAAGTCTTTTTTATTCTCAAAATTCCCGCGCTGGTACGAATAAAGCGACAAGAAACCGCGGATAACCCGGTCACCCCTCTTCACTTTATGCCGCTTCGCGAGGATCTCGAACGCCCGATCCCGCAAATCCTTATCCGTAAGATCGCGCCGCGCGAAGCCGACGAGGCGAAACCGACCGGGAAGCAAGCCTTTTTTATAAAGATTGAAAAGCGAAGGAACGATCTTTTTCCCCATAAGGTCTCCCGTCGCTCCCAAAACCACGATAATGGTCGGTATTTGCGGCGTCTTTGCTTTCACTTTCATAAAATTGATTCTTTTATTGTATGTCCTTCGGGAGATATACGCAAAAACCGGGGAAACGTTCCAAAAACATGAAGAGCGCCCAGAGATAAACTCTTGGACGCTCTTGTCGTACAAAAAACCACACGCTAGAAATCCTCCGGATCGAGGACCGTCGAATATTTGTCGAGATACGGAAACGGCGTATCCGGGCAAACGAAAACGACAACAATTTCCCCGTCCGCGTTTCTAAACCGATCGAGATCTTCCTGATTCTCCAAGAATCGCAAAGCTCCATCGAAAGAGAATCCGGAACTCGGACCAGCTATAAGGCCATGCCGAATGAGCGCCAAACTCTGCCGATAGGAACTCTTCGTATTGACCTCAATCGTGAAGTCAACCTTCGATTTCCAATCGAAGGATATCTCCTCAAGACGCTTTTGAGTGCGGACACCGGGTATGGCACTTCCTTCCTCGACGATCACGCCGACGACGGGCGCCGAAGACCCCTCTTTTACCAAACGATCTTTGATGCCGTCGGCCGTACCAGTGGTTCCGAGTCCCACGACAACCATCGAGACCTTCCCTTCGGTTTGCTCCCAAATTTGCTTTCCGGTCCACTTATAATGGGCCTCGATATTCATCTCATTATCGTACTGCCCCGGATTGTAGAAGCCGTCTCCCTTCGCCGCTTCGCGCGCTTGTTCGATGCCGCCTTTCTCGCCGGGACGGATCATTTTGGCGTAGACACCGGCCAAGCGAAGAAGTTCCAGCTTCCCCGGAGCGATATCCAACGGGACAAATGCGACGACATCTTTCACGCCGAAGAGTTTCGCGAGAATCCCGAAAGAGAATGCCGTATTCCCCGATGAGTTTTCGACGATTGTTTCATCCTCGCCGAGTTTCCCCTTCTTTTCCGCATCAAGGAGCATATTATATGCCATGACCGACTTCACGTTCATCAGCGGAACGAGATACATCAGCTTGGCGAAAATTCTTACCTTCTTATCAGCGAAGGGATTCAGGTCGGCAGGCAATTCCACGAGTGGAATCGGAGGGTTTTCGTCGGGGTTCATAAACTGCCGCAGGGCGTCCGGACCCTTAAAGACGTTATTCTTGTTCATAGTAATCCTTTCAAATTATCTCCCCTCAGTGTGCTTCCTTGCGGTTCCCCTGTCAAATCCGAGGGGTCCCCGGGGGCTTCGCACCGGGGGCTCTCAGGCGAACCCCGGGAAAAAGTCGGTCTTCACATTCTTCTTTTCAACGCCCATATCGTGCAGGACTTTCTTCACATGCCCCACCATGGCGTGAGTACCGGAGATATAGAACAACCTTTCTTGATAATCGGGGATGTGTCTTCGGATCATTTCACCATCGATGCGTCCCCGTTCGCCTTGCCACCCAGCAGGAGCTTCACCGGTCAGGGTGTAAACGACCTTCATGCCAAGCGACCGCTCCGCCTCATCGAAAACATCGCGGTATGCCAAGTCATCGGCCGTCTTCGCCGAATAAAGGAGGGTGATCGGACGGCGCTCATTCATGTCCACAAGGTATCGTATCATGCTCCGGATGGGAGTGATGCCGATGCCGCCCGCAACGAGAACCAATTTTTTCGACCCATCGCGCGGCAGCGTGAAATCGCCCGAGAGCTGCGACGCGACGATGACGTCTCCCTTCTTCATGGCACCGAGCGCTTTCTTGAACGAGCTGGAATTCGGATTGAACCGCACCCCCATCCGCACGTCGCGCTCGGTCGGCGATGAAGCAATGGTAAAGTAGCGTCGATTGCCGCGCGAATCGGGATGCGGATGCGAAAGCGTCCACTCAAGATACTGCCCCGGCTTGAAATTCAATTTCTCGTCCGGCTTGAAGACAAAATCGTAAAGGCCGGCACCGATCTTCTTCCGCTCCGCGAGCGTCAAGATCAATTTTTTCTTCGAGCTCACGAGATACGAAAAAATATTGCCCGCGATGAGTGCAAGTTCCGGCGAGAAATAAAACGACCCGAGATGCACTTGCGGCGCGAAAAGAAAACCGACGAGTATCCCATACGCCATCCGGAGATTTTCCGTGGGCGGCGTGGTTAAGGGTTCTGTAAGCATCACGAACGCGAAGAAAAAGAGCGGCGAGTCGAAAAGAGCTTGGGACACGAGCCTTCCGGCATCCTGGCCGGCAGCGATCCCGAGGAATAAGGCGGCAACGAGCGCCGTCGCAAGAAAACTGAAAACCAGATCCGACCGCAGGAGCTTTCTCGTCATCAAAATACCCCCCGCGACGACGAATGGCAGAAGGGATACGGTCCCCACCCACCAGCTTGCCGCTTGGTTGACCGTTAAGGCTGTCAGCGCGACGCCGAACGCAGCAGGATTGAAGATGTGTTTCTTCTTGATCGCAAAAATATATTTCGAGGCCATGGCCCAAACCGAAGCCCATACCGCGATCGAAAAATAAGAAGCCGCAGAGGGTCCGGAAAAGGGCGTTATAATAAGGGTCAAAATGAGCGCCGTGATATAGACCGACTCGACATTCGTTTGCGCCCTGAAAACCTTCGCAAAAACGAAGTTGGCCACCCAAGAAACGCCCGTTATGAAGAGGGCTGAAAACAGGAGGCCGAACGGACTGTACGGGAGGACACGGACCGCCGAAAAGACGACGGCGATTAAAAGAAGTCCGAGAAGATAGTAAAGCACCACTCGGTACATCGTCGTACCGTTCAAAAGCGAATCGATCCCGTTGAATAACTTACGCCACATAGTTTTTGAAACCGCTGGTCATCGTTGCAACGCCTTGGCGGTCGATCATATATCCTTCAATACCCGGCACTCGTTCAATAAGTTGAATGCCGCTCCTTCCCATCGCGAACGCCGCCGTCGCAAACCGATCCGCCTCGTAAACGTTCGGCCCTACGATGCTCACACCCACGATATCGGAACCGGCAGCTTCGCCCGTCTTGGGATTGTAAATGTGATTTCCCCGTTCGTAATTTCCCGACGTTGCAATACCGCCGTCGGTCAACACGACCCTCTTCACGATTTCGCGAACATTGAAAGGATTCCGAATGCCAATCGTCCACTTTCCGCCTTCTTCATTGGCACCGGACACTTCGATGTCTCCCCCCGCATCGACATAAAAATTCCTGAAACCCCTCTTCCTTAAGATACCGGCAGCTTTCCAAATTGCCCATCCTTTTACGATGCCGGAAGGGTCGTAGGAACCGTCGGGAGTCTTCACATCAAAATAGCCATCGGTCTCCTTTTTTGTCTTTTCGGCAAGATCGAAGATCTCCTTCATATCGGAACTCCACTGCGATCGATCGAGTTCTCCTCGATTGATCTTCATTATTTCGCTTGAGTCCTTGAAGGTGCTAAAGGTGTCGTCGACATACCCAAAATAAGAAAAAATTTCGCTGATGTCGCAGGTGCTCGCGCCTTCATCAACAATCTCCACGGTCACGGGCATACCCATGAGTATTTTCGTTTCCTTCATATACGCGGCTTCATTCGCTTTCGTTTCACGACCAGAACCGGCTGCTACCAATGGTTCGGCCTGTTGCTGAACGACTCCGCCTGCTCTACGATCCTTGCCATGGCCCGCAAGGCCTGTACCGGGTATTCGCCGGAAGCCGTCTCGTCAGAAAGCATGACTGCATCCGTTCCATCCCAAATCGCATTTGCGATGTCGGAAACCTCAGCCCGCGTCGGATGCGCATGGCTTACCATCGACGTCAGCATTTGCGTCGCGGTAATAGAAAATCTCCCGTGCCATGCAGCGTGGCGAATCAGATTCTTTTGAATGAACGGCAATTTTTCCTCCGGCACCTCGATACCCAAGTCGCCGCGGGCGATCATAATGCCGTCGGAAGCTTGGATGACCGCGTCGATATTCTTCAAGGCCAGCGCCGTTTCGATCTTCGCGATGATTTTCGCCTTGCCGCGAATGATTTGCTTCGCTCGAATAATATCATCAGCCGTCTGAACGAACGAGACTGCGACGTAGTCGACTCTTTCCCGAAGACCGAATTTCAGGTCTGCAATATCCTTCTTGGTAAGGCCGGCTGCAGAAAGTTTCGTATCCGGGACATTGACGGCTTTCCGGGAATACAGCATCCCTCCCCGCACGACACCGGCAAATATCTTTTGATCCTTGATCTTGAGAGTTTTCAGCTCCATATCGCCGTTCGAAAGGAAAATTGAATCTCCCTTCTTGATCTCGAGATGGAGCCGCGGGCTGTCGACAAAAATGGCATCTCGGTCGGCAGCGCTGGTCGAAAAAACGATCGTGTTCCCCTCCTCCAATTTTATGCCTTCGGAAGGCAGTTTGCCGACTCTGATGCGGGGTCCCTGAAGGTCCTGCAGCACGCGGACCTCTTTTCCGCATTTTTTAGCCGCCCAAAGCAGTGTTTTCTTAACCTCTTTCAACTCCTCATGCGTGCAATGGGAGAAATTCAGCCGGGCAATATTCATCCCTGCTTCGCAGAGCTTTACGACGGTCTCACGGCTCTCCGAGACCGGCCCCAAGGTTGCTATAATCTTCGTTCTCATGATTCTCATGATATACTGGAAGTCATGGAAAGTGAATTACGGTTCTGCCCCCATTGCGGAGCGGGCGTGGCCCCCGATGCAATCTTTTGCTCCCACTGCGGCAAGCCGCTCGAAGAACCGAGGCTCTCGACGTCGATCGGGAAACAAATTCTCATTTATTGTGTGAGTCTTTTTTTGCCCCCCTTCGGCCTTACCTGGACATTCAAATACCTCCGGCAGCAAAACAAAACGGCGAGAACCGTCGGTCTCGTCTCGCTTATTCTTACCATCATCGGCATCATCGGAACCGTTTGGATCATGATGGGCTTCGTGAATAATTTGAATTCTTCGCTCAACTCGGCCCTCGGCGGTTCGACGAACGACTCACAATTGAATCAACTTCTCCAGAATTACTGAACCTCCTTAAAGTGCTTCGAGAGTTTCGCGTTGGATTGCGCAGTATAACTTGATGTGCTGATGGAGTCGTAAATGACTTCGGGAACTTCCATCAAGTGTTCGAATTTTACCTTTGCAATTGCTTGCTTGTTTCGAATGATCATGTCTTCGAACGGCCTTACCTCCAAGGTTGCTGGGCGGCCCTTTGCTTCGCCGTTCTTGCCGTATCCCCACCCGGGATCGAAAAAGCCGGCATAGTGCGATCGGAATTCACCGCTTCGTTCGTCCATCGGCGCAACTTCAAGCGCCATCGAAGGCGGCACCCGCACGGCCTCTTTCGTCGAAAGGATGTAAAATCCGCCCTTCTTCAGGGAAATGCTTCCTTCTTCTTTCTTTATCTCGCGGAAGAAGTCATCGGGGTCATAAAACTTCCGTTTCGAAAAATCCATCACCTTATTCGATCCCAAACATTCATAGCCTACGATGTCTTGGTCGAGATCCAATCTTAAAATGACCGATCCATCGCCGTCTTTTATTTTTATATCTTCATAGCGTATCGGCTCGCCATGACCGTCAAAAACGAGCGATTCCCTGCTCATAACCTCCTTCAATTCCTGCTCGGAGAGCCGCGTGTCCCGGTTGAAAAAGCGGCCCTGGGTCAGCCGTTCGCCGGAAGAAACTTCCACGGGATACGAACGGGGATTCACGGCGAGCCAAAGCGCTCCCTGGTAACCCCGCGGAATCGTATCGTAACGGGAAACGCCGTCGGCGAGAACGCGGACATGAACATCGTTCCGCCCCGTCGAGCTTTTGGGGTTGCAGTAGCCGTAAATATCCGGCGGAAGAGCAACGACCTCGTTGAGGCGCGCAAGGTACGTGACGTCGCGCTCCAACGGATTCTCGAAGGTATGTTTTGAGTGCTCGGTTTTTTCTAAGAGCTCCGCCACCTTTTCCCCCGGCCGCGGAAGGAAAATTCCCTCTACTCGGTAAATTTCTTCGGAGAGAGAAAAATCGAGCGAGGCCGGATTCACATTTTCCTCTTTTGCGTTCCTGAAAGTGCCGTCTGCAATGAAGGCTTTGATGCTTTGATACGGCAGTGCGCCGAAACGTTGCAGATTATCCATTGGTAAACGGCTCGATGAGCTTGTACTTTTTAACTTCGGTTATCTTGTTCTTGTCGTCGACAAACACGACGACCGGTTCGATGTGTTCCATTTCCTCCGGTTCCACCCATGCTTCCGCAAGAATGATCACCTTATCGCCGGGCTGGAAAATCCTCGCCGGCGGGCCATTGAGGCAGATGTCGCCTTTCCCCCGCTCGCCCGGTATCGCATACGTTCTCCACAAAGCCCCGTTCGAACAATTGGTTATTTGGAGAATTTGGTACGGCTTGATGCGCGCCGCATCCATGAGATCCTGGTCAATGGTGATCGAGCCGACGTAGTTCAAGTCGGCTTCGGTAACCGTCGCCCGGTGTATCTTCGACGTGCAAATAGTTATTTTCATCGTGATTTCAGTATACCCCCGGCGTTATTCGAGTTCAATCCTGAAATCCGACGGTGTTCCCCCGCAATACTTTTGAAAACTTCCCCACGAAGCCTCTTCGATGACGGCTTGGCCCTTTTTGCCGTTTTTCGAAATCATGGTTCCCAATGAACTGCAAAGGGATAGGGCATCGACTTTCACATCTTTCTTCTTGGCGCTCGCGAAGGCCTCATCGACCTCCGTCTTGAAATCATCATTCAAAGTTTTCACGATTTGATTCTTTTTCGTCGAAGAAGCAGCCGAAGAAACTTCTTCGATTTCTTCCAAACGCCGCTCGGCGAACTGCTGATGGAGGTACGGCTTGCTTTGGGAGGAAGCGAAGGTGAGCGTAATGTCTTCGCCGAGCCGTTTCAAGGGATACAGGGGGTGGGTCGGCGGAACATTTTGGCCATCAGCATAGGCGACCAATCCTCCGCTCAATCCCAAAATGATCGCGAAGGTTACCGAATACTTGAGCACCCAGTCGAATCTTTTCTTCGCCGGAACGGCAATGCCTTTGACGCCCGCGATGCGCGAAAGGAAGTCGGCTTTGGCATCCGCCATGAACGCCGCATCCGGCGAAAATCTCCTCCGGAGGAGTTTCTTCGCTTTTTGCATATGGAAGCGGTGCCGTACGAACTTAATCATGATAAAGATTTTTGATTTTTTTAATCAGCCGGTGAGCGGCAACACGGAGCGAGACTTCCGTTTTTCCCAAAGCGGCCGCCATTTCCCGGTATGACAATCCTTCAATGTATCTCATAAGGAAAATATCTTGGTCTTCCTCCGAGAATTCTTTAACTTTGTTCAGAATTTCCGAGACAAACTCCTTGGTATCCAAGGACTCGTCGATCGCAAACTCATCCTCTTCGACATCCTCGATCCCGGAAAGGGATACATTTTTCCGCTCTCGAAAATAATCATTCAAGGTATTCCGTGCAATTTGCCAGAACCAAGGCGTGAAATTCCCGACCGAAGGATTGAAGGTCTCAATCCTCCCGACCAACTTGACGAAGACTTCTTGAACCAGATCTTCGGCAATGCCCTTTACACCCGTTCGTTGCAGGAAAAAACCGAAGAAAAGCGGGGCAAATTTTTCGAAGATGACCGTACCCGCCCCTGCATCGCCGTCCTTGAGCCGGGATGCCAATGCGTTGAAATCTTCTTCAGAAGTCTTTCTCATATACTATACGGAGCTTTTTGTCAATTGTTACACGTTGAGGTAGCGCTTCGTCGCAACGATGCTCGAAACAACCCCCAATCCAATTCCAAAAAGCGCTTGGTACAAAAGCAAAATAACGAAATTACCGGCAAAGTAGGAACTTAAATTCACCTCCGGGATAAAGCTGTTTACGTGGGGAGATATGAAGGTGATGACGGGAATCATGACGAGGAAACTCACGAGCGCCGCAATAAGTCCGTAGAGGGCCCCTTCGATGAGATACGGACCGCTGATGAATTTATTGGAGGCTCCCACGAGGCGCATGATGCCGATTTGATCCTTGCTTGAAAAGATCGCAAGGCGGATGGTATTGAATGTCACTGCAGCCGCAAGGAAAGCCAAGAACACCGTAAGCACGAAGCCGCCGGTCGTGAAATTGTCGATCAACGACACCAAACGGTTGATAACCACTTGGTTCTGGGCGTAATTGATCTTATAGATGATATTCTGAAAGTCCGGTTTTTCGAGATACGCGGCAATCGTGTCGTAATGATGGATATCCTTCGCTTTGATATCGAGCGAAGGGAGAAGTGGATTGGAACCGAGCGTATCGAGCGTCTTGATAATCGCTTGATCGCCCGCGTGGAGCGCCTTGAAGTTGGCAAGCGCCTGCTCCTCGGAAACATAGGTCACGTACTGCACTTCATTCAATCCCTCGAGCGACTGTTTCAAGTTCAAAATGGTATCTTCGGGTACATTGCTTTGGAAATAAACCGTGATATCGACTTTGTCCTGAATGGTTTGAATGGCACCTTGAGAAATGATATTGAAGAGCATCAGCCCCTCGAAGACGATGAGCGCGAGGATCATGATGGCGATCGTCGAAAAAGAAAGCCATCCGTCCCTCAAAAAGCTTTGGATGCCGTATTTGAAAATCCTGAATAAATTGATCATAAACTTATATTTGGTATTTGGTATCTAGTATTTAGTATACGAAATACAAACTACTCAATACTATATACCTATCTCAGTCGATAATGAATCTTCCGTGGGCTTCGTCCTTGATAACCTCTCCCTTTTCGAGCGTGATTACCCGTTCTCCGAGCGCATTCACGATCTCCTTGTCGTGCGTTGCAAGGATTACCACACTCCCCAACTCGTTGATCTTTTTCAAAAGCTTGATAACCTCCCACGTATTGAAAGGGTCCAAATTGCCGGTCGGCTCGTCCGCCACGAGAACATCCGGTTGATTGATCATTGCCCGAGCGATCGCAACCCGCTGCTTTTCTCCACCCGAGAGTTCCGCCGGAAAATTTTGCGCTTTATCCTTCAAGCCGACCATGTCCAAAACTTGCGGGACCAGTTCGTTGATGTCGCGCTGCGGCCTTCCTTCCACCTCCAAGGCAAAGGCAACGTTCTCGAAAGCGGTCTTCTTGGGCAAGAGGCGAAAATCCTGAAAGATAACACCGATATGCCTTCTGAACTCCGGCAATTCTGACGGCTTCAGTTTGTTCACTTCGTACGAACCGAAGAAGATTTGCCCCTTGGTCGGCTTTTCTTCGCCGGTGAGAAGTTTGATGATGGTTGATTTCCCCGCACCCGACCGGCCGACGAGCGATACGAATTCGTTCGGCTGTATCTTGAAACTCACCTTGTCGAGCGCGACCGTTCCGTGGTTGTATGTCTTCGTTACATTCTGAAACGTGATCATATCAATAAAAAACTCCAAGCCTATTGCTTTAAGTTTACGTCTTATATTATAAAACACATTCTCACGGGAAACAATTGCGTAAATGACTAATTTCTAATTACTCTAATTTCTAATCAATGACTAATACTTAATGACTAAAAACACTAGGTTAATTAGAACAATTAGAAATTTTTAGCAAATCGAGATTTCCCTCCAACACCTCTTCCACTTTCGTGATTTTGAGTCCCGTTCGATGGTCTTTCACTTGCTTGTAGGGATGGAGGACGTAGGAGCGGATTTCATGCCCCCACTCCGGTTCAACCCTAACGCGCAAATTGGCGACTTCCTTTTCGTGTTTTTCTTCCATAATCTTCACGAGCTTCGATTTCAAGAGTAACATCGCCTTTTCGCGGTTTTGGCTTTGCGACCGTTCGCTTTGCGAAGAAACCGCGATGCCGGTCGGCAAATGCACGATGCGGACAGCCGTTTCCACCTTGTTGACGTTTTGGCCGCCGGGACCGGACGATCGGGCGAATTCAATTTTCAAATCTTTTTCGGGAATCATAAGATCGTCTGCACCGATCTTCCGGAACGCGGGAACGACTTCGACGAGGGCGAACGACGTATGGCGCAATTTCTTGGCGTCGAAAGGTGAGATACGGACCAGCCGATGCACGCCCGATTCGTCCTTCAAAAGACCGTAGACGTCCTGCCCCTTAACCTCGAGCGTATTGTCATTCACGAACGAATATTTCAAACCTTTCCGATCGGAATACTTCTTGTACATAAGGAGGAGCATCCGCGCCCAATCCTTGGCGTCCTCTCCTCCCGCGCCGGCAAAAACGGAAACATAAGCTGTATTGGTGTCGAAATGCGAATCCATGGAGCCAATGGTCGGATTTGAACCGACGACCCACGCTTTACGAAAGCGTTGCTCTACCAGCTGAGCTACATTGGCGAAAAAGGCAAGCCGTAAGCGGGATTCTGTTTATGCGACAATCTGTCTGGGCCTTCGATTACTCTCGGGCTCTGGCGGCGCTCCCCGGATTGCTCCGAGGCACGGCCTTGCACCCCGCAAGGATTTGGCCGTTTCACCTCCGCTTTGCTGTCCCTATCGCGGAGTTGGACCGACTAGCTTGGGATTGGGTCCTCCTGCGGCTTTCGCCTCAGGACGTCACTGCTCGCACCTCTATCCTTTCGGACGACGGCTGTTAGCCGCTGCGTTTGCCTTTCTTAGGTGGGTGTCCCGACTTTCCTCCCCAATCTTTCAATTGGAGCTGTCGCCTGGCTTGCCGGGTTTATAATACCATGGAAATCCCCAGAAAGAAAAGAGTTAAAAATAAACAGAATTTCCATCTCAATCAAGCGTCTCTTTCTCTCCCAAAAACTTCTCGTGGCACCACCCCCAATAAAAACTACAAGGATTCCATTTCTTTTCCGAAGAGGGCTTTTTTCTTGAGATGTATAAATCCCCGAATGACGAGGAGGGAATAAGCACGATATCGCTGTTTGAATCCCTTTAGGTTGAGTTCGATATTGTGCGGCTTGATTCCGACGAGGAGTGAGGAGGATTTATTCGAAAGAAAAACTCGCCGATGAGGAAAAGAAATGGAATCCGCATTACGCAAACTTGCAGAACGTTTTCCGGTGCACGGGACTCAAACCGTGCTTCTTGATCGCCGCAAGGTGCGCGCGCGTCCCGTAGCCGACATGACTTTCAAATCCGTACGCCGGATACCGTACGGAAAGTTTTTTCATATACCGATCGCGGTGCACTTTCGCCAAGACGGACGCCGCACGGACCGCATTGATTTTTTGATCGGCTCGGATCATCGTTCGCCCGCCGGAAACAAAAAGGCCGCCGTCTAAAAAAATGACCGAACGTTCGATCGGTATCCCCTTTGCCTCCACGAGCTTCTTCAAGGAACGCCGGACCGCAAGATTTGCCGCACGTGAAATATTCACGCGGTCGATCGTCGCAGGCGAAACACTCGCTATCGCAAAAGCAATGCCGGCTTTTTTCAGTTTCTTTGCCCACGCTTCGCGCGACTTTGCCGCCAGCTTCTTCGAATCGTCGAGGCGGACGCCGTTTTCAAGCGGAGTAAACTTCATACCCCGCGGAATAGCCGCAGCGCAGACGGTGACGGGCCCCGCCAAAGGCCCCCGCCCGACTTCATCAATGCCAATAATGTACTTATTCACGGGATTATTACCCATCATAACGCAAACTTTACCAACTATGAAACAAATCAGCTGATCGGGCAATTGTCTTTCGGGAAGAACTTTTTATAATGAAGGGGTATTCCGGGATAGACGCACTCCTCCGTCCGGCAGAACGGCAACGGCAGGACGGCACCCATCCCAAAATCATTATGACCAAATTTGTCCACCTCCACACGCACTCGCACTTCTCGCTCTTGGACGGCCTTTCGAAAATCGACGGCATCGTGGAGAAAGCAAAAAGCTACGGCATGGACGCCGTAGCGATCACGGACCACGGCAATCTCTACGGCGCCGTGGAATTTTATAAGAAAGCAAAGAAGGCCGGCATCAAGGCAATCAATGGCGTCGAAGCGTACCTTGCACCGTTCGGCCGCCTTAACCGCCGACCGAAAATGGACGAACTCCGGTATCATGTCATTCTCCTCGCAAAGAACGAAATGGGATGGAAGAATCTTGTGAAGCTCGTCACATCGTCTCACCTCGAGGGGTTCTACTACAAGCCGCGCATCGACAAGGAAATTTTAGAACAATGGCACGAGGGAATTATTTGCATCTCGGGATGCTCTTCCGGCGAGATCTCCCGGCTTCTCACGGCAAATAAAACGAAAGAAGCGGAAGAGGCGGCCGAGTGGTACCGAAAAATTTTCGGAAAAGATTTTTATATCGAACTGCAGCCCCATACGCCCGAGTTAAATCAAAAAGCGGCTGCGCTCGCGAAGAAACTCGGCATCGGGGTCGTTGCAACGCAGGACAGCCACTATCTCGACTTGAGCGACAAGACCGAACACGAAATCCTCCTCGCCATCCAAACCCAGAACCGCGTGACCGAGGACGAGCGAATGTCCTTGAAAAACTACGATCTCCATTTCCGGAGCGGCGATGAAATGGCCGAATTTTTCAAAGACGTCCCCGAAGCGATCGAGAACACCGTGAAGATCGCAAACGAATGCTCGTGGGAATTCACGCTCGGCAAGATTCACTTGCCGAAGTTTCCCCTCCCCGAAGGAAAAATATCGATAGCATACCTCCGAAAACTCGTCGACGAGCGGATCGGCAGATACTACCCCGAAATAACCGACGAAGTGCGGCAGCGGGTCGAAATGGAACTCGGCGTCATCGAAAAAACGGGATTCGCCGATTATTTTTTGATCGTCCAAGATTACGTCAACTGGGCAAAGGATCACGGCATCATCGTGGGGCCGGGCCGCGGCAGCGTTGCCGGAAGCATCGTTTCCTACATTCTCGGCATCACCGCACTCGACCCCTTACGGTACGAACTTCTCTTCGAACGGTTTCTGAACCCCGACCGCATTCAAGCACCCGACATCGACGTCGATTTCACCGACCTTCGGAGGGACGAAGTTCTGGCTTACGTCAAAGAAAAGTACGGGGAAGACCGCGTCGCTCAAATCATCACGTTCGGAATGATGATGGCGAAAGCCGCCGTGAGAGACGTCACGCGTGCCTTGGGCTTTCCCTATTCCCTCGGCGACCAAATTGCGAAGCTCATTCCCTTCAATCTCGACCTTAAACAATCCCTCGAGACCATCCCCGACATCAAAAAGATCTACGACACAAACCCCGATGCGAAACGGATCCTCGATTCCGCCATCAAACTCGAGGGGACGGCGCGGCATGCGTCGGTCCACGCCTGCGGCGTCGTGATCGCGCCGGAACCCTTGGTGAACTTCATGCCGCTCCAGCATGCTCCCCAAAGCGACAATACAATCTTGACCCAATTCGAAGGTCATGCCGTCGAAGACCTCGGGCTTTTGAAAATGGACTTCTTGGGGCTCCGCAACTTGAGTATCATCGAAGAAACGCTCCGCGTCATCAGGGAAACCAAAGGCGTCGATATCGACATTGAACATCTTCCACTCGATGATCAAAAGACCTTCAAACTTCTCCAAGCCGGCGAAACGACCGGTGTCTTTCAACTCGAATCATCCGGTATGCGAAGGTATCTCAAAGAACTGAAACCGACGGAACTCGAGGATATCATTGCTATGAACGCCCTCTACCGGCCGGGGCCGATGGAACTAATCCCGACCTACATCAAACGCAAGCACGGCCGCGAAAAGGTTGAGTATTTACACCCGAAGCTCGAACCGATCCTGAAGAGTACCTACGGCGTCGGCGTTTATCAGGAACAAATGATGCGTATTGCGCGCGATCTTGCGGGATTTACGCTTGCCGAAGCCGATACGCTCCGCAAAGCCATCGGCAAGAAAATCAAGGACCTCCTCGACGAGCAACAAGAAAAGCTCGTAAAGGGAATGATCAAGAATGGCATTGACGGAAAAACCGCAAACGAGATTTGGGAGCTTTTTCCTCCTTTCGCGCGCTACGGCTTCAACCGATCGCATGCGGCATGCTATGCCACGATCAGCTACGAAACGGCCTACCTCAAGGCTCACTACCCCATCGAATTTGCGGCAAGCTTACTCAATATTTCCGGAACCGACGTCGAGCGGATCAGCTTCCTCATCAACGAAACGAAGCGCCTCGGCATCAAAGTGCTGCCGCCGGATATCAATTTGAGTTTCGAAAAATTCACGGTCGACGGCGAAAACATCCGCTTCGGCCTTTCAGCCGTGAAGAACGTCGGCGCCCATATCGTGGAAAAAATCATCGAGGAACGTTCGCTCCGAGGTCCCTACGAAGACTTGAGCGATTTCCTCTCGAGGGTGCAAGATCGGGATCTCAATAAAAAATCGATGGAAAGCCTCGTGAAGGTCGGGGCCTTCGATTCATTCAGCTTGGACCGCGGCCAGCTCTTGGAAGGTCTCGATGACCTCGTCCAGTTCAATCAAGCCGCCAAAAAAAGTGCTTCAAGCAACCAAACGCTCCTTTTTTCGGGCGAAAAACAGTTCAATAAGATCAAATTGAAGCCGGCAAAACCGGCCGACAAAAAATCGATGCTTTCGTGGGAAAAGGAGCTTCTCGGCCTTTACCTCACCGACCATCCGATGAACGGCCACGTGGCAAAGCTCAACTCGAGCGAACTCATCAAACCCGTGCGGTACGCTTTGTCACTCCCCAAGAGCGGCGAACGATCCCGTAAAATCATCATGGGCGGCGTCATCACGAAAACGCAAAAGATCGTAACGAAGAGCGGCCAGCCGATGATGTTCGTCACGCTGGAAGACATGTCCGACTCGATCGAGCTTTTGGTTTTCCAGAGCACCCTCAAAAACAATCCGGACGCGTGGCAAGAAAACAAAGTAGTGATGGTAGAGGGGTGTGTCTCGTGGAAGAACGGTGACACCAAGTTCATTTGCGACCGCGTGAAGGAACTCTAAGAATCCTCGCGAGGAGTTTCTTTTATTGCTTGAAAAGATTAGTTGACAAGAAATGGCAAACGTGATAGAATAGGCACAATTGATTGCCGGGTATTTTCTTTTTCATCCGTAAATCAAGGGGGGATTAGTTCTTTGTCATATTTTTTCACATAATAGAAAGGAATACGCCATGTTGGTAGTATTATTTGTCATCATCGCACTCACCATCGGTTACTACGCGGGAAAGAAGATCAACCAGCCTCTTCCCATTGCCGTTAATCTTCAGACGTTCGAACGCATGTTCGACAGCCTGAACGGCAAAGCCGACGGTGCTGGATCTATCATTGTTCAGACCACCAAGCAACTCACGGCGGCATCACGGGGCAGAATGATTTTTTCCGCTCCTACGGAAGCCAAAAAGGCTGAGCAGGAAGCGCTGGCATCGGCGGAGTCGAACGAAAACTCTGCCAAAAGCGTGGTGGAAAACAGCGAGGAACTGGCCCGCAATCTCGAGCAGCAAGCTCAAGATGCGCGCCGAAGCGGCAAAGTGAGGGCGGAGTTGATGAAGCGCGATGCTCAAATGCAGCGCGCGAGAGCAGCCAAACTCCAGGGCATACAACAGTATATGTAAGCCCGAAGTGACCTACCCAACCCCGCACGACATCGTCGTTGCGGGGTTGATTTCTTTTCCCTATAATACCCCCATATGGCAAAACTCGAGAAAATAGAGGAAGTACGGCACTCATTGGCGCACTTACTGGCAGCGGCGGTCTTAAAGAAATTCCCGAAGGCGAAACTCGGCATCGGACCCGTCATTGAAAGCGGCTTCTACTACGACTTCAAGCTCCCCCGCCCCCTGACGGAGGCCGACTTGAAGGAATTCGAGCACACGATGCGCGCGCTCGTCATGGAAAAACTCCCCTTTTCCGGTAAGAAAATCACTCCGGCGGCGGCGAAGAAATTATTCAAGGATCAGCCCTTTAAACTGGACCTCATCAAAGAATTCCAGAAAGAAAAAAAGCCTCTGACGATATATGTAACAGGTAAGGTGAAGAATGCTACATACCAGATACCAAATACTAACTACTTCGTTGATCTCTGCCGCGGGGGCCACGTGAAAAATACTTCGGAAATCAACACCGACAGCTTCAAATTGACATCGATCGCCGGCGCTTACTGGCGCGGCGATGAAAAAAATCCCCAACTCCAACGCATTTACGGCGCCGCCTTCACGACGAAAAAGGAACTTGATGAATATTTCGTTATGCAGGAGGAAGCCAAGCGGCGCGACCACAAGAAACTCGGCGTCGAGCTCGATCTTTTCACCTTCTCGGACCTCGTAGGCGCGGGGCTTCCGCTTTGGACACCGCGAGGCACGCTTGTCCGAAACCTCCTCGATAACTTCGTTTGGGAGCTTCGCAAGAAAGTAGGCTATGAACAGGTGGATATTCCCCACATCACGAAAAAGGATCTCTACGAACGAAGCGGTCACTGGGAAAAATTCAAGGACGATCTTTTCAAAATCCAAACCCGGGAAGGGCATCTTTTCGCCATGAAACCGATGAACTGTCCCCACCATACACAAATCTACGCCCGAAAGCCTTGGAGCTACCGCGATCTGCCGCAATGCTACGCGAATACGACGAAAGTGTACCGCGACGAACAAACCGGCGAACTTGCCGGCCTTTCGCGCGTCCGGGCCATCACGCAGGATGACGCCCACGTCTTCTGCCGACTTTCACAGACCAAGGAGGAATTCCTGAAAATTTGGGATATCATTCAAATATTCTACGGCTCGTTCGGCTTCAAGCTCAAAATCCGGATCTCGACGCACGACCCCAAGCATCCGGAAAAATACCTCGGCGACAAAAAGAAGTGGAAATTCGCCGAAGACATGCTCTACGAAATAGCGAAATCGAAAAATGCCGATACCTTCGACGGCATCGGCGAAGCGGCTTTCTACGGTCCGAAGCTCGACTTCATGGCGAAAGATTCCTTGGGCCGCGATTGGCAAGTAGCGACCATCCAGCTCGACGTCAATATGCCCGAGCGCTTTAACCTTACCTGCATAAATGAGGGGGGTAAGCCGGAACGGATTGTCATGATCCACGCGGCCGTTATGGGCTCCATCGAGCGGTTTCTGTCAGTTATCATCGAACACCTGGCCGGCGATTTCCCAGTTTGGCTTTCGCCCGTCCAAGCACGCGTGATCCCGATCTCTGACAAGCATCGAACCTACGCGGAAAATGTGCAAAAGAAATTGAAAGAACGCGGCTTGAGAGCCGACATTGCTTCGACCGGCGAAACCCTCGGCAAGAATATCCGGCAGGGAGAACTAGAAAAGATTCCCTATCTTCTCATCGTCGGTGACAAAGAGATCGGGGCCAAGTCGGTCAACGTCCGCGAAAGGCACAAAAAAGAAACCTCGACCATTCCCATCGAACAATTCATAGAAAGAATAAAGAAAGAAAACGACGAAAAGAAATAGACAAAAGGAAAAATATTCGAGGTGGTACGCGTATGCACCACCTCGTTTTTTTTGAAAACTCTTTCCTCAATCGACCCGCCGCGGAGCCGGCATTTCGGAAGAACCAACAAGATTTTTCCCAAACTCATCGTCCGACTCCGAGGTGACTTCCCTTGCCACATTCCAGCTCACAATGGTAGCAAGGACAAGGGTCGGCGCAAGAATGAGGCCGATGACAAGCAGTATCCTTTTCACGATACCTCCAGTTTTTAGTGTGCAGCTTGTTTAAAAATAATATACAATCGTATTTACCATGGGTCAAGACGAGAAAAAACTGCTGGTCATCGCGGGGCCGACCGCATCAGGCAAGAGCGCCCTTGCGGTCGCCTTGGCGAAAAAACTGGGCGGCGAAGTCGTTTCCGCAGATTCCCGGCAAATTTACCGCGGCCTCGCAATCGGTTCAAATTACCCGACAACAACGGAATTGAAAATGGTCCCCCACCATCTCATCAATTTCGCGGATCCGAAAAAGATGTTCACGGCTGCCGAATACCAAAAGAAAGCAAGAAAAAAGATAGGCGATATTTGGAGACGACGGAAGCTTCCAATCCTCGTCGGCGGGACCGGTTTTTACATCCAATCCATCGTCGACGGCATCGTAATGCCCGAAGTGCCGCCGAACAAAGCCCTGCGGAAAGAACTCGAAATGAGATCGACCGGGGAGCTCGCCGACATCCTGTACCGCAAAGACAAGAAGCGCTGGGAAACCGTCGATCGGAGAAATCGGAGGCGCCTTATCCGCGCGATTGAGATCGCAGCGATTCTCGGCAAAGTGCCCGCCCTGAAGCTAAACCCGATCCAAGCCAAGGTACTTATCGTCGGGATCGATCCGGATAAAAAGACATTCGAGGTGTCCGTCAAAAAAAGAGCAAAAGCAATGATCCGGCGCGGTTTCATCGATGAAACCGAAGAACTCCTTAAAAACGGCGTGGCGAAAGAAAGAGTAAGAGAATTGGGATTCGAATACCAAGACGCCCTCCGCTACCTGGAAGGGAAGATTAAATCGAAGCAGGAACTCGTCGATGCGATAACAAGGATGACCCTGAAATACGCGAAACGGCAAATGACCTGGTTCCGCAGGGATAAACGCATTATCTGGGTACACGGCCCCAATGAGGTTTTACCCATAGTTCGGCAACCCCTCGCAAAGAAATCCCAATCTCAAAATCCTAAATCCTAAATAAACCCCAAGGCTCCAAATTCAAAATTCCAAACCAGTGTTTCGGTCATTGTAATTTTGGATTTTGGCATTGTTTAGGATTTAGTGCTTAGGATTTAGGATTTGTTTGACTTCGGGCACTCCTTATACTAAAATAAAATCAAATAAAACTATGGGTGGCGTACCTACTAAACATCATTCGAAATCGAAGGTCGGCAGACGGCGTTCACAGCTTGGCATGAAAAAGGTGAACGTCATCCCCTGCCCCGAGTGCGGGGGGCCGGCATTACCGCACAGGATTTGTCCGCAGTGTGGAACCTACGTGAAGGTAGTGGCGAAATCCAAACTACAAACCTCGAACGCAACGCAACAATAAGAGCATGGCGACGCGCCATTTAGCCCGCACGATTGTCCTTCAATCACTCTATGAGTGGGATTTTTACGGCAAAAAAACGGATCTTGCCGAGATCCTCGACCGGAATTTGAGCGAATTCGGCCCCGGCATCGACGAACCGGAGTTTGCGTGGCGGCTCATGAAAGGAATCATTGAGCATCTCCCTCAAATCGACGAGTTCATTCGAACCTATGCGAGTGAATGGCCGCTTGAACAAATCGCCATCGTCGACCGGAATATTCTCCGCATCGGGCTCTATGAGCTCATTTATGCGGACAAGAACGAGGTGCCGCCGAAGGTTGCCATCAACGAAGCAATCGAGATAGCCAAAAACTACAGCGGGCAAAATTCACCCCGGTTCATCAACGGCGTCCTCGGAACTGTTTACAAGGAAATGGAGGAAGGGAAGATCAAGCCCTGACCAGCCGTCGAACTTCTTTCCATACCTTCTCGTGAATCTCCTCGATGGTGAGGAGTTTTTTATCTCCAACGCACTGAATAACCGTGAAATCGCCGGGAAATAGCTTCGCTATTTCAAGATAGGTCCGTTCGGCCCTCTCTAAATGTTCAGGGCTGCCTTCATGGATGTCGCGCTGTTTCCCCATAAGATATTTGCGCGATCGTTTCTTTCCAATGAGACCGTATGCTATCTGCGCCGGAACGTGGAGGACAAGTGAAACATCGGGCTTGGGGATGCCCATGATCCCATACTCGAAATCATAAACCCACCTGAGGTACTTTTTTCTCGCGCGTCCGTTTTCTATCTTCGCGCCTTGATGGCCCATATTCGACGGCACGTAGCGGTTTGAAACGACCACCCGACCCTCATTGATCCACTTCTCGATCTTCGGCCCGACGTCGAACCGGTCCATGGCATAAAAAACAGAGGCCTTGTACGGCCCGACCTCCCGCCAGCCGCCGTAGCGGCCGTTCAAATAGCGTTCAACAAAAAAGGCGGACGGCTTGCCGTATTGCGGGAAATCGAACGTCGCGACCCTGAAACCTTCGCGCTTCAATCTTTTCAAGAGAAGCTTGAACTGTTCTCCCTTCCCCGACCCGTCGATGCCTTCGATCGCGATGAATTTCCCTTTTTTCATTGTTCCCTATTATACCAACCAAAAAGAATATCAGCGAGGCGAACAAAAAAGACCCCCCGAGCATCTTCAGTGCTCGGGGGGAAGGGAAGGGAAATTACTCCGTAATTTCAATCCCCATATTCTTTGCGGTGCCTGCAATGATCTTCATGGCTGATTCCACATCGTTGGCGTTCAAGTCAACCATCTTCTTTTCGGCGATCGCCCGGAGGTCTTCGCGCGTTATTTTGCCGACCGCCTTCCTTCCGGGTTCAGCGGAAGCTTTTTCGAGACCGGCGGCCTTCTTCAAGAGTGCCGAAGCCGGAGGTGTCTTCAATTTAAAATCGAAGGAACGGTCTTCGTAGATGGTAATTTCGGCGGGAATGACATCCCCCCGCATATCCTTCGTCGCTTCGTTAAACTGAGCGACGAACGCCCCGATATTCACGCCATGCTGACCGAGGGCCGGTCCGATTGGCGGTGCCGGCGTTGCTTCCCCGGCCTTGATCTGCAATTTTAACGTTGTTTTGATTGGTTTTGCCATGTTTTTATAACTTCCTTACCTGCAATGAATCCAGTTCGACGACGGTGTCCCTGCCGAAGATCGGCACCAAGACCTTGATTCTTCCCCGCTCATCATCGATCTCGGAGATTCTTCCTTCTTGATCTTTGAACGGGCCGTCGGTTATTTTTACCATTTCATCGACTTTGAAGTCAACCTTGAATTTCGGTTCCTGGCCGCCCATCCGCATCATGAGCTCGTCGACTTCATTTTTCGAAAGCGGCGTCGGCTTCGTCGAATCGGCTCCAACAAACCCGGTGACGCGCGGTGTATTTCTCACCACATACCATGAATCGTTGTCCAAGATCATGTGGACAAGGACGTAACCGGGATAAATCTTTTCCTCCGTTTTTTGCCGCTTGCCATTCCTAATCTTGATCTTCACTTCCTTCGGCACCACGACGTCGAAGATCTTATCGGTCATGCCGAGCGATGATATTCTTTGTTTTAAATATTTCGCTACCGCATCCTCGTAGCCGGAATAGGTATGCACCGCATACCAGGCCTTATTCCTTTGGATTGTTTCTTTTTCCGGTTCCATGCTAAAAAACGATCCGCTGGAGGATCTGCAAGAAGACAAAATCAAGAACCCCCAAGAACGCCGCCAAACCGACGGAAAACCCTATCACAAAAAGCGTATACCGCGTCGTTTCTTCGCGGGTCGGCCAATTCACTTTCTTCAATTCCTGCTTGGAATCTTGTATGAAATTGCCTATTTTTTCGAACATGTCAGTAGGTACAAAATACCATGAAATTGTTATTTTATCAACCCTCTCAGGCTCGAAGCACCTTTCCTCAGCACCTTCATCCCCCTGACCAGGGAAATGAGAGTTGAGGGAGCGGAAATCAGGTCTCCCCTCGAAACATAGAAATCCACCTCATCGCCGAAGTACTTTCTCGCTTCACGTGCGTTCCTCGAGGGCTTTTTTCCCTCCCAATTGGCCGAAGGTGCGACAAGAGGACCCGAAGCCGAGAGAAACTCGCGAAGCCGGACCGGCTTAGGGACCCGGAAGGCCAAACTGCCGGTCCCCCTCGTCAAATAGTCGAATTTCCCGCGCGGTATCGAAAAGATCAAGCTCGTGGGTCCGGGCCAAACGATACGCATAATCTTCTTTTGCCGAACCGAAGGTTGCACGCCGAACTTTACGAGATCGCGGGAAGAGGAAATAAGCACGATAAAAGGCTTCCGCGGATTTCTCTTCCGTAGACGATAAATGCGGCGGACCCCCTTCGGGGAAAAAGCCGAAGTGACGATACCGTAAATGGTATCCGTCGGGAAAATTCCGACCGCACCACTTCGCAGCGATGCGGCGAGATTATTTTCCAGCTCTTTCGGGATTTTCCCTCGGCGGTTCATCGGAAACGGTCGATTCATGGCGAGGATGGAAAAGGAATTTATAGACGAGGAAGGTGACGAGGCCGACCACGACCCCCCCAACGATATCCGACGGGTAATGGATGCCGACGAATATTCTTGCGATACTCATAATCGTCGAAAGAACAAGGAACCAAATCCCCCATCTTTTGCTCATCGAAAAAAGGAAGAAGGACGCAGCAAAGAAAAAGGCTGCGTACGCCGACGGGAACGAAGGGCCGTTCGCTGCCACGAGCGGAGTGATTCCGAGAAACACGGACGGCCGTTCACGGGGAAAGAAAAAATCGATAAGCGCAGTCAAAACGGAATAAGAAACGATGGCGGTGAAAATCAAGGAAAAGAAAGCCATCAATTTGTTTTTGGTCCCCTCGCGTTTGAAAACGAAAAAAAGGAGCGCTACTCCCATAAGATACGGCAAATACTCCGCCAAAAAAACACCGAGGAAATCCACGATACCGGAAATGCCCGACAATCCGTGGATCAACTGAAAAACCTTGAGGTCCAAAGCCATCGCTTCTTTACTTCTTCACGAAGGGCAAAAGGCCCATGACTCTCGCCTGCTTGATAGCCTTTGCAAGCCTTCGCTGATGCTTCGCGCAGATATGGCTATGACGCGGATCGATGATCTTAAGCTGGCTCGAGACGAATTTCTTTAACGTATCGACGTCGTGGTAATCGATAACCTTGGAGTTCTGCGAACAAAAAAAACACTGTTTTTGCTGTTTCATCCCGTTAGAAATAGTACGCATACGCGCCCTGCGCTTTGCGTCTGTTATCTTTGGTATTTCCGACCAGTTTTTTATTCATTATTTTCTCTTTTGACATGCGTACGCGATTTCTAACGGGATTCATTGATTTGTATATTGTATTCAGTATTCGGTATTTAGTATACGAAATACTTCGTACCGCATACTAACTATTCGTTTCAGAACGGTATATCTTCCGGCTTTATCTCGGTTTCCTCAAGATTGATTTCCGGTAATTCCTCTTCGCGACGATCTTCTTCCGGCGCCGACGCGGGCGTGCCTCCGCCCGTCCTCGGTCCCAATTGCATCCGCTCGGTCACGATTTCGGTCGTCCTCCGCTGCACGCCTTGCTTATCCTGCCAAGACCGCGTTTGGAGTCTTCCTTCGATCAAAACCGAGCTTCCCTTCTTCAAAAATTGATTGGCAACTTCCGCCTGCCGTCCCCACACCACAACATTATGAAATTCCGTCTTTTGCTGGCGCTGACCGGACTTGTCCGAAAAGAAGCTGTTTGTGGCAACGCCAAACGAACAGACGGATTGACCGCCGGGCGTCTGCCGAAGCTCCGGATCCCTCGTAAGATTGCCGAAAATGAACACCTTGTTGAGATTCATCCCGTTAGAAAATTAAAATCATTATCATTTATGAATCGCGACCTTGCTATTATTTTAACATATCCCCATAGAAACCATGAACACTCATAACTTTCTAACGGGATTCATATTAGTTCAAAATCTCTTCTATTTTCTTTTCCAAGCTCTCGTTGGTGAGCACTCCCTCTTCCTTCCTCTTGAAAGAGCTTGAATAATTTGACCTTTCCCGCAAAGACGAAAAACTGCCGCGCATCGATTCATCCATTCCTTTTTCAACCGGCTTCTTGTCGGTATTGCTGAGCGTGTACCTTAAAACCGATCCTTCTAAGTTCAGGGGGTCACGGATAGCTTGAGCGGCCTCGGAATAAGCGGCAAAGGTCACCGTTCCCAAAAAAGCGTACTTTTCTTTCTTAATCGGATATCCCAATTGCATCTTTTGAAGAGGTTTTTCTTCAACGATGTCACAGCCGTTCTTTTTAAGAATGGCCGTGACGGGGGAGGCGTTTTCCTCCTTTACCCAAAACGTTATTTCGTAGTTATTTTTGTCCTTCTCCTCCATCTGGTGTAGTTTGAGTCACATTATCAGAAACGGGGGTCCCTGTCAATTTTATCTTCATTTCGCGCAAAGCTTCTTCTGGTATCTTTTTTACCCCCGTACCGGCCGGTATGAGACGGCCGATGATCACGTTTTCCTTGAGACCTTTCAATGAATCAACTTTTGCGGCGATGGCGGCTTCGACAAGCACCCGCGCGGTCTCCTGGAAGGAAGCAGCCGAAAGGAAGCTTTCGGTGCTAAGCGCGATCCTCGTGATGCCAAAGACCCTCTGGACGGCGCGCGGCGGTTTCTTCTTCGATCGTTTTGCTTCCTTCGCGACCGCTATGAATTTCGGTTTGCTTGCGATTTCCCCGAGCATGAATTCCGTATCGCCCGGATCCTTCACGGTAACTTTGGAAAGCATCTGCCGCACCATGATTTCGATGTGCTTATCGTTGATGACCGAACCTTGCGTCACGTAAATCTTTTGGATCTCGTTCACCACATAATGGATGAGTTCGCTGAGACCGTGGTAGGCGAGAATTTCCCGCAAATCCATCGGCCCTTCGTATATTTGTTCTCCGCGTTGCACCTTATCTCCGATCTTAACCCGGATGCCGGCGCGCGGCGGCACTAAATATTCGTAGACATCCTTTTCCTTCGAAGTCCTCCTGCCCCTCCGCTTCACGCCGGACGAAGCTTCTTCTCTGACCGCAATGACGGTCGAAAGTCCCCGATCGGAAATATCGGTCACGATACCGTCCGCCCGCACCAAGGTCGCTTTTCCTTTCGGAATCCTGGCTTCGAAGATCTCCTCAATTCTCGGCAAACCGTGCGTAATATCCGATCCGGCAATACCGCCGATATGGAACGTTCGAAGCGTAAGCTGGGTACCGGGTTCGCCGATGGATTGAGCGGCTATGACGCCGACCGCTTCTCCCCGCTCCACTTTCTTATTCCTCCCCAAATCCAATCCGTAACACGTCGCGCAAATGCCGGAAGCTGCCTTGCAGGTGATGGGAGTTCTTACTTTGATCGATTCCAACTTCGAATTTTGAATTTCCTTCGCTGCTTCACGGCCGATCGGCCCGCCGGCCTTCACGACAACCTTCCGATCGACGCGAATATCTTCCAACGCCGTCCGCGAAAAGATGCGCTCGGCGAACGAATAACCGTAAGCATCTCCTTCGGCCCGTATGATCTCGATCCCCTCCTTTGCGCCGCAATCTTCTTCGCTGATAAAAACGTCTTGTGCGACATCAACTAGACGCCGCGTAAGATATCCGGCAGCGGCGGTCTTCAGGGCCGTGTCGGTCGAACCCTTTCGAGCACCGTGGGCGCTGATGAAATATTCAAGGACACCAAGCCCTTCCTTATAAGAGGATTTGGCGGGCAATTCGATCGTTTCCCCGCGCACGTCTTGGATCAATCCTTTCATGCCGACCATCTGGATCATTTGCGACCAACTGCCGCGCGACTTTGAGTTCAAAATCATGGAGAGCGGGTTTCCTTCCGTAAGCGTTCCAGGGAGGATCTTCGCGATGCGTTCCCGAGCATCGGTCCAGATTGTGATAATCCTGCTCTTCCGCTCTTCGAACGTTAAGAGCCCTTCATCGTATTGATCCTCGATCAAAGCAACTTCTTTTTCGGCTCCCTCGAGGATGCCCTTCTTTGCTTCGGGAAGTATCGTGTCGAGCATGCCCCAGGTTATCGAAGAAACCGTCGAGTAGTAAAAACCGAGATCCTTGATCTTGTCGACGTAAAATCTGCTTTCATCCACACTTCGATCCTCGATGATCCGGGAAACCAAACTCTTCAAGCCGCCCTTATCGAGCGCATCGTTCACGTATTCAAAATCATCCGGCAAAACCTCGTTAAAAACGAGGCGGCCGAACGATGTCTCCATAAGTTTTCCTTCGACATACACTTTGACCATCGCACCTATATCAACCAATCCGTTTTCGACGGCAAAGGCAAGGTCGCGAACATCGGCAAACGACTTCCCCTCTCCTTTCGCTCCCTTCTTGATATGCGTCAGGAAGTAAACGCCCAAAATGACATCGTTGGTCGGCGTGACGATCGGTCCGCCGTCGGCCGGCTTCAAGAGGTTCTTCCCGGCATCCATGAGATTTTCCGCCTCGTACTGCGCTTCGGCAGTCAAAGGCAAGTGGATGGCCATTTGGTCTCCGTCGAAGTCGGCGTTGAAAGCGGTGCAAACTAAGGGCGGGATCCGGATCGCAAGATCTTCGATAAGGACGGGCTTGAACGCTTGAATGCCGAGGCGGTGAAGCGTCGGGGCGCGGTTCAAGAGCACCCTCCTTGACTGAATAACCTCTTCCAAAATCGCCCATACTTCCGGCGGGCCTTGCTCAATGAGCCGGTTCGCCTGCTTGATATTGAACGCGAACCCGCGCTCTATTATTTTATTGATGACGAACGGGCGGAAGAGCTCGATTGCCATGTTCTTCGGAAGACCGCATTCATTGAGTTTCAATTCGGGGCCGACGACGATAACCGAGCGGCCGGAATAATCGACGCGTTTCCCGAGAAGGTTCTGACGGAACCGCCCCTGCTTTCCCTTCAACATGTCGGCAAGCGACTTCAAGGGCCGGCGCTTAGATGACAGGAGTTGGCTCCCCAAACGAGCTGTGTTGTCGATAAGCGCATCCACGGCTTCCTGGAGCATCCGCTTTTCATTCACGATGATGACTTCGGGCGATTTGAGCTCGATGAGCTTTTTCAACCGATTGTTCCGATTGATGACGCGGGCATAGAGATCGTTCAAGTCGGCCGTCGCGTAAAAACCGCCGTCCAAGACGACCATCGGGCGGAGTTCCGGAGGAAGGATCGGCAACGTCGTTAAAACCATCCACTCGGGGCGAACGCCGGATTTCAACATCGAGCGGACGAGCTTCAAGCGGAGGAGAATCCTCTTTTGTTTCAAGGCGTCGTTCACTTCTTCCAATTCACGCTCGAGCTGCTTCAAAAGGGCTTTCAGGTCGATGCTTTCCATGATCTTTCGTATCGCTTCCGCCCCCTGGCCGGCTTCAAAGACATCGCCGAACCGCTCGACCAAGCTGTAGTATTCGTCTTGACTCAAGATCAATCCCGGCTTCAAGAGCGAAAGAATCTCCTTGACTTCGGTTTGCTTCTTTTTGAGTTCTTCTGACTTAAAACCTTCTTCTTTCAACGACTTGAACTCCTTCGTGACACCCTCCAAGGCCCTCTTTTTATTTTCTTCGTTCACCTTGGTGACGATGTACGCCGCATAGTAGATCACCTTCTCAAGCTTCGGCTCGGAAATATTCAAGGCGAGACTGATGCGCGAGGGGACCGTTTTCAAAAACCAAATATGGGTGACCGGCGCGGCAAGCTTGATATGCCCCATCCGCTCCCGACGGACCGACGAATGAGTGACTTCGACGCCGCACTTTTCGCACACGATGCCCTTGAACTTCACCTTCTTGTACTTTCCGCAATAGCACTCGTAATCCCTCGTGGGTCCGAAGATCCGTTCCGAAAACAAACCGTCTTTCTCCGGACGCTGGGTCCGGTAGTTCAACGTTTCCGGCTTCGTCACTTCGCCGTAGATCTTTTCGCCGTCCGGCCCCTTGTGGGCGGACCATTCCATGATTTCGTCCGGCGAGGCCAACTTGATACCGATTTTTTTGATGTCGTCTCTGGTCATGGTCGTAGTTGATTATTCGTTTTCGTCATTGTGATCTTCTCCCTCGCGACTATGCTCGTATTCGTAACTCACGTCGAGCCCTAAGGATTTCATTTCAGAAACCAACACATTGAATGAAGCGGGGACGTTCGGTTTCCGTATTTCTTGTCCCCTGATGATCGATTCAAATGCCGCCGAGCGGCCCATGACATCGTCCGATTTAATGGTCAACATTTCTTGAAGCGTGTGTGCCGCTCCGTATCCTTCGAGTGCCCACACTTCCATTTCCCCGAAACGCTGTCCCCCGAGGTTCGCCTTTCCACCCAAAGGCTGCTGAGTGATCAAGGAGTACGGCCCGGTGGATCGTACGTGCATCTTGTCTTCCACCAGGTGGTTCAGCTTCATGATGTACATATAGCCGACGGTAATCGGCTCGGAAAAGGGCTGGCCTGTAAGGCCATTGTAAACCGTCATCTTTCCGCTCGATTCATATCCCGCGGCCACGAGCTCATTGGTAATATCCTCGTCGGACGCACCGACGAAGTTCTTCACGACGGCCCGATAACCGAGTTTTTTCGCGGCGAGACCCAAGCTCACTTCCATAATTTGACCCAAGTTCATGCGGGAGACGACGCCCAGGGGGTTTAAAACGATGTCAACGGGCGTTCCGTCCGCAAGATACGGCATATCTTCCACCTTCCGTATTTGGGAAATCACGCCCTTGTTGCCGTAGCGCCCCGCAAGTTTGTCGCCTGCCTTGATTTTGCGGAGTTGCGCAACTTCCACTTGGATCTTCTTGATGATGCCGGGGTCGAGCTTGTCGCCTTTGTCGCGCGAGAATATTTTGATGCCGATGACCCTCCCTTCTTTGCCGTGCGGCAGCGTCAAGGACGTATCCTTGATATCCCGCGCCTTCTCCCCGAAGATGGCGCGAAGAAGCCGCTCTTCGGAAGTAAGCTCGGATTCGCCCTTGGGCGAAATTTTTCCGACCAAGATATCGTTTGCACGAACCTCGGCGCCGATCCGAATGATCCCTTCAGCATCTAAATTCCTCAGTTTTTCCTCGGAGACGTTCGGAATATCAGGCGTCGTAATCTCAGGGCCTAGCTTTGTATCTTTTACGAGACAGGTATGCGTATCGATATACACCGAGGTAAAGAGGTCTTCGCGGGCAACCCGCTCGGAAACAACGATGGCGTCCTCGAAGTTTGCTCCGTAGAACGGAACAAAGGCCACGAGGAGATTCTTACCGAGTGCCAAAACGCCGTTTTCGGTCGCCGGTCCGTCGGCCAAAACGGTTCCCGGGCGCACTTTTTCGCCCACCGAAATGACCGGCCGCTGCGACATGCAGGTCGAATTGTTCGATCGCTTGAATTTATAAAGATTGTAAACTTTGTTTCCTTTTTCCGACCGTACCGTTATGGAACGTCCGTCGACTTCGGAAACGACCCCGTGGACGTCCGCCACGATGACTTGTCCCGAGTCGACGGCGGCTTTTTCTTCTTCACCGGTGCAAACGAGCGGCGCTTCGGCCATGAGCGGCGGTACTGCTTGGCGTTGCATGTTCGAACCCATGAGTACGCGGTTGGCATCGTTGTGCTCCAAAAACGGTATGAGAGCCGTCGAAACACTGATCATTTCATTCGTCGAAACATCGATAAAGTCCACTTCGGTCGCCTGGCAGGTTGAAGGGTTTCCCTTCACGCGGGCGGGAACGACTTTTCCCAAAATCTTCCCCTCATCGTCGGTTCTAACGTCTGCCTGCGTAATATTGTATTTCTCCTCGTTGAAGGCGTTCAGCCACACGAGCTCGTCGGTAACTTTTCCGTTCTTTACGCGATAGTACGGCGACTCCAAGAATCCGTATTCGTTGATCCTGGCACACGTCGCAAAGTAGTTCACGATACCGATATTCGCACCTTCCGGCGTTTGGATCGGGCAGATCCTTCCGTAGTAGGAAAGGTGCACGTCCCGAACTTCGAAGCCGGCCCGCTCCCGCGTGAGTCCGCCGGGACCCATGGAGGAAACCCGCCGTTTATGCTCGAGTTCGGCGAGCGGGTTCACTTGATCCATGAACTGCGACAAGGTGGATGATGCGAAGAAATCCCGCACCACCGAAGTCAAAAGTTTGTAATTCACGAGCTGCGCTGGCTGGAGGGTCGAACGCTCAAGCGTCGACATCTTATCTTGAATCCCCCGCTTCAACCGCGCGAAACCGATCCTCAACCGGAGCTGTACCAATTCCCCGACGGACCTGATGCGCCGATTGCCCAAATGATCGATGTCATCCGGTTCCAACGATTGGTCGTTGTTGAGCCGCACGATTTCCGAAATGACGGCGACCAAGTCGTTTAAATCAAGGACGCGACTGTCCCTCTTTTCAATGCTCAAGCGCTGGTTGAATTTATACCTCCCGACCGGGCTCAAGTCGTACCGATCGAAACGCGAAAACATCGGCTCGATGAGAAATTTTGCATTCTCGAGCGTCGCGAGTTCTCCCGGCCGTAACCGCTTATAGATCTCGAGGAACGATTCGTCGCGGGTTTTCGATTCATCTTTGGCAAGCGTGACGTCGATGTACTTCAAGGTTCCGACATCGACTTTCGCAAAGGCCTTCTTGATTTCCTCGTTCGTCTCGAAACCGAAGATCCGGAGAAGTTGCGTCACCGGAGCCTTTCTCCGCCGATCGATCTTCACGGTTATGGCACCGTCCGCTTCGGTCTCGAATTCGAGCCAAGCCCCCCGATTGGGAATCAATTTGGCGCCGAAAAGCTTCTTTCCTCTCCATATGTTCGCCGTAAAGTAAGCGCCCGGCGATCGGATGATTTGTGAAATGACAACCCGCTCCACGCCGTTCACAATGAACGTCCCTCGCGCGGTCATAACCGGGAAGTCGCCCAAATACACCTCCTGCACCTTCGTATCTTTCGTAAGCCTGTTGACGAGCTTGATGTTCGCCCGAAGCGGCGCTTCGTACGTCAGATCCTTTTCCATCGATTGCGCTTCCGTGTACTTCGGCTCGTCGAATTGATAATCCAAAAAACTCAACTCTAGTTCGTTCCCGCTGTGATCTTTGATGGGCGAAATCTCGTCGAAGAGCTCGCGAAGCCCTTTTTCGAGAAACCATCGATAGGAATCGACCTGAATACCGAGCCAATTGTCCGGTGCGAACGCCTGCTTTTTATGCGACGAAAAAATTTTGACTTTTTGCATTGATTTTTTGGACTTGGTGACTTTTATAAATATTTCGATTGTTTTTGATTGTTCTCCTGAAGGGTCTTCGAGAAGAAGGTTGTTCCGGAAGCGTTCGAGAAGTAATAGAGATAGGAAGTGGTCTGGGGATTTACGGCAGCCTCGATGGCGTTCTTGCCGGGATTCGAAATCGGCGTGGGCGTCCACCCAGCATGAAGATACGTGTTGTACGGCGAAACGATCTTTGTGTCGGTGCCGGAAGGAACGACATTGGAACACGTCAAAAGTTTCCCGTCGCACTTCACATACGAGAGGGTTGCATCGACTTGGAGCGGCATCTGGAGTGCGATGCGCCGCAGAAGTATTCCCGCCACGATTTTCCGATCGGTCGTCGTGGAAACCTCCCGCTCCAAAAATGACGCGAGAGTGAGCCGATTATACCAATCCTTCTCGCCCGAAAGGAGCGGCCATGCCTTTACCTCGAAGGTGTCCAATATTTTCTTCACGACATCATCCGGGCTGGAGTTCAAGGCAAAATTATAGGTATCCGGGAACAAGAACCCTTCAAGCGAAGAAGCATTGGCCAAAAACTGATACTGGGTCGAAAGGCTCTTGAAGTTGAAGCCCGCGAGCGCGTTCGGCGCGATGATATCCTTCGAGGAAAGTATTTGATCAATATCCTTCACCGTCGCCCCTTCCGGTATTTGAACGGTCACGTCGTTGACTCCCCCGGACCGAAGGAGCCCCACGATCTGCGGGACGCTCATGGTTCCGGCGAGTTCGTAGATGCCCGGTTGAAAGCGGGTCGCGCTTCCCGTCAAAAAAGAATAAACCTTAAAAACGGCGATCGATCGGATAAGCGAGTTTCTTGAGAGTTCGGCTCCTATCTCCTTGAAACCTTCGCCTTTTTGGACGACGAACTTGACGGGCGTCGTCGTCGCGAAACTTGGTTGTAGACCGTAGAAAAAATAAGCTGCCATAAGGATAAGAACCAAAAAAATTCCTAAAACGAATAGGAGACGCGAGGCTATCAGACCTCTTTTATCATCTTGAGGATTCAAGTTTAATATGTTGAATTATACTGAACAGTATCGCAATAGTCAAGATGCTGGATCCCCCGTAGCTCACGAACGGCAAGGTTATCCCGGTTACCGGCACCAACCCGAGATTCGAGCCAACATTGATCGCAATTTGGACCAAAAGAACCACTCCGCAGCCAAAAACCAAAAACTTGAAACTATTGCTGCCGGCTCGTAAACCGATATCCGTGAGTCTATAAAAAATAACGAGGAATGTCAACAACATAACGACGTCGCCGAATACCCCCCACTCCTCGGAAAAAGCGGCGAAGATGAAATCGGTCTGCGCCTCCGGAAGGAAATGAAATTCAGTCTGCGTCCCCTGCCCGTATCCCTTACCCCAAAAGCCGGCTGATCCGATCGCAATCTTCGCTTGAATAACATTGTAATTGATGCCGAGGGGATCCTTTTGCGGCGAAAGGAACGCCACCAAACGCTCCCGCTGATACTCCTTCAAGAAGAAGCTCCAAATGAGGACGGCGATAAGCGCAAAGGCGACAAGCCCGATAAAGAATCTCTTCACATTGATACCGCCCACGAGGACAAACCCGACCCAAATACTCATGATGACGATAGCCGATCCCAGATCGGGGTGAATCGCCGTGAGGAGCGTTGGGACGAGCGCAAGACCCAAGGAAGAAAAAAGGTACTTGCTTCTCCACGCCGCAAGGTATCGCGACGTAAAAAAGCTTGCAAGAAGGAAAATGAGCCCCAGCTTCGCAAATTCCGCCGGCTCGAATTGAAAAAAGCCGAATGAAAGCCAGCTCTTGCTTCCCCGTACGATGCGTGACTGAAGATTGGAAACAAGAAGGAGGAAAATGGAAAACGCATAAAAACCGTACTTAAAGATCGGCCATTTCAGTATCCAGCGCCAATTGAGCTCACTCCCGAAAATGATGACGGCGAATCCTATCACATACCAAATGACCTGCTTCTCGAAAAAAGAAGTATCGTAGGGAGCAAGAACGCCGAGACTCATGGCCGCAAGGGCCCCCAGGGCTGCGACAAGCATCCAGTCTATCTTTTTCAGGCCATTAAACAATTTCATTCCTCCGCGTAAAGGTACACCTCGGGTTTAGCGCCGGTCAAATCAGCTCCGGAAAAGACTTCCGACGGAAAGATGATTGAAAATCCTGAGTTTCCGAAACTTCCCACATCGTTCACTACCGTACTGCCGACGAAAAGGGGGTCACCGTATTTATCGAGGACAAATCCGACGACCTTCACGGCAGAAATATTAACCGGGCTGCCGTTGGCGAGGGTTCCGGTAAGGGCGATTTGATTGGTGCTCGACGAAAGCGTCGGCCCCGTCGAAACCGAAAGCGAAGGAACGATGAAGTCGACGGCCTTCGCCCACGAGGCCGTACCCGTAACGCTCCATGCGGCACTCGTGATTCTTCCGACGTCGTACGAACTCCCGTCATATTCCGCGACAAGATACTTCGATTCGCCCGGGAAGATATTGTCGTAGCCATCGACCGCCCCAACGAGATTTTTGGCGTCGTCGAAAAACTGGACTTGATAGGAAAAACTGTGCATGCCGAGATCTTGGTTTTGGTTCATCACATCGATGGCTGCAAAAACCTTCCCCAAGAGCGCATCCTTGAAAAGGGAGGGGTTTCCCGAAACTTCGAGCGGGCGGGCTTCTTTGAGATAGCAAGGTACGCACGGTCCCCCGCAATCGACGCCGGTTTCACCTCCATTTTGAATACCGTCGGAGCACGACGGCGCAGGTATCAACTTTGGAGCAAAAATCAAAAATAAAATGAAACCGAGGACGATCACGTACAGTAACCCGAATAGGAATTGTTTGGCGGTGCGGGACATAGTTCAACTAAATCCAAAATTCAAATTTCAAATTTGAACTCTGGCATTGATTTGACATTGGTCATTTGATATTTGAGATTTTTAATATCTTCTTGAGCTCTTCTTTTTTCACGCTTGCTCCGCCTATCAAAACGCCGTCGATCTCGCGGGGCTTCAAAAAATCCGCGACGTTCTTCGAGTCGACCGAACCGCCGTACAAAACCTTAGTATCCAGCATCCGGTGAGTAGTTAGTATTTCCTTGATAAACCGGGCCGTTTCAGCGCTGTCTTGGGGGGTATCGGAAGGATGACGGGCGACGCCTTCGCTGATAGCCCAAACCGGTTCGTAGGCCACAACTAAATTTTTAATTTGAAGTTTGAAATTTTCAACGCCTGATAAGCCATCCACCAACTGCTTCCGAATAAACGTTCGAGCGGCGTGGATGCCTCTTTTTCTCGCCGATGACGGTTCGCCGACGCAAAGAACCACGTTCAATCCCGCTGCAAGAGCAGCCTTCATCTTCTTGTTCACCACCTCGTCGGTTTCCCCGAAATATTTCCTTCGTTCCGAATGGCCCACCAACGACCATCGTACGCCGAGGCTCTTTACCATAGCCGGGGACGTTTCCCCCGTAAAAGCACCCTCTGTTTCCCAAAACAAATTCTGAGCGCCGACATCGGCTTTTTTCACTCGCCGAGCAACGGCGTTCAAGAAAACAGCGGGAGGAAAGAGCACGACGCCTTTCCGGTCCGACAGGCTCAAAAGCGAAAGCGCTTCCCGCTCCGTTACGGGATTCAATTTCCAATTGAAAGCCAGTATCTTCATTGAATGAATTTTACCACGTATAGCGACGGAGCAAAACATTCAGCTTTACGGCAACGATGTCCCTCGCCGCCGATAAACGCGCGGAAAGTTTCGGCCTCGAACGTTCCGCAATCGTATCGGGAGCGCTCAATGTTACCACCTTCAAATTCATGAGACGTACAAGGGTTGCGGCTTCAAAGCCGATTCCTTCCCCCTCCACAAAAACGGCTCGGAATATCCGCTCGGCCGCTTCTTCGCGAAAACACCAAAAACGATTTCGAGGATCGAGAACAACTTCCGCGCCGCCCTTGAAAAGAGGGATCGCCTCGGAAAACCAGCCGAGCGGGACCTCAGCCCCGGTATCGGCAAAGAAGCGGTAGTTCCCTCTTGCCGAAAGCATGCCGGACTTCACGGCCGACCCTTTCTTGCCGCCTGCGGCAATTTCTTCCGACCGCAAGTACGGGAAAAATTTTTTGAACCTTTCTATTGTTTTCGCCTTAGCGTCGGACGGACTGCCGTCCACAACGACGACCTCGTACGAATAGTCGGCGGTCTTCAAGCGGCGGTCGATATCGACGAGCGCAAGCGGCAGATCCTTTCCTTCGTCGCAAACGGGGATCACGATGGAAAGAAACGGCTTCATGCCCTTAAACGGCGATAGATTTCCGACTCCACCGCTTCCCGCGGTTCGCCGTACCGCACATACGATTTTTCTTTGAGCGCTTCCGCCTGACCTTCGCTTCCCCGCTCGGCTTTCGGCACGACTATATTGAAGGGCCGCGAAGTTTCTCCGTTGATCAAAATCCTCGCATAGGCTTGATAATTGTCGATGTTCACGAGATCATTCACGCTGAAAACCGGCTCGAATGTTTTAACTAAAAATTCGGCATCTTGAGGGCCAATCCTGAAGGAAATGGTCGATCCGACGTTTCCAAAAACGGCGTCCCTGGTCCTTTCGGAAAGCTGGGCGATAAATTGATGTGCAACGGTAAGATTCAACTTGTACTTCCTCGCTTCGGAAAGAATGGTCGACACGGAATCGGTTGTAAAGTTCTGGAATTCATCAATGAAGAGATAAAAATCTTTCCGCTTCGATTCGCTGACATCGGCCCTCCCCAAAGAAGCCATGAGGATCTTCCCCACGAAAATCATGCCCAAGAGGTTCGCGTTCAAATCGCCGACTTTCCCTTTCGAAAGATTGACGAGAAGAATCTTTCCCGAATCCATGATCTCCCGGAAATTGAAGGCCGATTTCACCTGGCCTATGATCGGCCGCATATAATCGTTCGATGTAAAATTATTGAATTTCGAGGTGACGTACGGCGTAATGTTTTGGAGCGCTGCTTCGCCGCCGGCTTTCACGGCTTCTTTTTCCCAAAAGTCGCGGACGACCGGATTCGAGATCCGTTCGAGCTTCCTTCGCCTGAATTCAGCATCGGAAAAAACCCGCGCCACTTCCATAAGAGTCGACGGCTCATTCGGTGCATCTTCCATCAAGAGAAGGAGTGCGTTCCGCATATACTGCTCGAACATCGGCCCGCCGGTGGTCTTTAAGTCGTACAATTTATCGAAAATTTGGAGCATTTCGTTCACAATGGAGGTCTTTTCTTCAGGCTTCGAAAAATCATACTCCAGCATATTGAGCCCCACCGGCATCTTGAGATTGCCGGGATCGAAAAGAATGACATCGTCTTCCCGTTCCTTCGGAATGACGCTTAAAATATCGTCCACCAAATCACCGTGCGGATCGATGACGCCAACGCCCTTTCCCCGGTGGATATCCCCCACAATCATATTGGATAAGAAGTTCGACTTACCGGTACCGGTTTGCCCGATGATGTACATATGCCGCCGGCGGTCGTCATCCGTAATTCTCACTTCTTTGGTTTCTCCCCGAAAACGGCTAAGGCCAACCATAACGCCTTCCTTCGGCAAGTTCGGCGGCGGAGCCGATTCCCGCGCCTTCAAATACTTTATCCTCGGCACATCGGTCATGGGCGTCGGAAGATGGAAAATACTCGCGAGTTCGTTGCTCCCCAAGACCATGACCTCTGATTCATTGAATTCCCTGAAGGAAAAGTCGTGGAAGATTTGCTTTTGATTCGCCGGTCGTACGACGCTCAACTCGTTCCGATTCGGTGCGCCGAACTGCGAAAAGCCGGCCGTTAAACTTTGGAGGAGCGACTCGGCTTCCATTTGATTGGGAGCGGACGCCACGACCCGCACATTCACGTCGAACATCGTCTTCCCGGCCTTCGCAAGAACCATCTTCAAGCTTTCTTCGTCGATGCTCCTTTTCACTTCGTCCTCTGTCTTCTTCTCGGCCGTACCCCGGGCCGCTTTCATGACATCCGTAGCCGAAATGCTCCAAATGTCGTTCTTTAAAAGTTCGCCGATCTGCCACCCCCTTCTTAAAACCTTGATCGCGGAACTGATTTCTTTCTTGTGCTTTTTATTCGTCGGCCTTGCAACGACTTGAAAGGCGCCCCCTTCGCCTATTTCATCGATTTTGGAAAGGCTGCCGAGAATCGGGAGGAAGGTATCGGCATCGACTTCCTCATACGTCTTGAGGGGCAAAATAAACCGCTCTTTTTCCACGACAAAAGCTCCGGCTGAAAAGCCCGCATAATTGAAGATATTGTAGTCATCCACCCGCTCCAACGAAGCTTCGCTCCAAAATGATTGAAGTTGCCGTACGAAAACGTCAGCGTGCTTTTCCTTGACGGAAGCGTAAAAGGAGATCTCCTGCCCCACGTGCGGTACGGCAACCTCGAAAACAAACGGCTCGCCGAACGAGGCGAGTGTCGCAAAAAGCTGCTCCGATGTTTCTATTTCCTTTTTCAAATCTTTTCCTTCCTTTGAAATCCGGGGAAGCCGTATGAGGAACAAAGGCATTTGGAGCTGGCTCACGAGCTTCCGCCTCCTCGCTTCTTTCCAATAAAAATAAAACCAAACGGCTCCCGCGATGAGAAGAACGATGATGATGAAACTTAAAAGAATGGACATGGTTGCTGAAATATCAAATATCAAATGACAAATGCCAAATCAATGACAAAATCCGAAAGCCAAAAAGTAAAACGTTTTTGACATTTGGAATTTGGAATTTGGGCTTCATTTTATGATTCCTCTCTTCCTGAGCTCCGGCACCAATTTTTCCGTCAGCGCGTCATGGAAGGCATCCTCGACAAACGGCGGATATCGCTTTGCTTCGGCAACCGCCCGCTCCACGCCGGATTGAAAAGCCAGCGTAACGAGGTTTTCCACGACGACCTTTACCTCGGCATCCCCCGCATCGTTCGACAAATAAGAAGGAAGGAATCTTGCCCTTGGATCCTCATCCGCGGGTTTTTCGGCGGAAATCGCGGCTTCCGGGGGCGTTGCCGAAACCGAAAGCGCTCTCAAGGATTCCTTGACGACGTGCTCGATCGGCGCCTCTTTGAACTCCGGCGACTCAATCTTCTTTGAAACCTCCGCACCGAGCCGGCTCAAACTGCTGTCCAAGCTCTCGTTGAAATTCTGCACTTTTACCATCATAGTTATTATATAACAAATCCTAAATTAAAAATCCTAAATCCTAAATAAATCCCAATAACCAAATTTCCAAATCCAAAACACGCGTTTTGGTCATTATGATTTTTGATTTTGATATTGTTTAGGATTTAGTGCTTAAGGTTTAGGATTTCGCTACTGCTGCGACAAGTTTTGAATCTGAATGGCGCCGAAGGGCGTCGCCGTCGCCGTGACGTTCACGGATGATGCAAATTGGTTCGAGGGCACGCTGAAAACGCCGTTCGGATTCGTGCCTCCCGACCAATCGCTTTGATCGAAGACGAAATTCGTCCACCGCGTAACGAAATTGGAAAGGCTGAAGTTGGACGTTTTTCCGGCTGCATCCCATTCCGTAACAGCAGTCATCTTTTGCGTCGAGGGGTCGCTGTAGTAGCCCGCAGAACAGGTCGTGGACGAAGCAAGAGGCGAGGTCGAGGTGCTGCTGATCGATCGACACGTGTTGTCGACGTAAAAATACCTCCGGAAGACATTGCTGTTGTAGAGCTGGTCGATCTCGCTCGACGAAAGCGCGCGGTCGTAGACACGGACATCATCGAGCAAACCGTTATAATAGCCCCACCTGCCGGCGCCGATACTGAAGCCGTTCCCATTGACGGTATTGATGGTGCAGGGGGCGGTAACAGTCGATTTATTCATCCCGTCTATATAAAAAGTCACCGTATTATCGCCGTTGAAGACAACCGAGAAGAAATGCCACGCTTGTTGGGGAGACGGCACGGAAGGTCCGATGATACCGCAGGTTTCGGCATCTACCCTGAATCCCCAACTCGCACCCACCTCAACCGCCAGGTATTTCCCCTGACCGGAATCGTTGCATCCGTACCCCTCCGACGAACATCCGTAGGCAATGACGATTGGATAACTACCCGACGGAAGGGGGTAACTCCAAAAAGTTATCGTCCTCGCACTGGCCCCCGCCGGAAGAAATCCGCCGTTGTTATTAACCACGTACGTACTGCTCCCGTTGAATCCCAAGCAATAGCTTTCTTTGCACGTCGACGTCGATTGCCACATCGGACCGTTCACAAACATTCCGTTGTGGCCGCCGCCCGATTCATCGTAGGTTACTGTCCCCGTCCCTTCGTCAAATCCCCAACGGCCAACAAGGCCGTTTTGGATTTCTCCGTCGATCATCCCTTCTTCTCCGGGTACGGCCACGAAGCCGCTCGAAGAGGAGACCAAAAAATACGTGGACGTCGAGCCGTGCTGGAGGTTGTAAATCCCGTTCCAATTGGAAAGCGCGAAGGATTGCACTTTATTCATGAGGTCTTGACTCAACTCGGTCGCCGTCGTGAGGGTCTGGGTCGTGGAACCGGCCCGAAGCACGAAGGCAATGGCGATACTTGCCGCGCCGATGATGAGCGCACCGATCGCAAGACCAATCAGAACCTCGATTAAACTTTGGCCTTCGTTCTTCTTCATCTACTTAATTATAAACGAAAACACGCCTAAATATAGGCGTGAGGTCGGGGGTTTAATGTGCGCAGGGTGAGAGTCGAACTCACGAGGCCATATAGACAATTGATTTACAGTCAATCCCCGCCCCCTACGGGTCTACCTGCGCATCCGAATTATTTTAAAACAATATTCCCAAAAAGGAAACGCGGTATTTTGCGAGTGAGCTTGATAAAAAACGTTCAAAAAATCGGCTCTCTTGAAAATAAGTTGAAACCCAGTTTTCGTGATATACTGAAACTGATG
>CAZMFA010000002.1:0-58743 GCA_964565515.1 uncultured Candidatus Saccharibacteria bacterium | reverse complement strand
CAATTTCCTCACTAAATTGCTTATATCAATAAAGTTTTGGTAGGCGTCTTTGATCCTGCTGAGTGACTCGCCGACCAAACCTTTGATTGATACGATTTGAGGGGTACTCGTGCTTTCTGTCGCGCCGGTGGAAGTTGCAGTCGAAGTCGAGGGGGAGGTGGACGTCGCAACCGGTTCAGTCGATGTCGCTTCAGTCGATGTCGCCGTTAAAGGCTCTACGTCGTTCTTCAAAAACAATTGGTAGGCTTGATCGTTGAGATCTTTTGCGCTTTTGATATCGCTCGATGCGGCATCGAGCATCCCGTTGATGGCCTTTTGGTTTTTCGACGAGAAACTCAACGTGGAAAGGTCATTTTGAATATTGCTCAATCTCTTTTCGGACGTCCCAATGGCGGAAAATTCCTGCCGCACCAAGAAGAAATCTTGCAACTGATTCAAGAGGGGTACGTAATTCTTCTCTCTCCAAGTTTTGAAATCCGCTGCCATCGATTTGATGCCGTCGAGGGTCGGCGAGGAACTTGCAAGCGTTTGCCGCTCGGAATCGTAGTAGACCAAAGCATTCGTCAACCCGTCCAGCGCGCTTTTTACCCAAAGGTTGTAATCGGCGTTCTTGTCGACCGTCAAAAGCTTCAACTCGAAGTCCTTTGCTTCGGCCGTCGAAAGGTCCAACACTTGATTGAAAGCGCTGACCCGGAGCGTCACGTCGCTCACATCGCCCGCATCCTTCGCCGAGAGGAGATTGTCGAGCGCGTCTTTTGCGCTTTGAAAAACTTGATTGACCGCGCTTGTGCTCGTGCTGCCATCGGCGAGGACCGGCGACGCAAAGCCCAAACCCGCGAGCCCTACGATCGCCGTCACGATTAAAATTTTCTTCGCGGATCGATACCTCATTGGGAAATTTGATTCAAGAGATCATTGATTTGCTCATCTGTCGAAGTCGCGGAAACTCCCGTCGTAAGCTTCGAACCCTCCGATTGGAGGACTTCGGTATTCAAATGCGGGGCCTTGTTGCTTGTGATCGCGGTAATGGTGTTGTCGATTGTTTGACTCACTTGATTGTTGTAGCTCACCTCGTTCAAAGCGATATTGATACTCATGCCTTGGAGCTCGTTACTGAGCGTCTCGGCGCTTGCAATCGGCAAGCTGTTGGATCTTCCCGGCGTGAAGAGGGGCAAAAGGGCATATCCCACTACCAAAAGGACGATGAGAGCAAACGAGGTCGCCCAAGCGGCCAAATAGGTGCGCACGCCGACCCTTCCTCCCCGCTCAAGGGAAAGAATGGTCGCCTTGCTCCTTGCGAGGAAGGCGGCGTCCGGCTCTATAGAGCTAAGCCTCTTCAGTTGTTTGGGAAAATCCCGATTCATGTTTTTCTATTTCTCTTTTCAGTTGCTTCAAAGCGCGATGCTGGATGACTCGTACGGCTCCTTCACTCTTATCGAGTGCGCTTGCGATCTCCCGGTTCGTCATATCGTCGACGAACTTCATGATAAGGACGTCTTGATACACCGGTTCGAGAGAAGCAACGCGCTTTTTCACCATCGCGAGATCCGAATCGAAGTCCAATTTTTGAGCCAAATCCGAATCGGCAGAGAACGTCTCTTCGGGGACGACATCGATGTCGACCGCCGGGCGCTTTGTCCGCCAGTAGTCGATGACCGCATTCCGAGCAACCTTATAAAGGTAGCTTGAGAAGGGCACTCCCCGCACATCGAACGTTTCCATATTCTTCCAAGCGCTCAAGAAGACTTCGTGAGTGAGGTCTTCCGCCTCACCCTTCCTTCCTCCGAGCTTCAAAAAGAAATACCGGTATATTTTGGGGGCGTATTTGTCGTATATTTCGCCAAACGAAGAGCTGTCCCCTTTTTTGGCTTTTCTCAAGAGCTTTTCGTCCTCCATAGGTTAAAACGACGCTGTTCCGATTTCGTTTCTGCGTTACAAATTCGAAGTGTAACACTGCGTAACAAGCGTCAAGAAGATGGTACCAATAACCCCACAAAAGGGCAAGAAATAAGGAGGTTTTTAAATTCGGAGCGGGTAAGGGGAGTCGAACCCCTCTCATCAGCTTGGAAAGCTGAGGTAATACCGATATACGATACCCGCACGCGACAATTCCCATTTTAAACAAAAAGGCGGCTTGTGACAAGCTGGAAAAACGGACCGAATAATGGTAGAGTCTAGGAAATGAAATTTAAGAGCAAGAAATCCGACGTCATCGAAGACAAGCATTTGCGGCAAAAAATAACGCTCCTTGTCGTGCCGGTCATTGCAATCGTCGGCCTCGCCGTTTATGCGGCAGCAGGCCAAAGTACCATGGAACCGCCCCAAAGCTTCGTCACCTCCCGGCAAAACCTTTCCGAGATCAGCAAGGATATCGCAAGCTTGAATCAGGAAATGTCGCAGGAGATCTCGACGATCCAAGCGGCCAAAAAGGCGGGCGAGACGGGAAAAGCTCTCCAGGCCATTCAAGACGCCAAGCAAACGAATGCTCAGGCGGTCGCAAAAGCGCAAAGTTTTTCCGCTGGTCTCGCAGAAATGTCGAAATCCCTGAGCGGCTTTACCTCGACAACGAGCCAAGCCTTGGCGGCCCAAGCCGTTGCAACCGAAATTTCGCTGACCAACGAATTCATAACCTACACGAAACTCCTCGATAATTTCCTTACCCTTCTTTCGGCGTCGATTACGAACGACAATCCGACTATCGAAAACAACATCAAAACCTCGCTCGCCGAAATCAACCAGAAGGTTGACGACATCAACCGCCTCAACCAAACGTTCCTTCAAGAGATCGGGAGTTTCGATAAATCCCTCCAATAACCATGAGGCTTATCGGCAGGTTCATCTTCCAAATCTTCTCGAACATCATCGCGATACTCGTGACCAACTACGCGGTCCCGGGATTCTTTTCCGGAGGAGTACAGGACCTTGCCATCGCCGCACTCATCCTTTCCGTCATCAATATATTCCTCAAGCCCATCCTGAAACTTCTCTCGGGCCCCCTGATCCTTCTCACCTTCGGCCTCTTTACCATCGTCATCAACGCCGTTTCAATCTACATCCTTGACATGCTGAGCCAAGCGATTACAATTCAAGGATTGAAGGAACTTATCATTGCAACGCTTATCATAAGCTTCGTAAACTTCATCGTAAGTTCATCGGCAAAACTCGGATATAAAAAATAAATGATCCTCGCGCTCCAAATAGCGGTTTCAATCATCCTCATCGTCCTCGTCATCATTCAAGAGCGGGCAAGCGGCATTTCCGGCGTTTTCGGGGGTCAAGGCGCCACCCCCTACCAGACAAGGAGAGGGCTCGAGAAAACGATCTTTTACGCAACTATCGTCTTTGCCGTTATTTTTGCCGGCTTGGCAATAGCTAATCTGCTGTAAACGGTAAATTACTGCCGTCTTGCAACACATTGCCATCTATAGCTTCGCGCTAGCACTTAATGCCCCTACTTAATTTACTATTTCGGAAATTCTCAACGAAAGAAAGGAAGCTTTTTCTCGGCGGTATTATACTCGCCGTTCTTCTCCTTCTATTCCTCGCATTCATCATCATTCGCGATTCAGGCACTTTCATTTCCATACCCGGCGGCTCATATACGGAAGGTGTCGTAGGCCAGCCGATCAACATCAACCCGATCCTCTCCGCAAATCCAACCGATCAAGAAATGAGCCTTCTTTTATATTCCCGGCTTTCCGAGCTTCTCCAAACATGGAATGCAAGCTCCGACGGCAAAACCTATACTTTGGAGCTTAAGGACGGCTTGAAATGGAGCGACGGACAACCTCTCACAAGCGACGATGTCCTTTTTACCATCAACACCGTGCAGAACTACAACGCCCACTCCCCCCTTTATCAAAGTTGGCAAGGAGTCTCGGCGGAACGCGTGAGTTCTCTTCAAATAAAAATAACGCTCCCCAACCAAAACGTCTTTTTCATGGATAACGTCGACAACCTCCCTGTGATACCGGAGCATATTTACGGATCGATACCCGCAGAAAACTACTCACTCTCGGACTACAAGCTGCAACCGATCGGGAGCGGCCCGTATCTTTTCAAAAGCTTCTCGAAGAGGAAAGACGGCTTCATAACGTCATACGAACTTGCTGCAAACCCCTTTTACACCGGAACTAAGCCGCTCATACCGACCTTTTCGTTCAAGTTTTTCGAGAACACCGACGAAGTCACCCAAGCGCTGGAGCTTCATCAAATAAACGGCTACGGCTCGATGTGGCCGACCGGCGTCGACGCTTCTCTTTTGAAGGGGTTTGTCGTCGACACGATCCCCGCATCCGATTACTACGCCGTCTTCTTCAATCCGGCCGTGAACCCCATACTGAAGGACCCGAATATACGGGCGGCCCTCGTTATGAGCATCGATAAAAACGGAATCATCGACAAGGTACTCGGCCCCGAAGCAACGGCGGTCGAGAGCCCCGTCCTTGCTCCAGGGATCCCGCCGGCAACGTCGACCCTGGGCACTTCGACGGCAGCAAGCCTCGTCAGCAAGTACAAATCGAAGAACAAGAATCAGCCTCTTGCCATCACCTTATCGGTGCCGGACGTCCAATTCTTGAAAAATGTGGCGCAGATCATCCAAAGCGACTGGAAAAGCATCGGCATCGACCACGTGAGCATTCAAACCGTCGCTATGGCGGACCCGGTGAATTCTCCGCTCAAAACCAGGGATTACGACGCGCTCCTTTTCGGGAATTTCCTTCAAAACCCCGAGGACCTTTTCCCCTTCTGGCATTCCTCCCAAATCACCTATCCCGGCCTCAACCTTGCTTCGTACCAAAGCACCAAGGCCGACAATCTTATGGAAACAATCAGAGAAACTTCTAACGAAGGCACCCGGCAAACACTCCTCGGAAACCTCCAATCGACCATCTTGAACGATGATCCGGCAGCTTTCCTTTTCTCGCTTCCCTATCTATACATCCACTCGGATGAGCTTCGGGGATTTGCCAGCGGCCACGTTGCATCGCCTTCCGATCTCTACCGCGACGTGAGCCACTGGTCGATTGCGGAAGTGCAAGTAATAAAACCATGACTTCATTCGAAAAAAATCTCCGCCGCTTCGAGGATCAGCTTTCGGTCCAGAACATCAAGACGGCGAACTTCGAAAAACTCAAAACACCAAAGCCGGACGCCGTCGTCGTCTGCGGCATGGGCGGCTCGGGTCTCGTAGGCGACATCATCCGGGAACATGCGGCGCCCCTCGGCATTCCCGTCCCCGTCGTAACCTTAAAGAACGGCGGATTGCTTCCCCTTCCCTTCAGACGTCCGTTTTACCTCTGCATCTCTTTTTCGGGCAACACCGAAGAAACCATCCATTGCCTTAGCGAAGCCCTGAAAACGAAGAAGAAATCCGGCATTGCGATTGTAACGGGCAAGGGCGGAATCATGAGGAGGATCGCCGAACAAAAAAAGATCCCCGCGGCCTCCTTCGACCCCGGGGACTTGACACCACGCGAAGCATCTGGCATGATGTACTACGGAATAGCAAGCGTACTCCAAGCGATCTTCCCCGCAGTCGCCGTTCGGGACCTCTCCCGAACGATCAAAGCGGCACGGTTTTCCGCACGCGGCACCTCGTTGGCCGGAAAGCTCAAGGGGAAAAATATTTTAGTTTATTCCGATGAAGCGCATGCGGCTCTTAGCTATATTTGGAAGATCAGCTTCAATGAAACGGGAAAGAACGCCGCATTTTGGAATACGTACCCGGAAATCAATCACAACGAAATTGTCGGTTTTCAAAACATCAAAGGACCTTGGTTCGTCCTTTGGCTCATAGACCCCGCCCTCGAACGGAAGGTTAAGAATAAAGTGAAATTCGTCGCGCAAAAACTCGAACAGCGCGGCATTAAAAGCGCAATGATCCCCCTCACAGGGAAAAATGAAGAAGAGAAATTCTGGAACGGCGTCGCGTTCGCTTGGTGGACCGCGCTCGGCCTCGCTAAACAAAACGGCGTCGCACCGGAAGAAACAAAAATCATCGATGAGCTGAAGGAACGTTTTCAATAGCATCCGGGGAGAACGCAGGTTCACCCCGTTAGAAATATGCTGGAGTGCTGAAATTGGCAGACAGGCTAGCTTCAGGAGCTAGTGTCCGCAAGGACGTGAGGGTTCAAGTCCCTCCTCCAGCACATTTCTAACGGGGCAAGGGAGCCTGTGGGAGCAATCCCGTGAGGGTTCAAGTCCCTCTCTACCCACAATGAAAATTAAAAAGTCGAATAATTTTCAGAGCTAAACACCCGGCGGGTCCCTTCACCGCTCGCGGCTTAGCAAGTACTCAATAAAAGTCGTTAGAAAAAAACAAAACATTATGACTCCAAGAGGAGTAAAAACAACCAAACTGCCGGAAAAAATGTCCGGCGACCATGTCCGCCTTGCGGCCCTCGGCGGACTTGAAGAAATCGGCCGCAACATGTCGTTCATCGAATACAAGAACGACATCATTGTGATCGACATGGGCCTCCAGTTTCCCGAGGAAACGACACCGGGCGTTGATTTCATCATCCCGAACATCTCGTGCCTCGAGGAAAAGAAAGAAAAGATCAAAGCGGTCGTGATCACACATGCCCACTACGATCATATCGGTGCCATGCCCTACCTTATGGGCAAGCTCGGCAATCCGCCGGTCTACACCACGAGGATGTCCCGCGCCATCATCGAAAAGCGGCAAAACGAATTCACGAATGCACCGCGCCTCCGGGTGCAAGAAGTGCGATACGGCGACCGCTTTAAGATCAGCGAGAATATCGAACTCGAGTTCTTCGGCGTCGACCACACGATCCCCGAAACCATCGGCGTCGTCGTGAAAACGCCGGCCGGGAACATTGTTCACTTCGCCGACTTCCGCATCGAATACAACGAGAAGGATGAACCGCAAGGCCTCGACACTTTTAAGCGCATCGGCGATATGGGCGTCCACACCTTCATGGTGGACAGCACAAATGCCGAAGAAGAAGGACACTCACTTTCGGAAAAAGTGATCGAAAAGAACATCGAGATGCTCATCAAGCAAGCGAAAGGCAGGATTATTCTCGCCACCTTTTCTTCGATGTTGACGAGGATCGCGGAGATCGTGAAGATTGCCGAACGCCTCGGCAAGAAAGTTGCCGTCAACGGCCGATCGATGCGGGACAACGTCCTCATCGCGAAAAATCTCGGCTACATCAAGACCAAAAACAAGGATACCTTGATCGCCGTCGAGGACATCCACAAGTACAAGGATAACGAGATCCTCATCCTTTCGACCGGCGCCCAAGGAGAATCTTCCGCCGGCCTCATGAAGATCGTGACTGGGATCCACAAGTACATCAAGCTTAAAGCCGGCGACACCGTCATCTTTTCTTCCTCGGTTATTCCGGGGAACGAGCGCGGCGTTCAAAACCTCAAAGATAATTTGGCGCGGCAAGGCGCGGTCGTTTACACTTCGTCCATCATCGACATCCACGTAAGCGGACATGCCATGAAAGACGATATCGACCTCGCGATGCGGGCCTTGCGGCCGAAGTTCGTTATGCCGGTCCACGGCTACTACTTCATGCGATTTGCCAACGGCCAAAACGCCGTCCGCGCCGGCGTGCGGCCGGAAAACGTCCGACTCATGGACAACGGTCAAGTGGCGAACCTCACGAAAGACGAGTTTGTCATAACGGGAGAAACCGTGCCGGCGAACTATATTCTGGTCGACGGCCTCGGCGTCGGCGATATCGGCGAAGTGGTCCTCCGCGACCGACTCTTGCTCGCAGAAGAGGGCATGTTCGTCGTCATTACGACCTTGGACCGGAAGACCGGGCGGGTCGTGAAAAATCCGGACATCATTTCGCGCGGCTTCATTTACCTCCGCGAAAACCAAGAGCTTTTGGATGAAATTCGGCGGAAGGTGCGCGGCATCTTCGGCAGAATCCCCCGCCGCGAGGAAGTGGACACAGACTACCTGAAGGCGCTCATTCGGGACCAAGTCGGCCAATTCTTGTACAGCAAGACAAAACGAAGGCCGATGGTCCTTCCGGTCATTATCGAGATATAAAAGCTCCGGGACGACGCCTAAGTCTTAGCCTTCGTGAGGGGTACGCCACCCGCAACTATTCGCTCATGGAAGCCCCCCGGAATCCTATGGACTCCGGGGGTGTTGTATTTCATAATGGATATATGAAACCGGTACTCGTGTCAGGCATCCAGCCGACGGGAAAACTGCATATCGGGAATTACCTGGGATCCCTCAAGAATTTCGTCACGCTCCAGAACCTTGATGAATATCAATGCTTTTTCTTCATCGCCGATCTCCACTCGTTGACCGAGAATTTCGACCCGACGGAAAAGCGCGGTCAAATCGCGAACGTTGTCGCCGATTACCTGGCGGCCGGCCTCGATCCGAAAAAATCGGTTATCTTCCAGCAGTCCGAAGTGCCGGCGCACAGCGAACTCGCAATCATTCTGAATAACTTCGCTCCCATCGGCGAAATGAAGCGGATGACCCAGTTTAAGGATAAATCCCAAAGCCAGTCGGAGAATATCAACATGGGGCTCTTCGACTACCCGGTCCTCATGGCCGCCGACGTCTTCCTCTACGGCGCCGCGGTCGTACCGATCGGCGAAGATCAAACCCAGCATCTCGAACTCGCGCGGGCGCTCGCCCGCCGGTTCAACGCCAGATTCGGGAAGACATTCATCGAACCGGAGCCGATCCTCACGGAAGCCAAACGGATCATGAGCCTGGACGATCCCGCGAAGAAGATGTCCAAATCGCGGCCCCAGGGATGCCTTTTCCTCGACGATGAACCGGATGTAATCCGCAAAAAAATACAGCGGGCCGTGACGGACTCGGGGAGCGAAATAAAGTACGACCCGAAAAATAAGCCGGCGCTCTCGAATCTCATGAGCGTCTATGCGGCCATGGCGGACATGCGAATCGACGAGATCGAAGCCAGATTCAAGGGAAAGGGGTACGGCGATTTCAAGAAAGACCTCGCGGAAGTCATCGTGCGGGTCCTCGCGCCGTTCCAGGAGAAGAAGCGGGAGCTCCTCGCGAACCCGAGCACCATTAAAAAAACACTGTCTGCCGGGAACGAAAAAGCGAACGCAGTCGCCGAGAAAAAAATCAAGGAGATAAAAGAGAAAATAGGCATATCACTTGACTAAGTAGTCCAGCGATGTTATTATTAAAACAGCAACTATGAACATTGAGGACTTTTCAATCAACCATCGATCCACGTTCGAAGAAATGGAACGCGAACTCGGTGACCCCGAACGATTACGGCTTCCTGTCGATCTCGAGAAGCTGAAAGAAGAAGTTGCCGAAGAAGGGCTTAAGAAATTGATCGACAGCACCATCCAGTACTGCGAGCGGTACACCGAAAGTGTTGCTGCGTACAAAGAATTACTCACCGATCCTTCAAAAGACAAAGCCGACCAAGCACAGCTCGACCTGACGGAACACGTCGTTCACGATGCGACCGTCGATGCGATCAACATCCTCGCGCGAGAGCTCAAGAAAGCCGGCTACGACACGCGGTGGATCACCTCCTTCAGATCGAGAGCCGAGTATGGGAGATTGGCTCTCCTTACAACCTACAGAATTCTGGAACGACTACCCAATCACAATAAAGAAAGGGCCGACCATGAAGAATAAACTCACGAAGGCCGAAAAGGACGGGCTGGTCTTTAAATATATAAGACTGGCCATCAATAGGAAAAACGGCGCCAACGGTGAGGTACGGAAAACAATGGAAGACATACGCAAGGCCCTCGATATGTCCCACAAAGACATTATTCGAGAGGCCGAGCGTCTCACGACCGGCGCATAGCTTGAACCAAGGAGCGGTTTTCTGAAAGGACCGCTCCTATTTTTTTATCCCGATCCAAATCTGATCGCCGTCGAACTTCGTGTCGATCTCGACGTCGAATTTATCGAAGCGCTTCAGGACGATTGCCGAAGCGCTTATTTCTTTCATGATGGCGTTCTTATTCCGCTCAACTACGCCTTTCACCTCCAATCCGGCCTCCAGCATCAGAACAATCCTGTCTTTGGGGGCCAGTCCCCCATCCTGACGGAGACCTTGGACCATCCGCACGAGTTCGCGCACCGTTCCCTCTTCCTTGAGTTCCGGCGTTATATTCGCGTCGAGAACAAAATCTTCCTTAAGTTTGGGGTCAAAAATTATTTCCTTCACGTTGATTTCATCTTTCAAAATAGCCAGCAACTCTTCGTTCATTCTTGATTTGAAATTTTTCACTTCCAACGACTGGAGGGGCTGTCGGACCTTGATCCCCAATTCGGCGCGCTTCGCGAGCGCCGCGCTCGCCAGATCGCGAATCGTTTTCATATCGCGCAGTAATCTCGAATCTCGAATTTCGAATTTTGAATTAATTTTAGGCCAGTCTTCCAAATGAACCGAGGTTTTCCCCTTCGGCGACACTGATTGATAAAGCGATTCGGCGAAAAACGGCATAAAGGGAGCGATGAGTTTCGCGAGCTCCGCGAGGCAGTATCCGAGAGTCGCTGACGCGGCGGCGTAATCTTTTTTGTCGTCAGGTTTTTGGAGACGCCTCCGCGAACGCCTGATATACCACCGCGAAAGATCGTTCACGAACTCTTCGATCGATTTGCCGGCTCCCCCGACGTCATAAGCATTGAGCGCCTTTGTTGAGGCGGCAACAACCTCATCGAGGCGGGTAATGATCCACCGATCGAGAATGTTCGACTTGGCGGTCGGCGCTTTGTATTTTGCATGTTTATCCGCGTAGGTTCGATGAAAGACGTACGAGTTGTATATCATGAGGACGAACTGGCGGAGCACCTTCCCGAGATCCGCTTCGTCAAAACGCTTCGGCTCGCCCGGTGCGTTCACGGTATAAAAATACCACCGAACGGTGTCGGCCCCGTATTTTTGAATCATGTCCCACGGACTCACGGTGTTTCCCTTGGACTTCGACATCTTTTGGGCGTTCTTGTCGAGCACGAGACCCAGGGAAACGACGTTCCGGTACGGAGCTTTCTTCTTGAGAAGGGTTGCGACGGCAAGGAGCGTGTAGAACCAGCCGCGCGTTTGATCGATACCTTCCACGATGTAATCGGCGGGATACGCGAGCTTCATCTTGTTCTCGAAAGGATAGTGGTCTTCGGCGAACGGCATCGATCCGGAATCGAACCACACGTCCGCCACTTCGGAGATCCGCTTCATTGTTCCGCCGCACCGGCACTTGAAAACTGCTTCGTCTACATACGGCTTATGGAGATCAATCTCGCCGGTATCGTTCCGGGGGACCACCGTAAGGTCGAGCTTCCGGACTTCGGCAAATTTTATGAAATCATCACCTCGTCTTTCCTTTTCGGCGATCGCTTCGCGCTCCGTCCAACCTTCGGCGACCTGAAAGAGCATCCAAATCGGGTATTCGTGCGTCACGAGAAGGATATTTTTCCCCTCGTATTTCGCCTCGCACTCCTTGAGGAACGCGAAGAGGCGCGTCCGAAGGTCGCGAACCGACTCCCCTCCTTCGGGCCGCCGCTCGAACTTCGCTTGGTAGGTCGGGAAGAGCATGTGGTACTTTTCATCGTGACAGCCGGCAAGGTCCGTCCCCAATTTGATCTCCTCGAGGCGCTTATCCACCTTCGACGCAACGTTCCCCAGCACTTTAAGATCGATTGCTTCCGTTTCCTTCGTCCGCAAGATGTCAGATGTGATAACGACATCGATTTTCTTCCCTTTTCGGGAAAGTTCTCGCTTGAACTTCTTGATCGACGCCTCCACCTGCTTCCTGCCGCGCGGCGTGAGATGGAAGCGATTCGCCGTCGCGTCGATAATATCCTTCACATTGCTTTCGGACTCGCCGTGACGCATGACCCAGTAATTATTCTTCGAGCGGCCGAGCTTCTTTTCAAGCTCCGCAACGCTTCCCAAAACCTCGGTTGCGCCGCACTTCCCGCATACCCAGACCGGCAACGGCGTTCCCCAATACCGTTCGCGGGAAATCGCCCAATCCTTGGCCTCCTTCAACCATCCCCCGAACCTGCCGTTCTTGATGGCCTTCGGGACCCAGTTCACCGTCTTATTCGAAGTCAAAAGCTTCTGCTTCAACTTCGACATGCCGATGAACCACGAATCACGGGCGTAATAAAGGATTGGCGTGCCGCACCGCCAGCAAAACGGGTACTCGTGCTCGTACTTTTCGGTCTTTAAGAGAAAGTTCCGCCTCTTGAGAAGTTCGAATATTTTTTCCTCGGTTTCCTTCGCTTTTACGTATGACCCCGCAAGCTCCGGAACATCAGCGGTAAATTTTCCCGAGGTATTGACCGTATGGTGCTTCGACAAACCGATCTTCGTTCCCAACTCATAGTCGTCCTCACCGTACATGACGGCCGTATGGACGACGCCGGAACCATCTTCCGTCGTCACAAAACCAGCGGGATACACCTTATACGATTTTTCTGTCTTGAGTTTTGGCACGTCGAAGAGCGGCTCATATTTGAGACCAATGAGATCTTTACCCTTCAGCTTGGCCTTCATCTCGTATCTTTCCAGAATACCGAGACGGGGAACGGCCAGAAGGTATTTTTCCCCGCTCTCGACGGAAACGAGGGCGTACTCAATCGATTCACCGACGGCCAAGGCGACATTCCCGGGGAGCGTCCAGGGCGTCGTGGTCCACGAAAGGACATACGTCTTCTCGTCGGTCGTGAAATTCCTGCCGATCGTCTGGCCCGGGAGGAGCTTGAACTTGATGTAGACAGACGTATCTTCCGTCGTCTTGTATCCCTGCGCGAGCTCGTGCGACGACAAAGCCGTTCCGCACCGCGTGCACCACGGCACGACCTTGTGCCCTTGGTATAAAAGCTTTTCCTTATGAACTTGAGAAAAGATCCACCACAAGCTCTCCATATAATTCTTCTCGTACGTGATGTACGGATGATCCATGTCGAGCCAGAATCCGATGCGTTCGGTGATTTTCTCCCATTCATCCTTATATTCCCACACCGACTCGCGGCATTTCTTGTTGAACGCCGCAATGCCGTACTCTTCGATCTCCTTCTTGGATCTCAATCCGAGCTTCTTTTCGACTTCAATCTCAACCGGAAGGCCGTGCGTATCCCACCCAGCCCGGCGCGGAATGAAAAATCCGGCCATCGTCTTGTAGCGCAAAATGACGTCTTTGAATGAGCGGGAAAGCACGTGATGGATCCCCGGCCGGCCGTTCGCCGTCGGAGGGCCTTCATAGAAAATGAATTTCTTTTTTGATTTGTTCTTCTTGAGCGATTTCTCGAAAATGCCGTTTTCTTTCCAGAATTTCAGCACCTTTTCTTCGGTTTCCGGCAAGGAGAATTTATCCAAATCATCGAGCATTAAAGGGTATTTTAGCAGAGAATTTCTAATTATTCTAATTAGTCATTTCGGCTCTACATTTCCTCCGGCGGCACGATACCCAAAAGGCGGAAAGTGTTCTCGAAAACAACAACGGACGCGGCGACCAAAGCGAGCTTCGGCCGCTCATGCTCACCGCCAATCACCTTTTCCTCTTCGTAAAAATTATGGAACGATTTTACGGCTCCCATAAGATACCGCGTGAGCCGATGGATCTCGTAATCACGCGCTGATTCGGCAACTACATCGGGGAAGGATGCGAGGCGAACCATGAGTTCGCGCTCGGAAGCTGAATCTAAAGCGCCCAGGTCTTTCGCTTTGGCCTTTATCTTAGCGCCGGCCTTCACGAGGATCTTCCGGGCGCGAACGAGGGCGTACTCGGCGTAAAACACGGGGTTTTTCGACGAACGCTCCTTCGCCAAATCCAGGTCAAAATCGATATGGGAGTTCGCACCGACCGCAAGGAAGAAGAACTTTGCGACATCGACACCGACTTCGTCCACCAAATTTTCAAAGGTGACGAACGTGCCTCTCCGTTTCGACATCTTCACGAATTCCTCCCCCTTTTTAATGAGAATGGCTTGCGTTATCAAAACGTCTGATTTTTTGAATTTTAAAATGTCTGCAACCGCCTGGATCCGCCGCACGTAACCGTAGTGGTCGGGCCCCAAAATATTGATCTTCCAGTCAAACCCGCGCTTTTTGGTCTCGAGATAATGGCCGGCATCGACTAAAAAATACGTCGGAAGGTTGTCTTTGGTAAGGAGAACTCGGTCTTTATCGTCGCCGAAGTCGGCCGTCCTGAGCCACACGGCGCCATCGGCCTCGTACACCTTCCCCGACTTTCGGAGAAGCCGCAGTGCCTCTTCGGGAAGTCTTTTCTTCCGAATACTCCGCTCCGAAGTATAGCGATCGAAACGTATGCCCGACTTTCCTTCGATGACGTGCTTGATCCCCTCCAAAAAATCGTCTGCCGCCCGCTCGCCGACAGCTTCCGGATCCTCCCGATGCTTCTCCACAAACGCACGGTTTCTGCCGACCCATTCTTTGACGTATTCGCCTTGATAGAATTCTTCCGAACCTTCGACGAACCCCGCTGCGGCAAGAATCGACTTCCCGAGCGTCAAAACCTGATTGCCGCTGTCATTCACGTAGTATTCACGCTCGACATCGGCGCCGGCGAACTGAAGGACATTCGAAAGCGCAGTTCCGTAAAATCCGCCGCGGCCGTTGGCAAGCGTAAGGGGCCCCGTGGGATTCGCCGATATGAACTCGACTTGCACGCGTCCTTTGATCGATTGGGAAGAACCGTACTTCGACCCCGCCTTCAAAATTTCACCGATTTCCTCCTGAAGCGATTTTTTCGAAATCCAAAAATCAATGAAGCCGTTTCCCGAAACGCTCACCCGGTCCACCGCCCCAAGCGGAGATCGCCGGAACGAATCAGCGATCTCATTCGCCACTTCCTGCGGAGATTTTTTCTCGAGTTTTGCAAGCGCAAAAGCGATGTTCGTCGCATAGTCGGCATCGGTCACCTTCCTGTCCGGAACCTCGACCGAGAATCCAGCCTCGAGGCCGGCCACTTCCTTCAATTTCTTCTTTATTTCTTCCCTTATCGTCATTGCTTGTTGTTTAGTATAAAATAATAGAGGTTTCATGGCTATATTTGCGGAAAACAAAAGAGCTCTCTTCGACTACGAGATCCTCGGGGCATTCGAGGCCGGCATCGTATTGAAGGGCTACGAAGCGAAAGCCGTAACGAGCGGCCGAGTGAACCTTTCGGGGTCCTACGCCTCCCTCGTGCGGGGCGAGCTTTGGATTGTGAACCTCGACATCCCGGCGTACCAGCCGAAGAATATTCCCGGGGTTTATGACCCCAAGAGATTGCGAAAACTGCTCGTGAAAAAAAACGAGATCGATTACCTCATCGGAAAGACCAAAGGATTGACACTAATCCCGATTAAGATGTATAATAAGCACGGCAAGATAAAGCTTGGAATCGGCCTCGGGAGATTCCGGAAGAAAACCGACAAACGGGAAGTGATAAAGAAAAGGGAGACCGAACGGGAAATAAAGAAATTTGCCTAAAACCTCATCCCCAAGGGGGCGCACGCTTCGACAGGAGAGATCTTTAAAAGTAGCAAGCCGAGCTCGCGATAATCTCGTTAAACTCGTCGCAAATCAAGAACTGCCAACAATAAAGTTGCAGCCCCGGCATTGGCTTTCGCTTAATGCCGGCCCCGGCTCTAAGAGCCGGGCATCGGTCCTTTACTCCTGCTCGAGGGTAACCGGTGTCATACCGCAGGATCGCCCGCTGAAAGGCGTTTCCAATAAAGCGGGTTAAACCATCGGGAATGATTTCCGCTCTCTTTCGAGAGAACTAAGCTTGTAGAATATTTTTGAATACTTTCTTGGACGAGGGTCCAATCCCTCCGCCTCCACAATGAAAAAGACCGGCATTTATTGCCGGTCTTTTTCATTGCTCGATTCGCGAAGAGGGAGTGGGCTGGGAAGGGGGTCGGGAAAACGGGAGTTTCCCCGTGGTGGAAGTACTGAAACCGCAAGGTGTCAGGGAGCAATTTGCTGTATAGCGAATTGCGACGGTTCAATCTCTCCGCCTCCACTCGATTCGCCCACCTTTCGGTGGACTCACTCGTGGTGAACCACCCATCAAACTTGTCGAGCCGCGACGGTCCAACCCCCCGCCGGAGCTCTTCATTTGCATTTTGGCGCGTTTTTTATTAGTATTTTCGTATCGCTTATCAAAGACCATACAGACCAGCACCCGCCCCGCGGCAGAGGATAAACGGAGAAATAACAGCCATCGAACTTCGCGTGATCGACGAATCGGGAGAAAATCTCGGCGTCATGAAGAAAGAAGAAGCCCTCGCGAAGGCCATGTCGGCAGGACTCGACCTTATCGAAATCGCCCCGCAAGCCGCGCCCCCCGTCGCGAGGATCATGAGCTTCGATAAATGGCGATATCAGAGAGCCAAGGAAGAAAAGCGATCGAAGCAGGCGCAAAAACAAAAAGAACTGAAACAAGTGCAAATCTCCGCCCGGATCGCGGAGAACGACATGGCAATGAAAGCAAAGCAAGCCGAGAAATTCCTCAGGGAAGGACACAAGGTGGAAATCCACCTCCGGCTCCGGGGAAGGGAAAAGGCGAATAAAGAATGGGCACTGGGACGCATAAAGGAATTCACGGGAAAAATAACCGTACCGTACCAAGTGACCATGGAACCGCGGCAAGGAGGGAGAGGCTACCTTATGCAAATAACCAAGAAATAACAATGAATCCCGTTAGAAATCGCATACGCCCATGAAAAGAAAATAAACTTATGAAAAAACAATCAATGAAAAAGGTTAAAAACAATAGGCGCAAAACGCACTCCGTGTGTGCGTACTATTTCTAACGGAATGAGGAAAAGCGTGTCAAAAAGAATAAAAATAACGAAGTCAGGCAAGGTGCTCCGCCGGGCAATGGCTTTGGGTCACTCGCGAGCGAACAAAAGAACGGTGCAAATCAAACGGAAAAAGAACGCCCGAACATTAGGAAACGTCGACATACAAAAACTTATCAATAACTGATGCCAAGAGTAAAACGGGGCACAATCGCCCACAAAAAAAGAGAAAAGCTCCTCAAGAAGAGCAAGGGATACAAGTGGAGCCGGAAATCAAAGGAGCGCGCCGCACGAGAAGCGCTTCTCCACGGCCTTGCGAGGAAACTAAAGGGGAGGAAGGAAAAGAAAAGGGTTTACCGCACGCTTTGGGAAACCGAGATCAACGCAGGGGCAAGATTGAACGGCACAACATACAGCAAGCTCATCGGCGCTCTGAAAAAAGAGGGCATCAAACTCGATCGGAAGATCTTGGCCGATCTCGCCGGGAACGAACCGGAGATATTCAAAAAGATAGTTGAGTCCGCTACGAAGTAGGCGCCTGCTTCTTCCTCGTGATCGAGGTGTATGCTTTCTTGAGGTTCGATTTTAAATTCGGAGCCCTCAGCATTCTCGAGGCATCCTTATAGAGGAACCAGCCGTACCCTTGATGCTCCCGGGGAACGATCGTGACTGCCTGCGTTTTCGTTTCCGCCAAATAGTAGATCACGAGACGCGGGATCCGTTTCTTTTCTTTCGTATAAAAAACAAACCGATCGGAAACTTTGAACCAGTTGATAAACCGCAGGTTCGGCGCTTTGATGCCCGTTTCTTCTTCAACCTCGCGCAGGGCCGCCCTGAAGCTTTTCTCGCCTTCGGCTAGCTTCCCCTTCGGAAAATTCCAATAACTGCCCCCGTGGTACAAGAGCAGGAATTTTATCCCCTCCTCCGCCCGCCTGAAAACGATAACGCCCGCGGAGATGGAAAGGTCGCCTTCTTTTTTATTCACCAATGATTGGTCCGGCATGGTCTCGTAAAATGGGCTGTTTCAACGTTTGTTTCGGTAAGATGAGGTCCGGCACCATAAAAAGGAGGACTGCTCCTGCAAATGCCGCAAGGGACGCTAAAATGAAGATGAAATCGAATCCCAAAAGGAGCGCAATGCCGCCGCCCATCAATGCCATAACGGAAGAAATGATATCGATGCCGAAATGGTCAAGCGTCCACTCGAGCGAATAGTGATCCTTGTCCAAATGCCTCGAAAAGATCGCGGGCCAAGAGGACGAGTAAAAGGCGAACGCAAGGCCCTGTACCACCATGGAGGCCAGGAGTGCCGGAACGCTCCGAACGGCCAAAAAGATCAAACACGCGAGGCCGCCGAGAAAGAGTCCGATGAGGAGGGCGTAAAAATCGTCTTTTTCCCCCTCATGCTTGTCCAAGTAGAACGAAATGGGTACCTCGGAGATCGCCTTCGTTAAATAGTACAATGCGGCAGCGGCTCCGACGGTAAATACGTTCGTTGCGCCGATTCGTTGCAAAATGAAGACCGCAAAGATCGGGGAAATGAGCCCCCATCCGCCCCAAAACAAATAATCCGAGAGGATAAAGAACCGCACCACCTTATTCATCTTCATTTCGCCGAAGCTTATCTTAAAGTGCGGAAATTTCATGCGTTCAATAAGAGATTAACTTTTTGAAACTTGAAAATCAAATGCCCCATTTTGGAAAGAAATGGTAACCGTGTCACCACTCCCAAGACTTCCGTCGAGGATCTTGTTCGCCAAAACGCTCTTCACGTCGTCAGAGATGACCTTCCGCAAAGGGCGCGCACCGAAAACCGGGTCGTAACCCCGCCTCCCAAGCTCGCCCAACACCGCATCGTCGTATACGATATCGATGCCCTTGTTTTCACCCAACATTTCCTTCAATTCATCGATTGACAACCCGGCGATCTTTTTGATCTCGTCTTCCTTTAAATCCCTGAAAACGACGACATCCGAAAACCGGTTCAAGAGTTCTGGCCTGAAAAAGTCGGACAGTTTTTGTTTCAATTCACCGGAAATATCCTCGACCTTCTTCCCCTTTTCGATCTCCGATTTTATGAAGTCGGAATTGGCGTTCGACGTCGCAATGATGATGGTGTTTTGGAAATCGACGGTCTTCCCCAAACTATCGGTCAGCCGCCCGTCGTCAAATACCTGGAGGAAAAGATTTAAAACATCGGGATGGGCTTTCTCGAATTCGTCGAGAAGTACCAAGGTGTAAGGATTGTCTGAAACGGCATCGGTCAACGTTCCAGCTTTCGATCCATCGGGGGTACCGATCAGCCGGAAGATGCTCGTTTTATCCTGATACTCGGACATATCGAAGCGCTGCATGGCTGTTTTGGAACCAAACTGCACCTCTGCGAGAATCTTCGAAAGCTCGGTTTTTCCGACGCCGGTCGGACCCACAAAAAGGAATGCCGCAATCGGTCCCCCTTTCCGCGAAAGTCCGCTCCGATATTCCCGAAGAGCCCGAGCGACTGCGGAAACCGCCGCATCTTGGTTGATGAGCTTCTTATGGATAACATCTTCGAGCCCCAACAGTTTCGACGCTTCGTCCGCCGTAACCCGTTGGATCGGAATTCGAGAAAGGCTTTCCGCGACCATGTCAACATCTTGGACGGAAATCGATTTTTTCCTGTTTTCGACCGCCTTCCCGAGCGTTTGTTTTAAAAGGTCGACGGCGCTTCCCGGCAGAAGCTTCGCGTGGAAGTACCGCTTTGCAAGATACACGGATTCTTTGATGACGCTGAAAGGAACGAAGACGCGGTACTGCCGTTCCAGGAGAAGGCTTTGGTAAATGAGGAATTTGATCGCTTCTTCTTCGCTGATTTCGTCGACTCGAACCACTTCGAACTGCTCGAGAAAATCCGACCGAGGTTCGATATACGTCTTGAACTCGCGGGGGTAGGTCTCGCCGATCACGGGAATTGCCGCGCTTTTCACGATCGGCAGGATGATATCAATCGCATTCACGGTCTCCTTCGAAGTTCGGAAGAGGTCATGCATATTGGGCACAAAGAGAACAATATTCCCCGCAAGGAGGATTTCTTCGGTAATGGCGTTCAATCGGGCCGTCAAAACGTCCGGCGTGGCATTCCCCAAAAGATTTCCGATCTCAAGGGAAACCAAGCGCTTATCAAACAGCTCTTCAGGAACCTCGTCTTTCACGATGGCGAACGCCAAATGATCGATGATGGTCGACTTCCCCGCTCCCGCTTCGCCGACCAAGATGGCGTTCGGCTTCCCGGGCCGCGCAATAACTTGAAGGAGCTCTTCGTATTCTTTTTCGTGGCCGATGAGAAAACCGACGGCCTCAGAACGCGCTAAATCGGTAAGATCCGTCGAATACTTGTCGAGCGTCGGCGCGGGGCGCGCCGTCCAAGCGCGGTTCATGACCCGGTGCCTCAAAAACCCCGGCCGGTGGGCGAACCCGCCGATAATCTTCGGCATAAACCGCGGGGCTCCGAATATCTTCCGCCATTTCCCAAATACCACCGCCGACTCGACATCTTCTTTCTTGATGCCCGAGGCGATAAAAACCTTTTCGAGATCGCTGTCACCGACGTCAAAGATGCCGGCAAAGAGGTTCCGGGAATAAATAAAAACGTCGTTGTGGGCGCGCGCATTTGCGTAAGCCCGGGAAACCAAATCGCTCAAGACCGAAAGATAGCTTTCTTTCGAAAATTTTCCCTTCTCACTGAAGGCAACGGCCGCTTTTTGGAGGAATGTCTCGGGTTTGACATCCAAACGCTTCAAGATCTCTTGGATGTCGTCGCGCTCGGCAAGAAGCTCCAAAAGAACGAGGTAAAAGCTCACATTAGCTCCTTTCGACTTCCTGAACGCAGAGCTCAAAATGCGGTACGAGGACGGCGTCAAAGCGTCACCGATATTCCCCTTTCCGCGCTCGATCTCCACGAGGTTCCGTTCGCCGTCCCCGATGTGCATCATTCGGTCGGCGAGGAACAGAGCAAAAAGAATGCCGAGGGCAATGAGCCTCGAATTTTGCGATAAGAGCAAAACCAAGGCCACGGCCACCGTGACGACGTAGGCCGAGTAGCCGAGGAGCCGCGTGAGGAAATCACCCATTTGACTCAAAAATATCCGCTTGCTTTTGAAATACATCTCGGGGGTTTTAGACATGAAGGATACCCAAAAATACGGCGACCAAGACCGGCGGGATAAGAAGCCAAATAACATATAAGGCGATGGCCGCGAAAAAGACGATTGCATAAAAACCCGAGGCGACCAAGAGCCGCACCGCTCTCAAGAAAAATCCCAACACATAACCGACAAACGTGTAATCCTTGTAAAGGGGGGTAAAAAGATTCTTGAGTGTTATCCTCCACGCCAAAACCTTATCAAAGTCGTGCAGCCGGTCGAGGACATAATTCGAATACAATTTCGCGCTCCGAACGTACCAATGCCTCAAAAAATCGACGATCCGCCACAAGAACTTCTGCGTCACATACGCAAGAACCATACACCCCCATTATACGCCGTGTGGCTTTCAATGCCAAAGCTCAAGTGACAAATATTAAATCAATGTCAAAGTTCAAAATTAAAATTTGACATTTGGTATTTGGATTTTAGAATTTCATCAGATATACCGCACTTCTTCCTCGAGCGTAATGCCGAACTTCTTACGTACCTTTTTCCGCAGGATATTCGCGAGCTTCCGCACGTCGGCGGCCTTCGCGCGCCCTTTGTTGACGAAGAGGTTCCCGTGAAAGGAGGCGATCTCAATGCCCCCGACGCGCATGCCCTTCGAGCCGACCGACTCCAAAAGGTACCCGGCCGGTATCTTTCCATCGATGATCTTCGATTGATCGATCCCTTCAAGCGACTTTCGCGAAATATCGGCGACCAGGACGTTCTTAAAGAAGCTTCCGGGGCACTTGATCCCTGGTTTGTATTTTTTCTCGCGCAATGCAACGATGTGCTTCGAAATTCGCCTCAAATGCGGTGCAATTCCCCTTTTGAATTTGAGCCGAACCCGCAAAACGAGCCACGGCCGTTTTTTAAAAACGCTCTCGCGGTAAGCAAAGATGCACTCGCGCTTCGAGATCCACCGCTTTTTTCTGCCGTCCCAAATCTCTACGGATTCAACGACTTCGGCAATGGAGTGGCCGTAGGCGCCGGCATTCCCGACAACCGCGCCGCCGATCGTCCCCGGTATCCCCGAGAGCGTCTCGAGTCCCGAGAGTCCGCGGCCGATGGATTTTTTTACAACCTCGCCCAAAAGGATACCGCCGTCCGCCACACATTCCTTCCCCCGAAAAACGATCTTTCCCCCGAAAAATCGCAAAACGAGCCCCTTCAATTCTCCGTCGGGAAAAACGGTGTTGCTCCCTCCCGCAACTATAGTGAGGGGTATCTTGTTTTTCTTCGTCCACAGAGCGATATCCACGAATTTTTCGGGCGTCTCGGCAACGGCAAGATACTCCGAAGTTCCGCCAATCTTGAACGTCGAAAGCGGAGCAAGCTTTGCATTTTTCTTGATCTTAAATTGAGTGAAAACCTCCGGCCGAGTCATCAAATTACCCTTCAGTATATGCTAAACTGAAGGTGTCTACAAATGGAACAAAAACTCATCGAGGGTATCTCCGGTGTCCGGGGTGTGGTCGGTAAAACGCTCACCCCCGACGTCGTCGTGCGGTACGCAAAAGCCTTTGCGAGATTCTCGAAACGCGGAACGATCGTCATGGGGCGCGACGGAAGATATCACGGTACTATGCTTGCGGATATCCTTCGGGGAACGCTCGCTGCAAACGGCTGCCGGGTGGTCGACATCGGCGTTTGCCCGACACCGACCGTCGAACTTGCCGTTCTGCATTCCCGCGCAGCGGGCGGCGTCATCGTTACCGCAAGCCACAACCCCATGGAATGGAATGGATTGAAATTTCTCAATGGAACCGGCGTTTTTTTGAACACACGCGAAAACAAGGGGCTCCTCGCGGAGGCAGCAAGGGGAGCGGCGGATCTTAACCGGCAGCCGATCGGCTCCTTGCACGACGGGTCGTTCTTTCTTCGCGACCACGTGGAGCGCATTCTCGCGATGAAAACGATCGATGTGCCGTTGATCAAGAAGAAGAGGTTGAAAGTCGTCGTCGATGCGGTCAATGCTTCGGGCTCCTTCGTCGTGCCGGAACTCCTCAAACGACTCGGCTGTCAAGTCGTTGCCATGAACTGCGAGCCGACCGGGATATTCCCCCGAAAACCGGAGCCGTTGCCCGAAAACATAACCGGCATCATGACCCGCGTGAAAAAAGAAAAAGCAGACCTCGGCGTCGTCGTTGATCCGGATGTCGATCGCCTCGTTCTCGTAACGGAACAAGGCAAGCCCTTCAATGAGGAGTATACCGTCGCTCAGGCGATCGACTTTTTATTCCGGCACCTTCCGAAACAAAGACGGATCGCCGTCGTGAACCTTTCGACGACGCGAGCCGTCGACGAGATCGCAAAGCGGCGGGGCGGTACGGTGTACCGATCGGCCGTCGGCGAGATCAACGTCGTGGAAAAGATGGAAAGGGTCCGCGCGTCGATCGGCGGTGAAGGGAGCGGCGGCGTGATCCTCCCCGAGGTCCATTACGGGCGCGACGCTTTGGTCGGCATCGCTCTCGCGCTCCAAAATCTCGTGGAATCCGGCGGAACGCTTTCCGAATACCAAAGAACGCTTCCCTTGTTCGAGATCGCAAAGAAGAGAATTGACATCGGAGGAAAAAAGCCCGACGCGATTCTCGAGATGCTCAAAGAACGATTTTCAAAATTCAAAATAAATACCGACGACGGACTGAAGATCGATGCACCGGATTATTGGGTCCATATCAGAAGATCGAATACGGAACCGATTGTGCGGATCATTGCGGAAGCGAGGACCAAAAAAGAAGCTGAAGCGCGCGCTTCTGAAATCGAGAGAATGACAGAAGATGGGTTCTAGTGCGCCCACGAGGAATTGAACCTCGATTTTATCCTTCGGAGGGATACGCTCTATCCGTTGAGCTATGGGCGCTCACACCCATAATAATGCCTAAAGTGAGCCAAAACATCAATTGCCCCGACTCCAAATCCCAAAAGAAATGGTCCACCATGCCGAAGGCGAGCCACGAGACGCCGAGAACAAGCGGAAAGAAGAAATCCAAACCCCTTTCGCTTTTCCGCTCTTTCCAAAATTCTTTTATTGTGGGATAAAAGACACTCCCCAAAAATCCGAAGAAAAGGACGAGGCCCACAAGACCGGTTTCTGACGCGACGAAAAGATAAAGATTGTGGACCGGCTGCCACTGCCAACTCGACCGCATGCCCTGGTCTTGATACAATCCTGCCGCAAGGCCGGCAAGGATCTCGTTGCCGACCCCGACACCGAAAATCGGATGCGACCGTATGAGATCGAGCGCTATCAATCCGTAATCCACCCGATAGGTCACCGAGGGTTCGGTAAGGGAAACGCTGTCCCGCGCCGTGGCAAGCCTTCTGAAACCGAATGCGGAGAAGACAATAAAAAGGAGGAGGAGGCCGACTAAAAAGATCGTCCGATATCTCAAGAACGCCTCAAGAAGCCCGTAGACGACCGCCGTCCCGACCGCGAAAATAAAAACCGCGAGTCCCGACCGCGAAAAGGTGAGGAGCGTTGCGGTGAAAATAAGAAAAAGGCCGGCGACGATCCCAAGCCTTTTCAACGCATCCCGTTTTCCCCTACCGGTTTTTAGAAAAACGAAGATGAGTGCAACAAATCCGAACACCAAAAATCCCGCAAGGATATTCGCGTGCGGCATCGTGCCGTAAATCCGTAAAAAATCGCCAAAGGCGGTTGAGGCCCGCGCAACCCCCTCTGTCGCGGGACCAAGAACGGATTCGCCGAGAACGCGAAGGCCCACACTCGCTTGGTCCCTAAACTGCAGAAGGCCGACGACGGCTTCGGCGACAGCGGAAAATCCCAGAACGCCGAAGGTAGTCTTCAAGTTCAATAAACCGTCGCCCATCATCCGGGCGACCAAAAGAGCAAAGAGGGCAAAAAGGACGAGATGTAAGAATGCGTAAACCGCCAAACCGACGCTCAAAGAAAAGAAGATTGAAACGAGAACGGCGGCAAGGAACGCCGCGAGCCATCGCGTCCGCCAATCGAACGATATTTTTTTCAAATTCAGGACGACAAAAAGGAAAACGATAAGGTCGAGGCCGTAAAGGAAAAACGAGCCGTAAGAAATCGGAACCTTGAACGGCTCGGGGAAGGAAATGATGAACTTTTTGATTCCAATCGGGATCAAGAAGATGAGGAAATAAAACAGCAGTTTATTCAGCGAATTTCTCATTCGTCTTAAGAATACCAAATTAACCGACCTTACATCACGTACACTCGGTCCCCCTCCCGAACCTTGTCCCTTACCTTGATGCCTATTTCGTCCCCCGGCCCGGCCTCGGTTACGGCTTCGTGCTCGATTTGGATGGATCGCACGACGTCGTCGAAATCGGTTGTTGCGCCGACAAACCTTACGGTATCGCCGATCTTAACCGGCTTCATGAGTTTCATGGCGGCAACGCCGACGTGACCGAAATAATGCGTCACAATACCGACCATGACGGCCTTTCCGGCATCTTGGGAATTTGGCATAGTATTCTCGCCTTCCTTACCCGACCTTTCCCAATGGCTTAAAGAATCTTTCCGTGAATACCGTCTCGCCTCTCTTCGACTTCCACCAACTTCATTACTTGATCCAAAAGTTTCGAGGGGTCGTTCGAAAAAACGACGTTCGACGATCCGCGGTGGGCCTTTTCGAGAATTTCCCGGAGCATATCGGCCGTTCCACCGGTACCTTCCAAAACGCCGATCGGTTTATGATCTTCGAATCCGATGGTAAATTCGTTCAATGTCCCCATTCGGCCGCAAATGGTAATGATGGCGTCGGCCGACCTCGTAAGCAGCAAATTGCGCCCCGAGTAATCAAAGCCGGTGTACACAATGAGATCGTGATAATCAAGCGGCAAATGATATGTCTTCACGTGAGCGAGCTTCGAAACCGCAGGCGAAAGCCCAATCACAATGCCGCCGGCTTCCTTGGCGCCTTTGGCGGCCCAATACGGCATTCCCGTCGTTGCACCGGTTACGAGAATCAAGTCGCGTTTCGCGATTTCCCGACCGATGGCCTCGGCTTTTTCGAATGAGTCTTTCGAGCAATGGCCGGTCTCGGCAGCTCCGGAAACGCAAATCTTGTACTTTAAATGATAAGTGTGGTTATGGTTTTCGAATCGCCCCAACCCATCCTTTTCCCCCCGTTCCTTCTCCTTTGATTTCTTGATAGGCATACTCGAATTATAACAGTACCGAATCCCTCCGTGAAGGAGCGAGGGCCTCAAGGGAGAATCTTTCTCTGATCTTTTCCGCAAGAATATCGGAAGCGTTGCCGTCGCCCTGGACCACGAAGATCTTCTTCACGCCCTTCCCCAAGCGAGAAACCCAATCAAGCAGCTGATTTTGGTCGGCGTGGGCCGAATAGCCGCTGATTGAAAGGATTTTCGCCTTCACTTCGACGACTTGGCCGAGGATCTCGACCCGGCGTTCTCCGTCCAAAAGCTTCCGCCCCAGCGAATTGACCGATTGGTAGCCGACAACAAGAAGCGTACTCCGCGGATCGGAGAGATAACGAACCTCGTGATGCAAGATCCTTCCGCCGTTCGACATCCCGGCGCCGGCAATAACAATCTTGGGCGGCGGGACATCATTGATCTTTTTTGACTCTTCTTTCGTAAGCGTCATCGTAAGGCCGGGGAAATTGAAAATATCTTCGCCGGACCGCACCAAATCGACGGTGCCCTTGTTGAAATACAGGGGGTTGCGGGAATATTTCCGATAGACATCCGTAAGCTTGATTGCGAGAGGACTGTCGACAAAAACCGGCACGGCGGGAATTTCCTTCCCCTCAACCATATTATTCAACTCGAAGAGCATTTCTTGGGTCCGTTCGAGAGCAAAAGCCGGGATCATAAGGACACCTCCCGCGCGAACGGCCTCTTGGACATTTTCCTTCAGCATTTCCTTCCGCTTGTCCAAATCCTCGTGGATCCGGTCGCCGTAAGCGGACTCCACGAGCGCATAATCGACGTCCGTCGGATATTCCGTCCCCGTAATGAGGGGTGATGGACTATTCCCGAGGTCGCCGGAAAAGACGATTTTTCCCCCTTCGACGGACACGACGAGCGTTGACGATCCCAGGATATGACCTGCGTTGAAAAATTCCACCGAAAACGGTCCGACTTCGACCGTCTCGTGATAAGCGAAACTTTGCCACAGGGCGAGTGTTCGCTCAATATCACCATCGCCATAAAGCGGCTCGCGGCCCTTTTTCATCACTTCTTCGCCGAATAAATGTGCCGTATCCTCAAGCATTGGAGCGGCGAAATCCTTGGTAGGCCCCGTCGAATGGATCGCGCCGCGGAAACCGTCCTTCACGAGCTTGGGAAGGCGGCCGATGTGATCGATGTGGGCATGCGTCACGAAGACCGCTTGCACTTCCCGGGGGTCGTAAGGAAACGGCTCGTAATTCAAATTCTCGCAAAAACTTTCGCCTTGATTCAATCCGCAATCGATGAGAATCTTCGTGTCGCCCGATTCCAAAAGATAGTTGGAACCCGTGACGATTTTGGCTCCACCGCAAAAAGTAAGTTTCATCCCATTAGAAACGAGGCGCCTTTTTTATAAGCAGCTGCCTATAATGCGCGGTTAATTTGACTTCTTGAATAATCATCTTTTTTATAAGTTTACGGTTTCTCATGGGATTCATTTCGCCGTTATACCCCGCTTCGCTCGTTCGCAAAACGCTCGGCAATGAGCTCTTTTACGATCTCTCTCTCATTCCAGGGAATCGTCTTTCCTTTTGCGATATGGATGGAGGGCTCGCTCCCCTTTCCGGTCCCAATGACAACGTCTCCCGGCAAAGCATCATAAAGAGCTTTTCGCAACGCTTCGCGGCGATCGAGGATTTTCCAGTAATTATTCGAAATATGAAACTTGGAAGCCGGGGACTGCAAAAGCCCCGCTTCGATCTCGTCCATGATAGCCTCCGGGGTTTCGTCATAGGGGTCTTCGTTGGTTAAAATGACCTCATCGCAAAACTTCGCCGCGATGCTTCCCATAACCTTCCGCTTCCACTTGTCCCGCCCGCCGCCTGCCGAACCGAGGACGCAGATCAACCTGCCGCGGGATTTTCCGGCGAATAAATCTCTCGCAGCCGAATAAATCTTCTCCAGCGAATCCGGCGTATGGGCATAATCGACGATCGCGGCGAACGGCTCCTTAATCACAAGATCGAACCGCCCCGGCGTTCCGGCAAATTCCCGGAAAGCTTTTTGAATCGCCTCCGGCGGCACGGCGCGGACGGTTGCAAACCGAAGGGCCGCAGCGGCATTCAAAACATTGAAATCCGGCATAAGCCAGTCGGCAACCGCGCCGCGGGCGGCGGCTGTCGAAAGATCCCATCCCCATCGCTTCGCTTCATCAATCAAATAATTCCTATCGAAATAAAAAAGTTCTGCGCCCGGGGCCCCCTCCACGGCGCGGATGAAATAATCCTTGTTCCCGTCTTCGGCGTTCACGAAGAACGATTTTGTTCCCTTCGAAGATCGGAGAACGTCCTCGAAGAACCTCACTTTCGCCGCGCGGTACTTCTCGAACGATCCGTGTGATTCGATATGTTCGGGCGAAAGATTCATGAAGAACGCCGCATCCCAATCAATGAACCGATCCCGCCACTGAACGACTCCTTGCGAGGTCACTTCGATGAACGCGTATTCGGCGCCGGCACGGACGGCATCGCTGAGGAACCGCTGAATGAAAAATCTGCCCGGCATCGTATTGCCGGAAACCTTCTTCGTCTCGACGCCGACGACCCTCCGCTTCACCGAAGAAAGAAGAGCCGTCTTTTTCCCGGCCGATTCCATGACGGCATCCAAAAGCTCGAGCGTGCTCGATTTCCCCTTGGTTCCGGTGACGCCGACGACCGTAAGTTTGCGGCTCGGCCGGCCGTATACGACGTTTCCCAAGAACGCCAACAAAAAATGGTAAATCTTCTTCATCTCTTCTCGCCTAACGCCTTCAAAGCGCTCCGGAGCTTTTCTTCGACGCCTGCATTCGGGACGTCGTTCATCGCGGAAAGCACCCCCTTCACCGTGCGCCGATCATATCCCAATCCCACAAGAGCGTCTTCGACTTCGACATTCACTTCGGTCGCTTTATCGAGTCCTTTCACTTCGGAAACGTTGATCTTGCTTTGAAGTTCCAAAATGATCCGCTCGGCGGTTTTCTTTCCAATGCCCTGCGCGCGCGACAAGACGTCGGCTTTTTTGCCGACGATTGCCGCCATCACGTTCGGAAATGAATCCAAGTCGAGAATAAGGAGGGCTGTCCGGGGACCGACGCCGGAAACCGTGATAAGCATCTCAAAGAACTTCAACTCCCCCTCATCGAGGAAGCCGTAAAGCTCCAACGCATCATCCTTCACGTGAAGATGCGAGTAAAGGACGACCCGTTCGCCCCCCAAGGGGAGCTTATACAGCGTTTCGGCATTGGAAAATACCTTGAACCCGACGCCGCCGACGTCGATGACAAAAAAATTCTCCTTCTTTTCCGCGATTTTTCCCGAAAGTGAGTATATCATTACCACTCATTATACCCCCGCAGGTTAAAATTCTAAATCCTAAGCACTAAATCCTAAACAACAGCAAAATTTAAAATCATAATGACCGAAACACGTGTTTTGAATTTGATATTTGGTGCTTTGAAATTTATTTAGGATTTAGGATTTTGACATTAGGATTTTATTGACAACCAGCCCCATTAAAGCTACTATTTCACCACTACTATGCCTATTACGAAATCAGCAAAAAAGGCGCTCCGTAAGAGCTCTCGAAGACGGGAAATGAATCTCGGGAGGAAGAGAAAGGTGAGGTTCGAGATCAACGCCTTCAAAAAGCTCGTCGACGCCGGAAAATTTGATGAAGCAAAAAAGGCGCTCCCAGCCGTCTATAAGGCCCTGGACAAGATGTCCAAAGTTAAATTTATAAAGAAGGGGAAGGCAAACCGCTTGAAATCGAGGCTTTCGAAAAAACTAAATTCAGCTCAAAACAAAGTCAAGTAACGCTTCGGGGAAATCGAGTTTCCCGCTCTTCACTGAGATATCGTACGCCGCAAGACGTGCGATTTCTTTTCCACCCGCTTGGAGCGCCAACGAGTTGAAGATGTGGCCGGAGTCGGCACCTTCCAAAAACAGCCTTTCAAGGAAAACGATCTTTTCCACCCACCGTTCCGACCCGACAATCTTCCGCGAAAGCGTCCAAACCTCGTCGAAATCCGGAAACGAGGAGATTTTATTCAAATCCTCCAAAGAAACGATTGTGTTACCGAGAAATCCGGCCTTTTCTACTTCACTGACTGCGATCCAGCTTCTCCCCTCCTTTTTGCCGCTCAAGTAGTCGAGAAAGAACGAGAGGGCGTCGGGTGAAAAAGCGAATCTTCTTTTTTCTGCTTCCTTTACCACAAACAACGAAAGATTCCGCCCCGCAAGCTCCTCAAACTCGTACGATGAGGAAGGTTTTTCGAGGAGAAAGTTGAGCGCCTTAAGCGGCTTCCCTCGATCCAAAACAAAAAGATTGACCGAAGGGTCCTTAGTTTCTTCTTTTAAAAATTTTATCCATTCTTTGTCCGCAAGCGATCCGCCTTCCCTCACGATCGCGATCTTCGATCCGCCGAAAATCGATTGCTGCCGGCAAAAATCTTTTACGCTCCTCCATGCGTCGGAGTCCTCCTCTACATCGGCGTCCATCCGCTCGCTTATTTCACCCTCTTCGAGACGACGAAGAAGCTCCGTAAGTTTTACGTTCCGCCGCAATGAATCAGGGCCGTATAAATACGTAATCATTTATTTTTCATAATTGTACAACAAAAGACGGCGCATCCCCACAAAGCGGAGTGCGCCGTTTTCCTTGAATTTTCACTGGGTGGACGCCCGCAGGTTCCCTTGCCTGTCGAGGTAGACCGTCCAAACCCTCGTCGGGGGATTGTAGGAGTTCCCCGTAAAGACCTGGGAAATGCTTTGGTAGCCCCCCCGTACCTGCGCCGTAATCGACATCGTGGGGTACTGAGTGTAATCCCAGTAAAAAAACCACGATCCCCCCGGGGGGACATTATCGGCATAATATTCGTCTCCCCATCGACCGGCTTGATGAAAGTCGATGACGGTACCGGTGCTATTGATGCATCTCACGCCGCCGAACGTGAGGGGGAATCCGCCCTTTTGAATCACTTTCCCCTGCCCCACGTCGACAACGGTCAACTGGAGCGGGGAGAAGGTCATACACCCACCGAAGAGCATCGCGGCAAGCGCGACGAGGGCAAGCGTTCCTATTCTCATTTTCATTTCGAACCTCCGTTATTTAAAACTTTATGTACTGCTTTTTATACGTTAATTATACATCTTTTTTGAAAAAACGTCAATAACCGTTACTAACCACCAAAACTACGCTATAATGCAATCGATGCTTCAATCAAAGAAGGACGTGGAAGAAGCTCTCCAAAAGCAGCGGCGCGAAGCGGAGGAAAACGACGCTCGGCGGCGCGCCGCAGAGCGCGGGTTTCCCTACCTCGACCTTATATCGGCAAAGGCACCGACCGAGATCCAAGCCATGACCCTCGTTCCGGAAAATGAAGCGCGGGAAGCTCTCCTCGCCCCCCTTCAAATTTCAAGAAAAAAACTTCGCGTGGCCGTCTTCGACCCGGAACTTCCGAAAACGAAGGAGCTTCTCGAAAAACTCAAAGGAGCGCACGAAATTTCCGCGAACGTCTCGTCGATGACGAGCCTTGCCCACGCCTGGAGCTACTACCGGTACGTGGTCCCCGAAAAGGAAATCACCGGCAAGGTTGACATCAATGAAACGACACTGAACGAATTGAAGGAAAAAATAAAGAGCTTGGAAAATCTGAATGCGGAGCTCGCCGGATTTTCGAGCCCCTATCTTTCGCAGGTTCTCGAAATTATCCTCTCGGGAGCAATCGCGCTCGGCGCTTCCGACATCCACCTCGAGCCGACGGAAGAGCACGGCACGCTCCGGCTCCGCATCGACGGCCTTCTTCACACCGCGTACGACAAGTTCAACCTTATGATGTATCGATCGATCGTGACGAGGATAAAATTGCTCTCGAGCTTGAAGCTCAACGTCTCGAACGAGCCGCAGGACGGGAGATTTACCATCGGCCTTTCCGACCGCGACATCGAAATCAGAACCTCCATCATCCCCTCCGACTACGGGGAAACGGTGGTGCTCCGGCTCTTGGATCCCAAGGCCCTCAAAGTAAACCTCGAGGAACTGGGATGGCGGCCCGACGACCTTCAGATCGCTTACGACGAAATCAAAAAACCGAACGGCCTCATTTTAAATACCGGCCCCACCGGATCGGGAAAGACGACGACACTTTATGCGTTCCTCCGGAAGGTTTTCAAACCCGAAATGAAGATTATTACCGTCGAGGACCCCATCGAATATCACTTGCCGGGCATTTCTCAAACCCAAGTGGATGCGTCCGCCGGGTATACCTTCGCTTCCGGCCTTCGATCGATCTTGCGGCAAGATCCGAATGTCATCTTAGTCGGCGAAATCAGAGACAAGGAAACCGCCGACATCGCCTTGAACGCCTCTTTGACCGGCCACTTGGTCTTTTCGACGCTTCACACGAACGATGCTGTGGGAGCCATCCCCCGCCTCGTCGACCTCGGCGTGCCGACGAACATCTTAGGGCCGTCCCTCAGCCTCATCATAGCGCAACGGCTCGTACGGGTCCTCTGCGATGCATGCAGGGCGGAAATTAAACCGGACGAAACGCTGAAAAACAAAATACAGTCGTTTTTGAACAACATCCCGGAAAGAGTGGATCGGTCTCCGTACGCCGATTACAAAATCTACGAAAGCCGCGGGTGCGATCGTTGCGGGCACATCGGCTATAGAGGAAGGACGTCGATCTTCGAACTCTTTACCGTGGACGAATCGGTCGAAGAGGCGATTTATAAAAACCCGACCGAAATGGAACTGAAAAAACTTGCAAAGGAAAGCGGCATGGTGACCATGCAAGAAGACGGCGTTTTGAAGGTACTCCGAGGCGTGACGAGTTTTTCGGAAGTCGAACGGCTGACCGGGCCGATCGCGTGGTAAATCATTCTTGCGGTGCACAACAAAATTCCCCGAGCATCTGTGATGCTCGGGAAATTTTTTCTCACCGACGAAAGGTCTGTGGGCATAATGCCGTAAGGAGAGGCTTTATTAAGATTCGCTCGAGGAGATGCCGAGCCGAAACCAAGCAGTCCGAAATCTGGAGCAAATCTCCTGCCCACAGGCCTCTCATCAGTGACAGGCCTTATATTAGCATAAACAGTTTTAAATGTCAACCCCGCTAGAGACGGTTCCGCCTCAGGGTTCTTCGGGCGCGCCAGCGCGGGCGTGGTCTCTAACGGGATCAACCCTCGAAGAGAGGGGCCTGATGGGTGTATAATGGGAGAGAAAATAAGCAGATAAAATGCCTAAAAATCAAGAAAAAACAAACATCCCCGACGAAGCACAGAGCATTGAGCAACTCCTCCGGCCGCAAAGCTTCACGGAATATGTAGGCCAGGAGAAGATCAAGGACCACCTGAAACTCATCTTATCGGCGGCAAAGGGGCGCCATGAAAGCTCGGATCACCTGCTCTTCTACGGACAAGCGGGTTTGGGAAAAACAACGCTTGCCTATATCATCGGCCGGGAAATGGGCGTCGGAGTGAGATCAACATCCGGGCCGGCACTCGAAAAACCCGGCGACATTGCCGCTATCCTTTCAAACCTCGAACCAAACGAAATTCTCTTCATCGACGAGATTCACCGCATCAATAAGTTGGTTGAGGAAATCTTTTATCCGGCCATGGAATCCCGGAAGCTCCACCTCGTGATCGGCAAGGGACCTGCGGCAAAAACATTTACGCTCGACTTGCCCCCTTTCACGGTCATCGGGGCGACCACAAAAGTAAATCTTCTCTCGGCGCCCCTCCGCTCCCGCTTCGGCGCAACCTTCAGATTGGACTACTACCAAAACGCCGACATCGAGAAGATCATCGAGCGTTCCGCGAAGATCTTGGGCGTCGCTGTGACCGACGGCGCCGTGCGGCTTCTCGCCGGAGCATCGCGGTTCACACCCCGCGTCGCAAACCGACTCTTGAAGCGCGCCCGGGACTACGCGCAAGTGAAAGGGGTCCCCGAGATCAACGAAAACGTGGTGGAACGGACGCTTGAGATGCTGGAAATCGATTCGCGGGGGCTTGAAAACGCGGACCGGGAACTTTTGAGCGTGATTATAACGAAGTTCGGCGGCGGACCGGTCGGCCTCAAGACGCTTGCAGCGTCCCTCAACGACGAAATGGACACCATCGAGGAGGTATACGAGCCGTTTCTTATGAAACTTGGATTTATCCAACGAACGCCTTCCGGAAGAGTGGCCACAAAACTTGCTTACGAGCATGTGGGGCTCGAGAAAGAAAAAAAACTCCTGTGATCATCACCAGCGCATCAAGCAACGAAACAAAAAAAATCGCGGAGCTTTTGGGGCAAAGCATCCTTCGGGGCGGCAGCGGCCCTTTTATTGTTGCCCTTGAAGGCGATCTTGGCGCCGGAAAAACAACCTTCATTAAAGGGCTTGCGCGCGGACTTGGCATTCGAAGAAACATCACGAGTCCTACTTTCCTTATGGTCCGGCGCTACAAACTTCCCCCAAGTCGCCGCAGATTTAAAAACCTCTACCACGTCGATGCTTATCGAATGGGTTCTGCGCGCGATATCGTGTCGACGGGACTCAAAGAAGCACTGCGCGACAAACAAAGCGTCATCGCCGTGGAGTGGGCAGACCGCATCAAAAAAGCCCTCCCGCGAAAAATCATCCGCGTTGTGATCGCTCACCAAAAAGAAAACGAGCGGAGGCTCTCATTCTCTTCGAAGAGAAAATGAATCCCGTTAGAAACCGCAAACTCATGGAAAAGATTATTACAAAAGAAGTCGAGCCAACCGCGCATTGTAAGCGGCTGCTTATGAAAAAGGCGTTTCGTTTCTAACGGGATGAAGAAACTCCTCCTCATTGACGCCAACTCGCTGATCCATCGGGCGTTTCACGCGCTTCCCCCGCTCACGTCAGACGGCGGTTTGCCCTCGGGCGCGCTTTACGGACTTTCCAGCATCCTCTTGAAAACCCTCAAAGAACAAAGGCCCGACTATGTTGCGGCCGCCTTCGACCGCCCCGAACCGACGTTCAGAAAAAAAATGTTCAAGGATTACAAGGCAACGAGGCCGAAAGCGCCCGACGAACTCATATCGCAAATCATCGAAGCGAGGAAGCTTTTTGAGGCCTTCGGAATAAAAACCTTCGAAAGGGCTGGCTTCGAAGCCGATGACATCATTGGAACCCTTGCCCGCCGCTTCGGACCCGAGAAAGAACTTTCTGTTCGGATATTAACCGGCGACCTCGACACCCTTCAACTGGTACAAGGGGAAAAGGTGGTAGTCGAAATCCTCAAAAAGGGTGTCAGCGAGACTGTTGTGTATGATGAGGCCGCTGTCCAAGAACGCTACGGTTTAGGACCAGAATTTTTGACCGACTACAAAGGTTTAGTCGGAGACAAATCCGACAACATTCCCGGCGTCAAAAACGTCGGACCCAAGACGGCGGAAAGGCTTCTTGCAAAATACGGTCGGCTCGAGAACGTCTTTTCGGCCAAAGCAAAAGACGACCCGGCGGCTCAAAAGCTCTTCACTTTCAAAAAAATGGCACTCCTCTCAAAAAAACTTGCTACGATCGACGATCACATTCCGATCGCGGTCGAATTGCCGGATCTCGCCCTCAAACCCTTGCCGCCGGAAAACTTGAAAAATTATTTCCTCCAGTGGAACTTCGGGAGCCTCTCAAAACGCCTGGGAGAAAACCTCCCCCAAGAGAAGGAGGCGGGCAAAAAGGCAGACCAGGAGACGCTGAATGCGCTCTTTTTATCCTCCGCGGCGGATTTGAACGAAACGACGCTCCGAACAAAAAATTTCGAGGTGGCTTGGGAGTGGAAACCGATCACAAAAGAACTCCTTCGTGACCAAAAAGCCATCCCTTCCAACATCTTCGACCTTTCAATCGCTTACTGGCTCCTTCATCCCGACTCCGGGAAAATCACGAAGGAAGAAGCAATAAAAAAAATCCTCGGCAAAGACCGCGCAGACGACTCCGACTGGCGAAACGTCTTTGCCCTCCTCAAAGAAAAGATTAAAAAGAACGGCCTCGAGAAGATCTTTTATGAAATCGAGATGCCGATCATTGGAATTCTCGCAAAGATGGAGCTCTTGGGAATAAAGACGGATACTGCTTCGGCCCGAAACGTGCTTCGGGGCCTCGAGAGCGAACTCACGAGACTCACCAAAGAAATTTACCGAGAGGCCGGCGCCCCCTTCAACATCAACTCCCCCCGCGAGGTTTCCGGAATGGTTTTCGGAAAGCTGGGGCTTCCGCCGGCGAAAAAGAAAAAGACGAAATCGGGAATCCTTTCAACGTCGTCGGAGATGCTGTCCCATCTTCGGGGAACGAAGGTCGTTGACCTTATTTTAAAATATCGAGAAACATTCAAAATGAAATCAACCTACCTCGAGCCAATCATCGGCATGACGGATGCCGATGGGAGGCTCCGAACGACCTTTCTTCAGACCGGCACGGCAACCGGAAGGATTGCTTCGGAAAAACCAAATCTCCAAAACATCCCCCAAGAATCCCTGTGGTCCGAACAGATACGAAATGTATTCGTGGCCGAAGAAGGGTGGAGCCTCGCCTCCTTCGATTACTCACAGCTCGAGCTACGACTCTTGGCGCATGTCTCACAAGACGCGAATCTCAAGGAAGCCTTCGCAAAGGGGCAGGACATTCACACCATGACCGCAGCAGAAGTTTTCGGAATCCGCCCTGAACTCATCACCAAGGAAGAGCGGCGAATCGGGAAAACGCTGAACTTCGGCGTCGTCTATGGCATGGGGCCCCGGGCATTCAGCGCGATGTCCAACACAAACCTTGCCGAAGCGGAAAGGTTCATCGCAACCTACTTCGAGAAATTCCCGGCTGTCCGCCTGTGGCAAGAAAAGACCAAAAAATTGGTGGCCGAACGGGGATTTGCCGAAAACATCAACGGCCGCAAGCGGTGGTTCTCCGAGCCCGCGAACAATAAAATCGCCTCCGAGAACGAGCGGGCGGCCGTTAACATGACCATCCAAAGCCTCGGCGCCGACATTCTGAAGCGGGCTATGATAACTTCCTCAAAATTCATCGATGCATCGAAGAGACTCCGGGGAAAAATGAGGATGCTGCTTACCATTCACGATGAATTGCTCTTTGAAATCCGCGATGATATTCTAAGGGAAACCGCAGCAAGCCTCGCGGGCATCATGGAAAACGCCGAGCACCTTTCCGTGCCTCTCAAAGTCGAGACGAAGGTCGGTAAAACGTGGGGGGGCTTAACAGCATACCATCATGAATCCAATAAACTTTTTTAAAGATCTGAATTTTTATACAAAACAGGGCGGGGACAAAAAACCGCTCTTCCTCCTCGGCCCGTTCATCATTCTGGCCATCACAAGCATCGCCGTCGCGCCGGGAATCGTGACCGTCGCCGAACTTTTGGTGTTTCTTTTCATCTTCCTCAATCTTCTTTCCTCATATCGAAATTTGTCGCGAGCGAACTTTCAAAACAAGGCCAAAAACCTCGAACTGGAGTCGGTTATCGAAAACGTAAAAGACGGCGTCGTCGTCTACGACACCGATTTCCGGATCCTCGATTTGAACAAGGCCGCCGAAGAAATCTTCAACCTATCGAAGGAGGAGGTTTTGGGAGTTCAAATCCAACCCGGGATGACGACAAGCCCGCGCCTCAGGACCTTCACAGAAACCATCTTCCCCTCTCTCGCCTCGTCCATCAACACCGTTTCCGACACGGGGTGGCCGAAAGTAGTCGATCTCACCTTCGAAGACCCGCACCTCGAGATCAGGACTTCTTTGAATCAAATCGCCGATCAAAACGGCAGGGTGATCGCTTTCTTGAAGATCATATCGAATAATACGCGGGAAAATACCATTCTCGAGTCAAAGAGCGAATTCCTGACCGTTTCGGCACACCAACTCCGGACGCCCCTTACGGCCATCAATTGGACATTCGAGAGCCTCAAATCGTCGATTTCAAAGAAAGGTGAAAAGATCGACCCCGCCATCGCAAACCTCGTCGATGAGGGATGGGGCCTCGCCAAGCGATCGCTTAAGATCATCGAGGACCTTTTGAGCGCCGCAAAGATCGAAGAAGGAAAATTCGGGTTCAATTTCGTCGAAACCGACCTTATGGAACTCTTAAAAAACATCAAGCAGTCCGCCGAGGTGGTGGCCAAGGAGTATGGCATAACCGTGAATCTTTCCGGCGGCGGAACCTACGTCGTTCGCGCCGACCCAGAACGTCTCGGCATGGCCATAACGAACATCCTCGATAATGCCATTAAATACAACACGAAGGGCGGGGGCGTCGACGTATTCGTAGAGCCGGAACCGACCGACCAAACGTTCGTCCGCGTAAGCATTTCTGATACCGGCATCGGGATACCTAAGGAGAATTTGCCGAAGATTTTCCAAAAATTCTACCGCAGCGAAAACGCTCAGCGCGTGGAACCGAACGGCAGCGGCCTCGGCATGTACATAACCAAAAACATCATTGAGTCGCACGGCGGAACAATCCACGTCGAATCGCAAATCGGGCGGGGAACGACGTTTTGGTTCGCGCTCCCCGTTATCCAACGGTGATATGTCCGGACACAGCCACTGGAAACAAATCAAAATAAAGAAGGCGGGGAACGACGAAAAGCGCGGAAAGGAATTTTCAAAACTTCTTGCCGCAATATCGATTGCGGCCCAAACAGAAGCAAACCCGGACTTCAATCCGAGGCTCCGAGCCGCTGTTTCGAAAGCGAAGGAGGCGCAGGTGCCCCAAGAAAACATCGATCGCGCAATACAAAAATCGAAGGATTCCTTGAACAACTTGGAGGAAATTACCCTGGAGTGCTACGGGCAAGGCGGTGCCGCGATCATCATCGAAGCAGCCACACCGAGTTCGGGAAGGACGATCAACGAGCTGAAGCTTATCTTAAAGGAAGGGGGAGGCAAGCTCGGTGAACCGGGAAGCGTGCGGTGGGCATTCGAAAAGAGCGAGGGGGGGGACTGGAAGGCAAAATTCACTCAAAAAATCAACGAAGCGGAGTGTGAGCAAACAAAAGACCTGCTCGACTCGCTTGAAAACCAAGACGACGTCCAAAGCGTCTCAACAAATGCCGAACTCTAAAAAGCCGGTCATTTTGGGCATAGACCCGGGAAACGTCCGGGCTGGATACGGCATCATTCAAAGAGAAGGCGGGGCCCTTGTCCATGTTGCGAGCGGCATCCTCGAAATCGGCGGAGCGGGTGAAATAGGAGCGCAGCTCTGCGCGCTTGAAAGAGCGCTCAAAAAAATCATCAAGACCTACCGCCCGGCAGCCGCCGGATTGGAGCGCCTTTTCGCTTCACATAACGCGAAAACGGTCATGGGGGTTGCCGAAGCAAGAGGCATCATCCACAAAGTCATCTTCGAAAGCGGCATACCACTCAAGGAACTGGCTCCGCAGACCATTAAGCTTTCCGTCACGGGCAACGGCCGCGCGGACAAAAGGGCGGTCGCAAAGATGGTCGGCCTTATCTTGAAGATAAAAACCGAAAAACTCCTCGATGACACAACCGACGCTTTGGCCATCGCGATTGCAGCGTCCGGGGACACGCGGGGGTGGGATTGACATTTCAAGGATGCCGGCTATAATTTCAACTCAAATAAAAGGTCGCTTCATAAAAGCAATCATGAGAACTGCCGAATTAAAGAAATTGAGCCCTCTATACCTGAATGCGCTTCATGACGGAGACGAAGAAGAGGAAGTTGGCGCCGAAAACCAAAACCTCGACGAAAAAGAGTTGGGGGAAAACATGGACGAGGACGGTCTCGGTGTCGATGATCTTGATAACGAGTTCATAGAAGAATCGGACGAAGAAGTTTAACTGGCTTTTGTAATAAAGAAATTCCGGCACAAAGTGCCGGAATTTTCATTGTGCCGTAAACAATCAAGAGGTACAATGAACCCGTGCCGCCAAAAGGAAAAGCAAGGGCAAAAAACAAAAGGAGGCTTGTACCAATCATAGTACTGGCCCTCTTTTCGCTTCTTACCATCGGGGTTGCGGTCGGCGTCGTCTACGTTGCGCTCCTCATACGAACGCTCCCAACACCCGAACAATTTCAATTCCACCAAACAAGCCAATCGACCAAGATTTACGACCGCACGGGGAAGGTTTTACTCTATGAAATTCACGGAGAGCAAAAGAGAACCGTCATCCCCTTCTCTGAAATACCGACCTATCTCAAGGAAGCGACCATAGCCATCGAGGACGCGAATTTCTACACGCGCCCGGCCATCGACTGGGAAGGGATTCTGCGGTCCCTTTGGGCCGACATCCGCGCCGGAGCACCCGTCCAAGGCGGATCGACCATAACCCAGCAACTTGCAAAAAACATTTTCCTTTCGTCGCAAAAAACAATAAGCCGGAAGGTGAAGGAAATGATCTTGGCTGTTGAATTGGAGGCAAAATATCCCAAGGACCAAATCCTCGATTTTTATCTCAATCAAATCCCCTACGGGTCGAATGCCTATGGTGTCGAAGCGGCAAGCCAAACCTATTTTGGCAAGCCGGCCAAAGACCTCGACCTCGCCGAGTCGGCCATCATCGCAAGCCTCCCCCAAGCGCCGACTTACTACTCCCCATGGGGCGACCACGTAAGCGATCTCATCGCGAGACAGCATTATGTTTTGGATCGGATGGCCCAACAAGGATACCTAGCGCAAGCGGAAGCCGATCAAGCAAAATCAGAAAAACTGGACTTTGTGCCGCCATCACTGGGAACCATAAAAGCTCCCCATTTCGTCATGGCCGTCAAAGATTACCTGGTCAATAAATACGGCGAGGATATGGTGTTGAACGGCGGATTAAAAGTTATCACGACGCTCGATTGGAATATGCAGCAAGCGGCCGAAAGCGCGGTGGAAACCGGCGTAGCAAGGAACACAAAGTTGTATAACAGCAAAAACGCTGCGCTCGTCGCCGAAGATCCGACAACGGGCCAAATTTTGGCGCTCGTCGGGTCGGCGAACTATTTTGATCAAAGTATCGACGGAAATTTCGATATGCCGCTCCAGGGCCTCCGACAACCGGGATCGAGTCTCAAGCCCTTCGTTTACCTGCAGGCCCTGGAAGACGGCTATCCACCGAATACGATGGTTTGGGACGTTCCGACCGAATTCGTGCCCAATAACCCCGTCTGTACAGCCATCCCCGATTTTAATAACACAGATGTTAATTATAAAAAGTCCTGCTTTCACCCCCAAGACTTCGAAAATTTCCAAGGTCCGGTCACTTTCGAGCAAGCTCTCCCTGAATCCATCAACGTCGCGGCAGTCAAGGTTCTTTACCTCGTCGGCCTCCAAAACGCACTCAATAAACTGCAAAGTTTTGGGATAACAACTCTCAACGATCCGTCGCGCTACGGCCTTTCGTTGGTTTTGGGCGGCGGCGAGGTGAAATTAATAGATCTCTTGAAGGCTTACTCCATCTTGTCCCAGGAAGGGGTTGAACACAGCCAAACTATGGTTTTAGAGGTTGACGACGCAAACGGCAACACCCTCGAAAAGTATCAAGATCAATCGACGCGCGTCGATATCCCAACCTACATCAGATGGATTAACTACATCCTCTCGAACCCGGCCTTCCGACAGCCCCTCTTTCAAGCAAGTTTCAACAAAACAGTGTTTCCGGGCTATGACGTCGCCTTGAAAACCGGCACAACAAACGACTACCGCGACGCGTGGGCCTTTGGATACACCCCCGCTCTTGCCGTCGGCGTGTGGGCGGGCAACAGCGACAATACGCCGATGCAGCACAGCGGTACAAGCATCTTGGCTGCCGTGCCGATGTGGAGCGATTTTTTGAATAAGGTCCTGCCGAACTACCCCCAAGAATCGTTCACGCCGCCGGATCCACTTCCGCCAAACACCAAGCCGATGTTGAATGGGCAATACATCAACGACGGATTGATCCACTCCATCCTCTATTACACAAACAAGAGCGACCCAACAGGACCAGTCCCGGCGAATCCCATGAGCGATCCCCAATTCACCAACTGGGAAGCTGGCGTTCTTGATTGGGTCTCAAAGAATATGCCGGACTGAGGGGCTTACAATAAATCACCCCTTGATGGGCATGACAATATAAATCGTATTGGATTCCTTAGGGCTCGTTATTGCGGCCGGCTTATCCATGGAGACGCGGAAATCAACCTCTTCACCCCGATAAATCTTCAATCCGTCCAATAAGTACCGCCAATTAAAGACCACCGCAAACCCGTCGCCTTTTATTTTCGCGGGTATCTTGTAAACATTCTTACCGAGTGTTGCATCGGAAGCCGAAACCTCCAAAAACTTTCCATTTTCTCCCGTTTTCAAACTGACATCGTTGGCTTTCCCGGAAAACGCACTCACCAACTTCAAAGAATTCAAAAACTCGTTCTTATCCAAAGAAACGGTTGTTTTAAAATCTTTGGGGATGACGGACTTGTAGTCGGGAAATGAACCATCGATAATCCGAGAAATTATTTTTTCACCATCGCTTTCAAGTAGTATTTGATTCGAGTCGGTAAAAATAGACAACTCTTCCGCCCCATTGAACATTCGGATCGCCTCTTGAGCAGTCCGAAGCGGGATGATAAGAGAAAAATCATCCATAGTGGAAGTAAAACCACCCTCCCCAACTACAATCTCCGACAGGCGGAATCCGTCGGTCCCAACAAAAGATAATATTCCATTTAATTGACTTAAATAAACGCCGCTTATTTCCGGCCGTATAGTCGAATACTGGACAGACAAAGAGATGTTTCGCAACACATCCTTCAGCCGCTCCGTCTTCACCCTCAAAAACCGCTCCGTGTCAGCAATGCGCGGTATGATGGGAAACTCCTTGGGATCCTCGTCTTGAATGACGCTCTCATAATTGTCGGAGCTCACCATAATCTTGTCTTTTTCGCGCTCGATGGTTATCCGCTCAGTCGTGAGGTTTCGAATAATGGAATTAAAAATCGAGAACGGGATGGTCGCCTCCCCCTCCTCAATCACCTTTCCGGCGGTTTTGCGTTCCACGGCTATTTCCAGGTTTGTTGAAACAAACTCTATCCCACCCCCCAAAGCCCTCACGAGGAAGTTTTTTAATATCGGGAGATTTACGTTTTCGCCAACGGCTCGCTCAATACTCCCCAACGCTTCTAATAAGTTAGTTCTTAGTATAATTAATTTCATAGTAGTAGTCGGCGGTGTGGATATGTGGATAAATTCGTTTTTTGTTTCCTTGAGCGGACTTTTTCCTCTTTTGTTTTTTAGTTAGGTGTTGATGGGGTTGGTTTAGGTGGGGAAGATTTTTGGGGGTTGTCCGTTTTCTAGCCAATTTCCCCGTAAGCCATCCACAGTTATTCTACACCTTATACAACCTTTCCTTAATAAGCATTATTTTTTGATTTAAGGATGGGTTGCGGGTTATTTCTTGGCTTATTTTCTCGCAGGCGTGGATGGCGGTTGTGTGATCCCGCTTTCCAAGTTTTTCCCCGATATGCGGAAAGGAAAGTTTAAGAACGTCGCGCATAAGGAACATGGCGATTTGTCTCGGCTCAACGATTTCCTGCTTCCTGCTTTTGTCGGTCATATCGGCCGCCGGCACCTCAAAAAATTCCGCGACGATCCGTATAATATCGCCGGCGGTTATATTTTTCGGCGTCACTTGAATCGCTTCACCTATGATTTCATCGAGTTTTTTGCCGTCTATTTTTTGATTTTTATACTGCTCGTAAAAAACAACCTTATTAAAAACACCCTCCAATTCCCGCATATTTCTTTGCACCTTTGATGCTATTTGCTCAAGTATTGAATCCTCTATGAAGATAGACTGGTTTTGCGCCTTTGTTTTCAGGATCGCGAGCCTCATTTCGTAATCTGGGTAGGTGATGTCGGCTATCATCCCCCCCTCAAACCTCGATCGAAGCCGCTCTTCGAGCGTCGGGATGGCTGTCGGCGGCCGGTCGGAAGAAATGATGATTTGCTTGTTGTTTTCGTAGAGTGTGTTGAAGGTGTAGAAGAATTCCTGTTCAGTTGCCGCCTTCCCGCCGATGAATTGAATGTCGTCGATGATGAGGACGTCGACGTCGCGATATTTCTTCTTCATATCGTCCGTCCGTTTGTTTCGGAGAGCCCATACGACGTCGTTGATGAATTTTTCCGATGAAATATAAAGAACGGCGACCGAATTTTTGTAATGGTTGATGATTTCGTTTCCAGTCGCCTGAAGGAGATGGGTTTTACCGAGGCCGACGCCGCCGTATATAAAAAGCGGATTGTATTTTTTTCCGATATTTTTAATGATGGCTTGCGCCGCAGCGGTTGCCAGTTCGTTGGATGATCCAACGATGTAGTTCTTGAAGTTGTATTTCGGGTTGAGGTTCGTTTTGGAGTCGACTTTTATATCAATGAGAGAGGATTGAGGCGTGCCACGCTCCGGGGCCGAGGCGGTCTTTTTGTCATCGGTTCCCGCGTGGGAGGAGTTGACGACAACATAATCGATATTTTTTATTGATCCGTCGAGGTTACGAATGGAAGTCAGGATAAGTTTGTGATATCTGCTTTTTACCCACTCTTTGGCGAAGTTGTTGGGAAGGCCAACCATGACGACGCCCTCCTTTTTATTCAAGCCGACGAGTTGGCTGTTTTTCAACCACGTCAAGAAATTCGGTTTCGATATTTGGAGCTCGATATCCCCTAAAACATTTTTCCAGATTTCTTGCTCTTCCATAAGTTTTTATTATGATAGAGGTATTTTAGAAAGTTGCAACATTGCTTTTAAGACCCCTGTGTGCTTTAATTGTGGATTAGTTGTTGAAAACCTTGCCGTGTTGTATACTAAACGCAATGTCGAGAACATACCAACCAAAAAAGAAGAAAAGGAGACGGACGCACGGATTCCTTAAGCGGTCAAGGAGTAATAAGAAGGTCCTTACGAAGCGGAGAAGGAAGGGAAGAAAAAGACTTTCCGCGTAACGTGCTCGTTTCTGTCAAAAAAAATTCGAACGGCGGCTCCAGAAAGTCGGTTATCGTCGTCAGTAAAAAAGTGGCCCCCAAGGCCTCCGACCGGAATCTTATGCGAAGGCGGATACGTTCGGTTATCCATCCCTTCGAAGGCAAAGGATCCCGGTTTTTTGTTGTTGCCAAACCCGGTGTTTTTGGTTTAAGCTTTAAAGAGTTGCAAAAGGAAGTTGAGTCGCAAATAAAAGAAACCACCCTTTAATGTCATTCATTGATCTCTATATTTCAAAGCCGCTTTTTGCGGTTTTGGTTTTTATTTATCAATCCGTCGCTTTTCACGATCTCGGTTTGTCCATAGTGATCCTTACGGTTTTGGTTCGGGTCGTGCTTCTCCCCTTCTTTTATAAGGGCGCCAAGGACCAAACCATCATGCAAAAGCTCCAGCCTCACATCAAGCAAATTCAAGAAAAGCACAAGAACGACAAGGGAAAGCAGGCGGAAGCGCTTATGGAGCTTTACAAGAAGCACAAAATCAATCCCTTTTCCAGCCTCCTCCTCCTTATTGTTCAAATACCGATCTTTTTGGCACTCTTTGATTTATTCAGCAATCAAATAAAGAATTTCGGCTTCGTGTCGCCGACCTTCTTCGGTCTTTTTGATCTTACGGCAAAAAATTGGATCGTGGTTATTGTGGCGGCCGTCCTTCAGTACTTCCAAACGAAGGCCATGATGCCGAAACAATCCGGAGGGGGAGCGCAGGCGCAAATGCAGAAAACCATGGTCGTTTTAGGCCCCCTGGTGACCATTTTGATTTTGGGAAATCTTCCGTCGGCGATAGCCCTTTACTGGCTGACCTTTACGGTATTTTCGTTCATTCAGCAAATCTACATCAATAAGCGGATTGCCGTCGATCCGGTTTCATTGGAGGAATAAATCGTCGAGGGGTTGAAAAAGAGCTGGAAATAAGCGATACTACCCACTAATGGACATAGTTGATTACGTGCGACAACTCTTTACCTTGATGGGGTTTAACGAGGTCGAGGTGAATATTGACGAGAGCGTGAGGAAGATTTCGATTGTGATCGACGATGAATTTTTCCGTTCTCAAATTCCGACCATCCTGCAACCCGTCGAACACCTCATTAATTTGGGCTTGAAGCGGGGAGAAAAACCCCCGTACGTCGTCGATATGAACTACTACCGCCGGGAGCGCGAACGCTTGATCATCGAGCTCGCCAAAGCCGGTGCAAAGAAAGTAAAAATATCAAAAGGGGAAGTCGCCCTGCCGCCCATGAATTCGTATGAGCGGCGCCTCGTTCACGTTGAAATAGCATCAAATCCCGATCTCCGGACGGAGAGCATCGGCGTTGGAAAGGAACGCCACATCGTCATTATTCCAATAGAGGGTTAGCTCGGACTTTTAGTTTCCTGAGCTCGGAAGAGCGAGTTGGTAGAGTGATTGATCGTACCGATTCACGAAATATATGTTATTTCCCGAGGAAACAACTTCCGTGGCATCTATCATCGGTACGCCGGGTGCCCCGCTCAAAATGACCGCCCTCGTGTTGCCGCTTGCAAATTGATAATTATACAAGATGTCGATCGTGTAGAACGCCTTCATGAGATAATCGTCCGGCATGGTGACGCTTTGAGTCAAATTTTCGGGAGAAAAGCAATAAATATTGGACGAAGAAGCGTCGGCCGACAAGTCGCATTTATTGGGAAGGGAGGGGAAGGGAAGATTGGACGGTTGAAGGGTTGAGGTGTTGATGACGCTTGTCGTGCCGTTTGCCGTTTCATAAATAAGGGATCCGTCTCGGCTTGGCTCGGCAAAGAGGCCGTTTTGTGGTTCGAGGAGCATGTTAAGCGACAGCGTTTTCAAATTCAATTCCCACACACTCCCTTGGTATGTGTTCGAAGGCCGCTCGGTGATGATGAGCGTTCCGGGGGAGCTGAAGGTGAATATCGCATCGTGAAAATAAAAGTTGTTGGCAATCACCTTGAAAACCGGTGGATTCTTCGTCAAGTCAACATAAGAAAGAGAGTATGAGTCGATGTTTTTTACGAGAGCAATGAGCTGGTTTTGATTTGCGCCCCATGTGGCGTTTTCAATCGACTGAGGAAGCGAGTGCCATGTTTTGTCGACTGCGTTGTAAATAGCCCATTGGGGCGATATCGGGTCGCCGAAGGAAACCAAAACCTCTTGCCCGTTTTGATAAACCTCGGCGCTCCGAAGTGCACTTACGGTTTGCTGCGAGTTGGATACGTCGCCGCCGTTTCTCGCGCTCCAAACCTCGCCGTCAGTTCCCAAATATTCCACATCGCTTGTTTGGGGGTCGACCCAGTAATAAAAGACATCGTGGTCGGATATTTTCGTGAGTGTCGGGGCGCTCACAGCTGAAGTCGTCGCCGAAGATGTTCCCGTACCTATACCACCCGTCGTTTGCCCGGTCGGCAAAGCGCTTCCGCCGGTCGTGGAGGTTGCAGGGGTTGCGGGCGGAATCGGCTTCGGGACGAAAAGATTCCACACGAGGTATAAAATGAGACCAATGGCGATTACAACCCCCAGGTAGATGAATATTTTTGAAAATCGTTTCATGGTTGATTAATTCCCGCTCAAGGAAATATGGACGTGCTCTTCCGACTCGCTGTAGTTTGAACAATTATAGCGGATGTTCGCGTTTGCGTTTGTCGTGCAAATTTGATCGATGTGGACCCCGTCCAGGGTTCCGCTGGTCCGATTGAGGTTGGTTTGGATATAGCTTACAAAGGCGCTCGACGTTCGGAGATCAAAAACGGGTTTATTGAGCCCGTGGGATACGTGGCCGACTTCCGTTCCGCCGGTTACTGTGATGTCGCAGTTGCACGCCTTCTTTAGATTAACGAGAAAATCGATGGCGTTTTGGGGCATATCGGCCAAACTCGTGCATTTTGCGTTGTAGGCGTCATAACAACCCCCCGTGGAAGAGACGCCAACCCCCGCCTGTTGGAGTGTTTGGAGATTTGCGGCGTTGCTCGCGTACATATCCGGGGACATTTGTCCCCCAGGCACCGCGGGCGTCGGCGCAAAAGGAGCGCTTGGCGGCACGAGTTGCACCAAATTCGGGTTGATTTGGTTCAAGATGAGGTAAGCGCCGAAGAGGAGAGCCAAGCCGAAGAGAGCCGAGGTTATAAAGTCTCGCCCTTCCCGCTCCTTATCAATACTCCCGGAAATGGATATGAGGATGGATCCCCAAACAATCATGCCGACGGCAAGAATGCCGCCGATGCCGAGGCCGAATCGGTAGAGGAGTTGAATGTAGCCGTTCAAGCTGCTCGAAGCGTTGCATCCGCCGTAAACATCGGTCAAAAGGCACGGCGGAGAGCTGTAAAGCTGGAGATCGAGCGCGTGGGTTATGGGGGGAATGAGGGTGATGAAGAGCAGCGCCGCCAAGATCAAAATTTTCTTGTTCTTATTGGACATAGAGGTTTATTTTCCCGTAGGCGAATTCGAACGCATTCGCCGAGTTTTCTACCGAAGCATTGATAGAAATGTTTTGCGCCGTACCGACTTGCCCGACTTGGAGCGCTAGGGTGTTGTCGGTGGTACTCGTCACGTTTTGGAGGTTGTTGACGTTCCAAGAAAAGAGGAAATCGTTGAACGAGGTGACATTGAAGAAGTAAGGAATTATTTCGAGGTTGGCCGTCGAATTTTGGTTCACGGTTTGAGCCGGATAAGGAGCGTTTATGACAGCTTTATAGCTTGTCACGGGGATTCTCGTTGATGCAGAAATGGTCTGCCCCCCCACCCCTATTTGCACGCTTACGACATGAGAATCACCCGCAGTTTTCGTAACGGTAAAACTCGTTCGAGATTGCCCGACGCCGCCGTTCATAAAATTTCCATCCACATACCAAAGGATCGGCAGACTCAACGAGTCTTGAACCTTTTGATTATTGAGGACGATGACGGACAACGAAACAGTCGTACCGTTGGTCGGGAGCGCCTTTCCTAAGAAATCGGAAGGATGATAGTTGTTCGCTCTCCAGGTGATAATCGCCGAGTAATTGTTCCCCGTCGCTTGAGCGTTTATTTTTGCCGCCGTTCCGGCCGCAACAACGAGGACGGCAAGAGCGACAAGAGTTGTTTTTATGGCATTCATGGCAATTCACTTAGAGCTTTGGCGATCTTCCCGCCCGGAATTCGGGAGGTTATTTGAGAAACCTTCTTATTATTGGTCATGAAAACAGTCACGAGCCAGCCCGCGGTCCGAAGCGGCAAGTCGCTTAGGAACGGGGCCGAATCGGCGATGCCGACAAGAAGAAAGGTATAGTTTTTGATGTGTTTGAAAAAAAGATAAACTTGGACGCCGCCGGTGATAAGGAGTCCGACTACGGAACAAATGAGTGCAAGGGGAAGGAGTATCGCTTGTCCGGCAATCGGCACGAATTCAAGGAGCCCGGCCATGAGTTCCACAAAATCAACAAACAAGAGAAGCGGCGTTATGAGGAAGATCTCTCCCCAGCCGATCTTCGGGGCGTCGCCCGCGATGTTCTTTGCGGTTTCGTCAAGCCCCTTCGCGTCGAACTCCTTTAATGGCTTTAAATCTTCATCCATCCCTTTAGAAACAAAATACCTTTTTCATAAGCGATTGCCTATGAAACTTGGTTAATTCGACTTTGCGAGCGATTGTGTTTTTTATAAGTTTGTGGTTTCTAATGGGATCCATTGTTTTCTTCTTTAATGCCCTTTGTTTCGAGGATTTGTTCGGGATTTGTCGTGACGATTTGATCCTCGGTATACGACGCGATGATGCGGATTGCAGCATGTTTCAAACCGGCAAAGAGCAGCCCTTCGCCGACGGCCGACTCGAGGAGCAATGCCGATTCTCCATCAGTCAAGTTGAACGCTTTTTTCAATGAATCGATGCTTGACGGCGATTGTTTAAGGAGAAGTTGCATGGCGGAGTTCGTGACGATCGGTCGGCCGTATTCGGAGCGGAGAAAGTCGTCCACGTCTTGGGTGATGGTCGTAACGCCGAGGTAGTATTTCCGAGCACGCTTCACAAGGCCGAACAAGAACGAAGCGCTATCCTTGTATTTCATCATCCACCACGCCTCGTCGATCACGAGAAGCCGCTGCTTGAGTTCTGAGCGCACGAGATTCCAAACGAAGTTCAAAACGATGTACATGGCGATCGGCCGGAGCTCTTCCTCGAGGTCGCGGATTGAAAAGACAATGAGCCGATTTTTGATGTCAACGTTGGTTGGGGCATTGGTGAAGCCGGAATACGATCCGTGGGTGTATTTATCCAACCGCTCCGCGATTCCCGCTCCCCCTTCGGTATTCCGAAGGATGGTTTGGAGATCTTCGAGGAGCGGAGGATTCATTTCCTTCAAGGTTCCGAAGTTTTCCGCGGTGATATCACGGGATGTATAAGTTTCGGTGATCGCGCGGTCGAGGAGTGCTTCTTCTTCCGGCGTTATGGTTCCCAACATCAGTTTTACGAGGCCGGTGAGGTTCAAGATGTGCGACTTAAAGACGTCGGCCGGTTCCTCCCCCTCGGGGATGACGGGGATGTCGAAGGGATTGACGTGGTTTTTTGAGGTGAGCGAGATTTTAAAATAACTTCCCCCGATGGAATCGGCGAGGTTTTGATATTCATTTTCCGGATCGATCACGATGACGTCGGTCCCCATCATAAGCGATCGGAGTATTTGAAGTTTTGTGGCATATGATTTGCCGGAACCCGATTTGGCGAAGACGACCATGTTGGCGTTCTCGAGCGAAAAACGGTCGAAAATGATGAGCGTGTTGTTCTGCATATTGATCCCGTAAAGGATGCCGTTTTCGGAGGTAAGGTCGGCGGAAGTGAAGGGAAAGATCGAGGATGCCGGTCCGCTGTTCAGGGGGGTTCGGACGGCAAGTACGTCCTTGGCGATGGGAAGGACCGAATTGAAGCCGTCTAATTGCCTGAAGAGGGCGGGCTTTACGTACACGAGCCGGCTTTCCATGGCATTGGTCACGGTTTCCTCCGTTTTTGCAAGTTCCTCGAGGCTCGAAGCGTAAATGGTGATGTAAACCCCGACCTCGAAAAGCCGTTCTCGGGCCTGCTGGAGCGCATCCCGTAGGCTTTCGATATCTTGGTAGGCGGTTTCAAGGACGGGGTCGCGTACAATCCCCTTTTCTTCTTTTTCTCCTATTTCGGCTTCGACTTGAGTCACCTTTTTTCTTAAGTTCCTCAAGGCGAGGGCTGTGTCCATGGGGTGAACGAATATGGAAATATCCATCATGGTCGGCAGGTTGATGATCGGCGAAAACCATCCCGTCGAGATGTACCGCGGGTAGGTAAAAATGAAGAAGGTTTTGGCGAAATAATCGCCAACCTTCAAGTAATTGGAGTTTACCTCCACGCCCGACGGGGCGACGATGTTGAAAAGATCTTCTTCCCCCGGCTTGTATGCTTTTGGTATTTGGACCTTCATCCCGTTAGAAATAGTACGCATACGCGCCCCGCGCTTTGCGTACATTGTTTTTAACCCCTTTGATTGATTTTTTATTCATGTATTTCCTTCGATGTGCGTACGCGATTTCTAACAGGATTCATGATGGTATGTTGACATCCTTTTTCTCGGTCAATTGTGGATTGTAGAGATTATAAAATAGTTCGGTGAGTTCGTCGTCTTCCAGGGGCGTTGCGCGAAGATCCAACTGCTCGAGACCGGCGATGATGCCCTCGACCCGGTTCTTCAACTGCTCGAGGTTCTCTTGAATCTTGACGCCGGCCGCTTGGTTTTCTGCAGGGGTCGGCGCACGTTTCCCAAACTTCAGCATACTGAAAAGTCCCGATGTCGTTGCAGCCGTTTCAGGCGTCGGATTATACGGGACGGCAATGAAGAAGTTTTTGCTGATGATCGCATTTTCTTCGACGAACGATTTTATAAAGCTCAAGTACTCATCAATCTGTATCTTGAGAAGCTCGTTTGTTTCGTTCTTTTTCCGCTCGCTGATGTTCTCGATGTATTTTTGAATATTGACCTTCCGGGAGTGGATGAAGAATTGCGTCCTGAAGTCGAGAGAATTGAGGAATTTTTGGAAGGTGCCGATGATGGCGTTTTGTTCCTCTTCCGACTTGAGGTCGAAGTTGATGCCGTTCACCATGATAATTTGCACCAAGCCGCCGTCCTTGAGATAGACGACGCCATCCTTGATCTTCTTGATCTCCACTAAATTTTGCGTTGGGAGGCTTGTTTGGGCCATTTCTTTTATTTTACCCCGTTAAATCCCCTTTTTAAAGCTGACTTCCTGTCGTCTTAGATTTCCGCGACAAACAAGGAGGAATCTAACGGGGTTTATCAATAGTCAACCCGCTTGGCTAATTTCTGTTCGCCGGTCAAGTAGGTCACAACTTCGTACCCCTCCTTTTTCTTGCCTTCTTCTCCCGGCAGCCCCTTCCCAAGGATCCGTCCGACGGAAACCTTAAGAGCGAGAGATTTCAATTTTTCTTGGATGCTCATATTTTTTCGAAGATTGCTTAAATCTTCGTCGGAAAGCTCCAGGGTGGTTTGTGCAAGCTGTCGCTGCCACGTGTAGGTCCTCGATTGCGTGAAGTAGCTGAAGACCGAACCAAGAACCTTTGTCATGTCCTGTCCATTGACCTTTACAAATGCCAAGGCGATACCGGCGGTAAAAGCGATCAACGTCACGAAGATCCACAAGAACGCGTTGAAAATGTTATAGGCGACAAAACTCACCGCTGCCGCGCCGGCGAGGTAGAAAAACTGCGCGAGGGTGAGCGGCCCGACGATTTTCGCCTTCTGTTCTATGAATTGAGGCACCTGAAATTCCATGGTTGATAATTATCCTTTGAGGTTGATGACATTCCCTTCGAGGGTGGGTCCGGTTTCTGCGGGGGTCGGCTCTTGTTTCTTCGCAATGGTATTAACGAACGTTTTCTCTTCGGCCGGCCTTTCGGGTAGTGCGGCTTCGACGGCCGGTTTGACAAGTGGAACGATTTCTTCGGTCTTTAAAAATTCACCGCCGGCCTCGAAGGGAGAGATCGTGGATCGCGATTCCGTATAATGTATGACCCTTTTCATGTTGCTGGACGGCGTCTCCACTTCCGCTTTTATGGTCTTGGGTTCCGCGACAACGGCCGGCTTCTTCGATTTGAAAAATCCCATCGAAAATGACGGCAACACCCTCCCTGAAAATCCCGACGACCGCGCTTCCTCCGGTTTCCCTTGGAGGACGAAAGGCGTCGCCGTTTCCCCTTTCTTTATTTCCGGCGGGACCCCCTCTGTCCGCAGGATCGGAATGGTTTCCGGCTCGGAAGTCGCAGTGTCGAGGGATTCCAAGTGTATGGTTTTTTCCTCTCTTGCCGACTCCAAATCTTCTTTGAGGCCGAGGCGTTCGATGTCTTCCGCATCGCCCGTTTTGATCTCGCTGATGTCGACGCCCCATCGGAAAAGCGGGTATCGTTCCGATTCGAGGATGCGTTCCTTCATTGCTTTCGCTATCGACTTCGCTATTTTTTCGCCGATGCCCGTTTCCGCAAGGGATTCGATGAAGTAATGGGCGGGCGTCTCTTTGGCGATGAGGTCGTAAAAGGCGCCTGGCAGAAGTGCGGGGTTCGCGATGCAGGCCTTATCCCTCACGTCATCGAGAATTTCATCCACTCGTTCCGAGAAGAGGCTGTTTTTTATGTTTTGCGGAATTTCGTCGAACGTCATAAGTTATGATGTTTCATGCTCCTGCACCCTTTCTTTGTAGAGGCCTTCACCCTGCCAGCTCGTTTGTTTCGCAGCGGAAAGGTTGTTGCCGATCGCCTTCTTTCTCAAGTCCTTTTCGTTGTCGGTGGCGGTGTCGATGGTTATGGTCTTGATGACGGTCTCTTGGGGTCTGTTATCCGGCCCAAGAAGGCTGCTTGTTTCTTTCACTTCGTAGGTACCGCCGTTTTGGAGGGTGCTTTGAATGTCGACTATCCTTTTTTGGAGTTCATTTCTCTTTTGCTGGAGCTTTGCCATCTCTTCCGTCTTGCCGAGGTCTTTTGCGTCCTTGTAGTCTTTCAGCGTTGCGTCTAGCTGATCGTTGGTCTTGTCCAAGAGATCAAACACCTCCTTCACTGCAGCTCGTTTCTCGTCTGTTGCCGCCCCGGAGATAAAGGCTCCTTGAATACCTTCCATGTATGCCTGCTTTTGATCCTTCGTTCCTTTATTACCCAAATCCCGGATCTGTTGCTGCCTCAAGTGGGGGGCGATCTGCTGAAGGATGGATTTGTCGAGCTTCGAGACGTCCTCGACTTTTCCGACGGCTTTTTCTATCGGCATGCCGGCCGCAGCGGCAGCGACGGGGTCGAATGCTGCTATCCGTTCCGTCGCCCCGGCTCTTTTGATAGCTTTCACCAACTTCGCCTTAGTACCGTCGTTCAACAGGTTCCATCCGCCTTTTTCCGCCAAAGCAAGGGCGGCTCCCACGTCGTCCTCGGTCATGACGGTTTGCTTGTCGAGCTTCGCGGCCAAAAGTTCTTTTGAATATCGCTTGTTCTCGCCTTGTGATTTTTCTATTTCCTTCTTGGACTTCTCCTTGGCGCCGAAGGAAGCGCCGGCAAGGCCGCGGAAAGCGCCTCCGACGACCGGTATCTTTCCCAAACTTTCCCCTCCCCGTTCAAGCCACGATTTCCCGTCTTTGTCGCCGGCGGCTCCGGCCGTAAGTGCTCTTCTGCCAAGCCTCCCTGCCCTGCCGACGGTCTGCTTTCCAGCCCACCCCTTGGCCTTTTCGCCGGTTTTCTTCGCGACGCCCATCAGGGCGTTTGCGCCGGCGATCCCCATGCTGTTTGCGGCCATGAGCCCCCCGATCAAAAACCCGACCAAGATGAGCATGTTCGTGAGTTGGAGAACGGCGCCGCTGATGAGTGTGGGGTTCAAGCTGGCGTTTGAGTTTTGGCTCAAGATCGTGCCCGAAATATTACTGACCGCGTTCACGGTGGCAAGCGTGAGGTATAAAAAGAAGGAAAGAATCGGAGCAACGAATGCCCAATGGATGAATTGGGACCACCACTTGCCCCCCTCGCTCTTCAATTGCCCGATTGGTATTATATTAAAAAGCCACGGCAGGGGCGCGATCGCCATAAGGAAGGCGAGCCACACGAATCGTGAAAGAAGCATAAGCGCGACGGCGAGCATCACGAGCCCCATGAGGAAGGTGAATGCCGTAGCGAACAGCAAGCTCCCGACGTTCACGATGGCGGTCGTAAATCCCGGCGTCAGCGTTTTCACGGTGGATTGATCAACTTCCAGAAGTTTTTGAGGGTTGAAAGCCGCCGTTATTTCGCTCCCGATGTCCTGCGACTCAGCGTACGACCCGTTGCCAAGCGACCGATCGACGAAGAATTTCGTCACCACGTTCGTGAAGTCGAGGATGGCTCCGCCGATCATCAAGCTGAAGTTCACAAGGATTGCGGCAGCGATGAGTTTGGGGAGCATCTTTTGGGCGCCGTACTGGTTGAACCGGAGAATGGTCATGAAGGCGATAACGATGAGGGCGAGAACAAACCCGAGATTGGCCAAGTCTCTTGTGACCTGCCAGCCAGTCAAAACAACGGGCATTTCCATGATGTAGTTGTTCAAACTGAAAGCGAACGAAATAAGCTGGGAGCCGAGGTAAATGAGGACGCCGGCGATCCAGCCGAGGATTTGACCCACAATGCTGACAACCCCGGTAACTGTTGCCGTGAGCCCTTTGTCTATCAACCCCCCCACCACTTGGGAAAACGTCGAACCATAGGTTGCAAATTGAGCAGCGCTGCCGAAGGAAGACGTCGCATTTGTGACCGGCACCGGGACGGTGGTCTGAGCTTTCGTTACCGGCGACAAAGCGACGAAGAATAGAATCACCAAGGCTGTACCGACCATGAAACTCCTCTTTTTCAGCATCTTCATCAAGGTTTCAATAGTTGCCACTTTTCCTGGATGGCGGGAAGGTTTTGAAGGATTCCCCGGATGCCCGTGATGCCGACCTTCGTCAGTTTATTGATGACCGCGTTTTGGATGATGGTGCCGATGTCCGTCAGGTCTTGCGCGTTGATGATAGCGTTCGTGTCGACTTGAGAGGCTTGTTGAGCGAGGCCCGCAGCAATGTTCGACGGCTGGGTGACGATGGCGCTTGCGCATTGGTAGTACATGGACTTGTCAGAACTCGTGTAGATTTTGCCTGAAGATTGGTCGAAGAAGGCGCTCGACGTCAGCATTGATTGGGCGTCCGTCGGGACCACCATTCCGTTCGGATCGCTGAAGGTGTTGTTCAAGGCATAGCACACCCCGTTTTCCAGCCGGGTATTCGACGTCCCGGAACTGCAATAATACGACGGCTGTTCCTTGTACTCGTCCCACTCGGTGCACATATAGGTACTCTTGTAGCCGTTCGATTGGTTCATTTGATTTTGAAGCGCCTGCTGGCTTTGGGTCACGCCGCTCGTGAGCATATCGTTCACCATGAGCGACGCTCCGTAGTAGTTGTTTTGCGGCATCCAAACTTCCTGGTACCCGAGCCAGTTCCCGCTCCGGAAATTGTTGTAAAAGCCTTGGATATTGGAGACCACTTGATTCAAGGTGCAGCTTGCCTGCTGGTAGAACGGATTGGATTGACGGTTGGTTGTGGGGATTTGGAGCGTCACGGCAAGCTGGAATGGTTGGCAAAGCTGCGGCGCGACCTGGGAGATGATGTTGTCGACGGCGTTCAGCCCCGCGTCAGCAAGGTCCTTCAGGGGCCGCTGGAAATATTGCGGGGGGTTCACCGTGATCTTCCCGTCGGAGCTGATTTGAATTCCTCCGCCTTGGATCCAGTCGACGGTCTCGCTCGTGAATTGGTAGAGCAGCGATCGCTTGATTGTCTCGACGGTGTCTTGGAGAAGAAGGTTGCACTTCGCTCTCGTGTCCGCGATGAGCTCCTGGTTCTTCTGCTCGGCGATGACCTGCTTTGTCGCTTCCGTGTTTTGATTCACGGCCGACTGAACATTTTGGTCGTAGACGGGAACTTGGGTGCTGAGGCCAAGTTCTGATTTTGCAAATTGCGTGAGTTTTCCTGAAACATCAAGGCCAAGTTTAGTAAGCTCCTTCTTCATCTCATCTTCTACCGTGTTCCTAATGCCGCTGATCCGACTATTTACACTTTGTCCAAGGGCGGAATTCGAGAAAATGTTTTGAAGAGCGCCTTGAATGCTATTGCTGTTAAAAAGATTCGTCAGTTGATTGATTGAGATGTTCGAGTTGCCGAAGATGCTCTTCAGCGTACTCGTCCCGACGAGAGTACTGAGGTCTATTTTGTAATTGCCAAGCGCATTGGAGAGCAGGTTTTTAATCTTCGGCATAATGAAGAGGCTGATATTCTTTTCGAGCTGCGTGGAACTTCCCATCGTGGTGTACCAAGCATACTTTTGGGCGATTTGGGCCGCCGCAAGACATGATTCCATGCCGGGGGGATTCTGCTGTTCGGTTGTCGAGAAAAGCCCACCCGCGGTCGCCGTGCCGCTACTGCACGCCCATTGTACGGTGTCCCCGGCGTGGGTCGAGCTTGCCGTGTTTAGGGTGTATGTTGGTACCGTGGCCCCCGCGGTGGAGTTCGTTGAGGTGGTCAACCCGAAACTTCCCGCCACCGCAGTTGTGGGCGTTGGAGGTACAGTGAAGTCGTTAAGGTTGGTGGGGTCAATGGGGCTGCCGTTCGATGCCCACACCAAGCTATATGAATCGCACGATTGGGAAACGGTTTGAGCGTTCGAAATGATTGGAAACGCCGCGTACGTTGCCGTCGTGGTTACTAAAAGGAAAACCGCAGCTGTTTTAAATAAGTTTTTCATCTTGTATCTTTTGGTTTATCTCGCTCTGTATCTCCGAAAAAACGGCGTCGAATTGATTCGACCCCCCTTGATAGAGAGCGATCATGAACCGCACCGGATCGTTGTTCGCTTTGGCGAGCGACTGGAAAACGTTCCGTTGGTGAATGAGAAGCGTCAAGAGGTCTTTGTGGACCGAGACCCACGACGGCGGAACCTTGACCGCCTCGAGAAGTTGCACGGCCGTATCGAAATTTTGTGCGGCCGTCGTGAACGACGTTGCAAGGTCCGCCGAAGGCGTCGAGGTTCCGCTGAAGGTCGGGATGTCCGACACGACTTGATTCATATAGAGGAGGTAAAGCGTTTGCGCCGCCTTGGAGTCATCGGTGCCGACTGTGATGTCGGAGCTCGTCACGACCTCCGTTGCATACTCGTTGTCGATGATTTGGGAAATAGTCTTTTGGACGTCCGATGTGTTCGGCGGAAGGATGCTCGGGGGGCCGCTCGTTTGGTACAAATTGTTATCGATCGCGCTTTGAAACACCTTGTTGGCGAAGTCGAGCGTCAGGTTTTCGAGGGGATTTGATTGGAAGACGAGCGAAGGATCGAGTTTCGCCCCGCCGGTCGAAGTCGCAATGGAAATGCCGGTCGCTTGGGGTTCCGCCGATGTGGGTTTCACAATGAGATAAGCGCTCAAACCGACGGCTGCGCCCACAATAAGGACACCAACCACCCTTCTTTTCTTTTTGGTTAAATGAAATCTCATTCGTATTTCGTAGCTAACTTTAAATAGCGCAGGTAGAGTAATTCCTGATTTTAATTATACACTATCGTCCCCGCTTTTTCGCTACAGTGAAGGGGTTTTCGAGGTACCGATGACGTATACCGG
>CAZMFA010000001.1:0-60048 GCA_964565515.1 uncultured Candidatus Saccharibacteria bacterium | reverse complement strand
TTACTTCTCCTTCGATGTATTTTTCCTTGAAATCGGACGGAGCGTTCCGGAGCGCGTGGATGGCCGTCAAAACCTGTTCCATCGCTTGGGGGCTCTTTTGGATGTTTCGAGGAACTCGAAGTTCGAGGAGAATCCACTTCAGGGATTTTTTATACATCTCCCGCTTGTAATGGAGCCACAATTCTTTGAACAAATTGAAGAGGATGATAAAAACCCACAACCACCATGTATACTCGAGAAAATACAAAAGGGCCTCCCCAATGGATGTGAGGCCGGTAAAGGGCACCAAGAACGACCCAATGAGCCCGGCGACGAGAATGGCAAGCCAAATCTCCCAGGTCGAGAAGAGATCTTTCAAGATGTCACCAAAACCGCCGACGATATCTTTCAGCATTCCCTTACGGGAAATTATACTACGTTTCCCGCGTGATTACTACGCTTCTTTCACGAAGAATTTGCCGTCCTCCGTTTTCTGGAAGTGATTTTTGTTTTGGAGATTCAAAACGATGGTGTTTTCCTTCACTAACCGCTGAGCCTTCACGAGTTCGATGATCTTGCCCACTTTTTGAGGCCCGTTTTTCTTCAAAAGGTCCACCAGGACGTCCTTCACGGTTCCCGGCTCGAAGCCGTGCTCCCGGAGCGCATACATTCCCCTCCCGACCAAAACGAAGCGATGGTCCTTGATGAGTTCGTTGTGCACCGTCTGGACATGCGGGACTTTTTTGTCCAACCCGTACTTATACGAATACTTGGCGATGTCCGTGAAGTGAAGTGGCGCTCCATGCTTCCTCAACACCAAATAGACCCTGTCGCGGATCGTCTTCGGCTCTATTTCCGGCCAATTCTTAAGGCCGAAATCTCCAAAGATATTCGTGCCGAAATGTTTCGGGATGGAGAGAAAATGGCACGATGCAAGATCCTTGCATTGTCCGAGATACAATTTATTCGTCAAGATCGCCGTTTTGTCTTTCGTCGTCAAAAACTTCGTCATATCGTTCACGAATTCGAGAAATTTCTTCCGCGCATCGTTCGTTGCATACCAGTAAGCGCTCATCTTATCGTCTTCCCGCGAATACATCGGATCGTTGGAAACCAAGAGAATGAAGCGCACTTTTTCTTTCGCATTTTTCGTCTTTGCGTCGATCTTCAAGCCGTACAGAACATCATTTAAAAAATCTTCGTCCAACTTCACGCCGCCTGCCGAAAGGAGGTGTTTTTTCGCGAAATCGACGATTTCCTTTCCGTCCGTCTTCGTCTTTTCCCGGATTTTTTTCAGCGCTTGTTCTTCGATTTGCCGCACCCGTTCCCGCGTGATGCCGATTTCGTCGCCGATTTCTTGAAGTGTTTCCACTTTTCCATTCTTCAAACCGAACCGGCCGGCAATGATCCGCCGCTGTTTGGGCGGTAAGATTAAAAGAATATCATCAATGATGGCATTCACGTTTTTCATGAATTTATTGCAAAATCATTCTACCACAAGGTTAAAAAGTAGTCAACTAGTCTTTCTTCTGCCAAAGGTACAAAAGGGGGCTCGCGACGAATATGGAAGAATAGGTGCCAAAAAGAGTACCGATCAGTATCGTAAGGATGAAATAAAAGAGGGATTGCGGACCGAATACGATGAGCGCAACAAGGACCAAGACGAGCGTGAAGGACGTGTTTACAGACCTCGCAAACGTTTCCCGGACGCTGTAATCGATGACCTCCGCAAGCGGGGTCTTCTTTCCCCGAGCCACCAAAAGATTTTCCCGGATCCGGTCGAAAACAACGATGGTATCGTGAACGGAAAAGCCCATAATGACCAAAAGCGCCACGATGAAGTTGGTATCTATTTCAACGCCCTTGAAAAATCCGAGGAGCGCCAAAAAACCCGCTGGAATGGAAACGTCGTGGACGAGCGTCGCAAGCGTTATCAACCCGTACTTCCACGATTTGACCGGCTCCGAAACTTTCCGAAAAGCGTACGCGATATAGAGCGAAATCCCGACCAAAACGAGGATGATGGCGGTCATCGATTTGTGCGCCAGCTCGCTTCCCACCGTGGGGCCGATACTCGAAAAATTTTCGTCGTTGAAGTTTCCGATTTTCGCCTTCAATACATCGGCATATTTTTGATGGTCGGCTTCGCTCATTTCCGGCGTTTCGACGTCGAATTGGTTCGGCCCGAGGCTCCTCACCGCGAGCTCCCGAAGCCCCGCGGACGAAAGCGCCGATTGTACCTCAGAGACCGAAACATTTCCGCTGGTGAACGCAACTTGCCACTCGGTTCCCCCCGAAAGATCGATCCCGGGCTTCAAGCCGAGGAAGATAACGCCGAGCCAGCTCGCCGCAACAATGACGGCAGCGAACGATAAATAGTATTTTCTGTTTTCTACGACGTTCAAAAATTTCATCCCGTTAGAAATAGTACGCATACGCGGAACGCGCTTTGCGTATATTGCCTTTGACCATTTTTATTAGTTCTTTATCCATATTGTTTCTTCGTGATGATGCGCGTACGCGATTTCTAACGGGATTCATGCCACTTGTTTCTTTTCGCGACTCTCAAAAACCCTGAGGAGCGTTCGCGTAGTAGTGATGGCCGAAAACAAGCTCACGAGAACGCCGATAAAAAGGGATAAGGCAAAACCTTGCACGAAGCTCGACGTGAAATAGTAAAGGACGGCCGATGTAATGAGAGTTGACACGTTCGAATCCCGAATGGATGTCCATGCCCGCTTGAATCCTTCCTCGACTGCGGAAGCATGGCTCAAGCCGCGCTGGAGCTCTTCTTTCGTCCGCTCGAAGACCAAAACGTTCGCGTCGACAGCCATGCCAATCGAAAGAATGAATCCGGCGATTCCCGACAAAGTCATCGTGACCGGCACAATCTTGAAAATGGCGAGCGTGATGGCGATATAGATAAGGAGAGCCACCGATGCGAAGATGCCAAGTTTCTTGTAGTACAAGAGCATGAAGACCATGACCGCTAAAGTCCCGATGACGCCTGCCAAGATCGCCGTATCGAGCGCGTTTTTCCCGAAGTTGGGGCTTATCGTTTGCTGATTCACGAGCGTGATGGGGGCCGGAAGGGCGCCGGCATTGAACCGCTCAACGAGCGTTTGAGCGGTTTGAACCGTGAAGTTCCCCGTTATTTCGGCCTTCCCGCCGGTTATCGTCTCTTGAACCACCGGCATTTCGATCAACTGGCCGTCTAAAAAAATTGCAATGGGTTTTCCGACATTCTTTGCCGTCAAGTTTTGAAACAAGGTTGCGCCTTCCGAATTGAACTCGATGTCCACTTGGGGCTGATTGGTCACCGAATTGAAAGACATTTGAGCTCCGACAACATATCTGCCGTTCAAGTCGGTCGGAATGAAGGCGAGGTTTTGGCCGGCAAGGGTCGACGTGGAAGAGGTTGAAAGTGCCCCCGTCGACGTCGCTGGAATTTCTTGAACCTCTCGAAAATCCAAGAACGGCGTTGCGCCGATTTCTTGAATGGCCTGATTGACATCCTTGATGCCTGCAAGTTCCACGACCAGCCGTTCGTTCGTCCCCACAGTTTCAACATAAACCTTGGGCTCGGAAACGCCGAAGAGGTTCACCCTCTTTTCAATGACATCCCGAAGACCGTTCACGACGGACTGTTCATCTGCCGGCGGTACTTTTGAGAGATTGATATCATACGTCAAGACGCTTCCTCCCGCCAAATCCAGACCGAGATTCCAAGGCCGGAAATTCGAGATCGTTCCCCACAGTGGCTGATAGTCAAAAATGCCAGCCGCCACTGCGATGATCGCGATGATGAAAAGTAATCTCTTCGGGCTGATTTTATTGAACATCGGATATAGTTTATAATAGAGGCACATGAAAAATCAACTGGTGACCCTCGTACTTTCCGAGGTTCCCAAGGCAGTGAGGGGGAAGGTTTTCAAGTCCGAAACGCAAAAAAGCTCTCCGCACTATTTTCCTTCGTCCGTCCCCCACTTGGTGACTGTCGGCGAAGAAAAAAAGAAGATCGGCGGGAGCGAAGTGACCTTTTCGATCCTCGGCTATATCCCCTATATTCTCGTCATTCAAGCTTCAATCGAGCTCAAAAACATCTTCGACCGCGAGCAAACGAGCGACTGGGAAACGAAATTGTACGAAGAAAGTTACCGAATCGTCAAAAAGTGGGGCGGCAGCGAGGATATGAGCGAAATGTATTCGATCTTCGAGATTTCCGGATATGTCGGCGACCCGGAGCAATTTTTGGTCCATGCTTCGACGATAGCTTCGCTCCTTAAATCGGAGACCATCAATCTCGATCCGAAGGAAGTCGAGTACACGCTTTCTGCACAGATTAAATACGCCAAACACGATCTCTCGATCATCGATTGGGACGGTGCCTTCCTCTTCGACGTCGAGGGCGACTTCGGGTTAGCTGTGGAACTTTTGATGCTTGCCAATCTTCAGCTCCTCCGCCACCGGATCCTCGACAAGCGCTTGGACAACCAGCTCGCGAACATCCAAGACATCATGAAAAAACTCGGCGAAAAGAAGTGGTTCTCTTCGACGAAGGCCGTCTCCGACGCGGCCAAGGACATCCTTGATCGGCGCCTCACGTGGATTTCGGCATTCGAGTCGCTGGAACGGGACATTAAGCTCATTGGTGAATGGTACTCAGCCCGGTTTTACGACCTCGCAAGCCGCAAACTCAAGATCAGTGAGTGGCGGAGGGACGTCAAAGAAAAACTTGACTCGCTTGAGGATATTTATTCATCCCTCGTCGAGAACTTTTCGGTTTCGACGAAAGATCGGGCCGAGTGGGTGGAACTCATCGCATGGTTTGTGCTCCAAATCGGCTGGTTCGTCCTCATCGTCCTCGAGTTCCTCTACTTCACGAAGTAGGACTCAAAGCGGGTTTCTCTTAGAAAACCTTCACGAAGCGGAGCGGGTCCACCGAAATGCCATTTACCTTCATTGATATATGCAGGTGGTCGCCGGTCGAAAGTCCCGTATCGCCGACGAGGCCGATGACCGTCCCCTTTTTCACCTCCTGCCCCACCGCTGCCAAAATCTTCGCGAGGTGCAGATACATCGAGTAAATCCCCTCCCCGTGGTCAACGACGACCATATTGCCGTACGAAACGGTCGACGTCGCGAACCGGACGATGCCGGCCTGCATGGCGCCGACCGCGCTCCCGCCCGACGCCGCGAAATCGGTGCCGAGATGCCAGAATTCCTCGCTCCCCATCTTCCTCAAAATCCCGTACCAATCGGTGATGTGTGTATTATTCGCGAGGGGCAAGCCGAATGCACCGGTGATATATGATTGCGGCGTCACGGTATTCAAGATCTTGTCGAGTTCCGCATTTTCATCATTCAAACTTTGGACCAATTCGGTCGGCGTCATGCCAATCTCCGGAGGAACGGTGAATGTCTCCACCGTTATTTTTTTCTTCAGAACGTCGATCCATTTCGTCCTTGTTGCACCATCCGCGAACTGCATTGTTATTTTTTGCCAGCCGGTCGGAGCCGTCACTTTCAGCCCAAGCGCTGCAATGTATTTTCCTCCATACGGAAAAAAATTCGTCGTCTCGCTCCCCACGGTCGCGGTTTTCGGCACGCTCGCACTCCCCGAAACCGCAACCCGTATCGTATCGCCTTGAACGGGGTAGGCATTGGAAACGGAGATTGAAAGGACCGCTGCGGAAGAAAAAGAGGCGAAAGAAATACCTGAAACGAACAAGATATAAAAAATGATCTTTTTCATGGGTCTCCTACTTATTATAACGGGCGAGGACGGCAAAAGTTTCTTCCTTCAATTCCTTGAATGTTCCTTCTTTGATCGCCTCTCTGATTTTTGCGAGAAGCTCATTAAAGAACCAAACGTTGTGGATCGTCGCGAGCCTCCCCGCCTCCTGATCCTTGGCTTTGAAAAGAGCGTGCAGCTCACCCCTTAAGATGTTCCGCGAACAAACCGGACACAAGCAGTCGTCCCGAATCCTGCTTTTGTCGCCCGCATACTTCCCCTTGCGAATATCGAAACGCCCTTGGTTCGTCCACAATGATCCGTGCCGCGCTTCTCTCGTCGGAATCACACAATCAAACGTGTCGATGCCCCGTTCCACCCCTTCAAAAATATCGCCGATCCTTCCAATGCCCAAAAGATGGCGCGGACGCCCTTCGGGGAGGAGCGGGGTCACCCAATCGAGGACATTAAGCATCTCCGATTTACCGAACGATCCGCCAATGCCGAAACCGTCGAATGCCATTCCCCCGATCACGCGCGCGCTTTCTTCCCGCAAGTCCTTGAATTCGCCTCCTTGAACGATGCCGTAGAGCGCTTGATCTTTCCTTTCTTTCGCATCGAGCGAACGCAGAGCCCAGCGATGCGTCCGTTCCATGCTTTCTTTCGTATATTCGTAATCATTCAAGGGCGACGTGCACTCGTCAAATGCGAAGATGATATCGGCGCCGAGTTTTCCTTGGATGTGCATGGAAAGCTCCGGATTCAGGAATCGCTCTTCGCCGTCGTAGAAATAAACCCCTTCTTCCGTTACCCTCACCAAATTTTCTCCTCCTATTTCCGAAACTATATCCTCTCTCGTCGCCGGTCGTTCTCCGGCTCCGGCGGCCGAAGCCGACCTGCGCTCTCGCGCCGCCGAATTCGCTTCGCGAATACCGAGCTCGTCGGCGCTCCGAGAGCCGCCTCGAGACGGCATGGTTTCGGAAATTTTTTTCGCCACCTTTCCAACTTTATGTTCCCGGCCGAAGCCGAAACTGAAAACCTGGAAGCCGCCGCTGTCGGTCATGAGGGGCCCTTGCCACTTCATCTTTTCATGCAAGCCACCGAACATCTCGAGTTTGTCACCCAAGTCCTTCCACATATGGTAGGTGTTCACAATGACGATCTGCGTCTTCGTTTCCGTGATGTCCTCCGGCGAAAGCGTTCGGACGGCAGCATTCGTACCGACCATCGTGTAGGCGGGGGTTTCGACCGCGCCGTGCGGCGTCTCAATGACACCAACTCTGGCATGGGAATCCTTGTCTTTTTTTATAACCTTAAAATCAAACATAAACCTCATTGGCGCGATGGCGGCACCTCCGCGAAGACCGAGACTTGTCCGCCAGCTGGCGGAGGCTTGGAGACAGCCTGAACGGAGGCGCCGACTGAGCGCCGACCCCTATTTCTTCATATGCTCCGCGGCATACGTGAGCGTGTCCCCTACCTTTTTCCCCGGATTGAAGATGCCATCGGGATCGAAAATCTTCTTCGTCTCGGCGAAGAGCGAAGCGATAGCATCGCCGTACATTTCTTTGAGATAGGGCGTTCTGATGATCCCGTCGTTGTGCTCGGCCGTGATGGAACCGCCGTATTTGAGAACTAGTCGGTAGACCGCTTCGGTCACTTCGGGGATTATCTTTCGCGTTTCCGGATCGTCCATATGCACGAGCGGAATGATATGAAAATTCCCGTTTCCCGGATGCCCGGCGATCGTATACACCAATTTGTCCTTGTGCTTATCGAGAATTGCATTCACTTGCGGCAGTATTTCGGGCATATACTTCGGATCGACGATGATATCATCAATGAAAGCGGCGGCATCCATCCCCTTCACGTGACTGTGGATGAGTGCGAAACTTTGCCGGCGGATGGTCCAATATTCTTGCGATTCCGCATCACTCTTCACGTTCCGGACCAAAAGTTTGTATCGCTTGGCTGCTGCGACAACCTCTTGAGCTTTCCGCTCCAACTCCCTCTCGTCGTCCGCCGTCACGGAAACAAGGAGGATCATCTTGGGCACTTCCCCGCTCCTTATAAGCATGCCGACCTCGGGAATGAACTCGAACATCAGTTTCAAAAGACCGCCCTTCATGAGTTTCATAAGCGTCGGGAAAAAACGGATCGCAAGACCCATTGTTTTGTCGTCGTACGACTCGATGCTTTCGGGCTTCAGGGCCAAAAGGTCATTCACGAGATTCGGCACCGGATCAAGCGTCTTCGAGAAGATAACAACGAGGCGGGTGTATTTCGGTGCCGGTACGAGCTTGAGTCTCGCCGCCGTCAAAAGCCCGAAGGTTCCCTGCGAACCAACGATCACTTTCGTGATATCGAAGGTCTCCTTGTCCCACACATTCCAAAGGTAATAGCCGGCCGAATTCTTACTGACCTTCGGTTTCGCGGCCATGATCGCATCGTAGTTGTCGTCGATCAATCGATACAGCTTCCGGTAGAGGTCCCCCTCGAAGCTTTCTTCCTTGAGCTTTGTTTCGAGTTTTGCGCCCGAAAGCGGTTCGAGATAGTGCTCCTTGCCGTCGGCAAGGACGATATGGAGCCCTTCGACGAAATTTTCCGTTTTGCCGTACTGGAGCGTGAGCTCGCCGCCGGAATTGTTATTCACCATCCCCCCCAAGGCACACAGGTCCTTCGACGCCGGATACGCCGGGTAGAGCAGATGTTTCGCTTGCAATTGATGTTCCAAATCACGGAAATAGACGCCCGGCTCCACGACGACATACCCCTTTTCTTCGTTGATCTCTCGGACGTGGTTGAAATACTTCGTGAACTCGACGATCACCGATTCATTCAAGGGGCCGCCGGACATATCAGTTCCCGCCGATCGGCCGGTCAGCGACACATTTTCCCCCGCCTTCTTCTTTTCTTCAACGAATTGGACAAGTTTTTTGACGTCATCCTCGTCCTTCGGGAAAACGACCACGCTGGGCGTCACGTTGAAAATGGAATAATCGTGGCTGTAGTCGGCGAGGGTTTGCTCGTCAGACATCACGTCGCCTCTTATGATTTTTTTTAATTCTTCGGCTAAATCCATATAAATAAAATATTAAATCCTAAACAATAACGAAATCCAAATGTTCGAAATCATAAACTCGGCGTTTTGAATTTAGAATTTTTGTCATTGGAATTTATTTAGGATTTAGTATTTTGAAATTAGGATTTTATGACATTCAGGTCTTTAACGACCTCCTCGGCGTGGATTTCGGGTTTCACGTTTTCGTAGATCTTCGCGATCTTCCCCTGCGGGTCGATCAAGAACGACGTTCGGAGCGTTCCCTCATACTCGTGCCCCATGAATTTCTTCTTGCCCCATACGCCGTACCTCTTCACCGTTTCTTTCTTTTCGTCTGCGAGAAGCGTGAAAGGCAGCTGGTATTTTTCGGCGAACTTTTCATGGCTCTTTACGGAGTCGACGCTCACCCCGAGCACCTTCGCCTTGAGTTTTTTGAAATCGGGGAAGTAATCCCGAATCAAGCATGCTTCTTTCGTACATCCCGGCGTATCATCCTTCGGGTAAAAATACAAAAGGACCCACCCCCCGACGTAGGCGGAAAGTGAATGAACCTTCCCTTTTTGATCCAAGAGCTCGAAATCGGGAGCTCGTTCCCCCACACGCGGCTTATTATTTTTTTTCTTCATAGTTATGGCTGCAAAATATCTTCGCTTCGACCGTCGATCGAAAGAACGACGGTCTGAACGGTTGGGAATTGTTTAAGTGTCTGCGCGATCTGCGACCGGATCGCGGCAACCCGGCACGAGCCGCCGACTCCCGCTTCGAGCGCTTCATCGAAGTCGGCAGAGGCCGTCCCGCTTGCGATCCGGAGGTCTCGGAGCGTAACGCCGGCATTGACGCTCGTAAAATATCCCGCTGCCCGCTCTTCGTCGGTCGGCCCAAGGAGCAATGCATCGATCGCCGCACGTCCCACGGCGGCGGTTTTCGGGATCGTGCGCAAGACCGGGAACACCTCTCTGCAAGATACGCCCGGATCGAGGTTCTTGTTACCGAAGAACACCTTCACGACAGAGGTCCCCTTCGCCGCGTCGGTATCGTCGGAAACGATGTCGGCCGGCATACTCAAGACCGCGACCGCAAGGGCAACCGCAGCAAGCCCCGCTGCTCCGTACCAAACCTCCTTACGCATCCTCCTTCTTTTCTTCGGTTCTGAGGAGCCCTTGCCGCTTCATGGCCGGCCGGGAAAAGATGAAGATATAGAGGATTTCGAGGATACCGATCGTATTCACAATAAGGAGGATGATAAACCACCATTTCTGCGACAATTTTGCCGCACGCCATAAGGCAACACCTTTCCATGGAAGAACCCAAAGAATGATAGCAAGAACGACCCAGCCATTCGTGAAACCCGCTGTGACATTTACCATGTTCCCATTATACCACAGATTATTTATCATAAGAGTATGGAAAAAGCGCCTTGGAACATCGACTGGGAAAGGGAGAGGGAAAACGAAAAAAGGAGGGAAAGGAAGAAGGAAAAGATCGACGAGGCGGCGGAAGCCGAGTATGAAAAGCACAAGGATGGAAAAGAACAAAAGGACAAAGATCGATTCGACGAGGTGATTGATGTTTGGAGCGCAAAAGCCGCCGGCGCGAAGGTACAAGGAAAAAAACTGGAGATCCCGGGAGGCAAAGAAATTCCCCCAAGGATCGCCGAGCGCGCCGAAGCTGCACTTCTCCTCGGAAGCGTCAGGAAACGCTTGAACGCGGATCCGGAGTGGGACAAGATACCGCGGGCGGGAGCCGCTTTCAACCTTTCGGTGTTCGGATCCATCGTCGACTCCCTCAAGAACGCCGACGTACCCCCTTATGCCGCTGAGCAAGCGCGGCAGGAGCTTAAGGATCATTACGGTTTCTTTTATTTCCCCGGCAATGTCGGATATTCTGAACGGCGTCACGGGTACGAGATCAGAAGACCGTCGGGGCTTGGCTATGAAATCCAGCACATCATGATCGAAAACGCGGGCTTTTCGATCGGCCCGGAAAACGTCGGCTTCTTCGAGCCGGGGAAGGAAAACGAGATCGCCGTCCCCAATCTGCGGAACGCGCTCGAGATCTATTTCAACGAGCGGGAATATTCTTCCACCGGCACGACGTGGTTCTTGTTCAAGAAGCTGTGGGAAGGCGGATTTTTCGATCACCTCGATCCGAAGGAAAAAGCTGAAATGATGGGGCTTGCCGTCTTTGCCGATCTCATCGAGAAGGGTAAATGGCTCGACTTTGCGAAGATTGGTTTTTTCGACGACCGAGAGATCAATCTCTTCAAAATCAATCGGAAGCTCTCCAAGGCGCAGCTTCTGAATGTCATGAACGATTTCCTGACCGGCGAAATGGACGATATGCCGCAGGACTTCGAAGCGATGAACCGAAAGGTCCAAGACATCATCGTCAAAAAAGCCTCAGCTCCCTTGAGCGGGGAGTTTATTGAAAAGCGCGGACTCCAAGAACTGGTCAACAAACACATGAAAGAATCGCGGGAAGCCGAAGCATATCTCGAGTCCGGTAAAAATTCATTCGGCAGCCGATTCGGAAAAGTAATCTTCGTCGAGGGAACAGCCGAAAAGCTGCCTGCTCCGCTTTTGGCCATCGCGGAAGACGCTCCGCTGGACGAGCGGACCCACCGGCCGCTTTGGAGGAAGGCCAACGGATACTTCGAGGCCAACGAAGACCACCTCCTCTCTTATCTTCCCGTGAAATACGCACGAGGAATCTTTTGGACCATCGCGGACCAAGCGAGAAAAAACGGCTTGAATCCGCAAATGAACGAAATTTCCGGCTGGATGAAACTTTTCATACCATTCCGCGGAAAAGAAGATGACCGGTTGGTGAATCTTTTGAGAGAGCGATTACTCGGCATCGAACCCCGGGAACCGAGAAGAAGGCAAGAAGAACGAAAACATCCCCGAGCGGGGGAGAAGAAAGAGAAAATTCTCGTCGAGCGATAATTCGAGCCTATCCCAACACGCGGGTGTACCCGTAATAGACGAGGGCGAACCCGACGATGGTGAAGACCCAAAATTCCATCCGTGACCACATAGGACTTTAGTATATACGCTCCCCTATTCATAATGCAATGCCTCAATCGGGCTTTTGCGGGCAGCTTGGCGTGCGGGATAAAACCCGAAGACCAATCCGACCAAGATCGAGACGCCGGCGCCGAGTATGACGGCGCCGAAGGGCAAGGCAAACGTCCATGCGACATTCAAAAGCTTTGCGATCACGAGGTATGCCCCGAAAGTCACGAGTCCGCCGAGCAAGATCCCCACGATGCCCCCGAGGAGCGTTAAGAGCGTCGCTTCGATCAAAAACTGGCGCAAGATGTCCGCCGTCGTTGCGCCGACCGCCTTCCGGAGACCGATCTCCCGCGTCCGTTCGACGACCGATACGAGCATGATATTCATGATCCCGATGCCGCCGACGATGAGCGAGATCGACGCGATCGCCGTGAGGAAGATGGTCATGACGGACGTGATATTCCCTAAAATGGAAAGGATGTCGGCTTGCGTTTCGACCGTGAAATCATCCTTCACCGGATCTGTAATGTGATGCGTTTGCCTCAAGACCGTCTTCACCCGCGCTGTCACGAAACTGATGTCGTAAGAGCTGTTCGCCTGAACCAAAATATAATTATAGTAATTGATGCCAAGGAGTTGGTTTTGCGCAACGGTCACGGGAATCAAAACCATATTGTTCTGATCGATCCCTCCCGGCCCCACTCCTTCGTCCGTCAAAACACCCACCACTTGGAGTGGAACGTTTTGCACGCGAACGAACTTCCCGACCGGGGTCACGCCGCCGAAGAGCGTTTTTGCGACGGTCGAACCGAGGATCACGACCCGATTCGAAGAATCGATGTCAGACTGATTGAATATCCTTCCCGCCGAGACGCCGAAATTCCGCATCGGGAAAAATTCGGACGTCACCCCTTCATACGGGACCGATGTGTCGTTGTTGCCGTAAGCAACGGTCGCTTGCCCATTCACGATCGGCGCGACGGCCGCGATGGTCGGCTCCCGTTCGAGCGCCGTAACATCCCCCGCCACGAGCGTCTTGATCAAGACCCCTCGTTCCGATGCCGGCGCGGAAAACTTCGAGCCGCCCGTGCCGCCCGGTATGATGAAGATCAAATTGGACCCGACGCCCTTTACTTGATTCAAGATATAATCCTGCGCCGATTGGCCGACGGACATCAGAATGATGACCGACGCAACGCCGATCACGATTCCCAGGATCGTGAGGAATGAGCGCATTTTCGAATGTCCTACGTTCCGCAGCGCCGTTTTGAATGCGTCATTGAACCTCATCCCGTTAGAAATAGTACGCATACGCATGCTCGCGTTTTGCGTAGATTATTTTTGAAATATTCGACTGATTGGGTTTTCATGTTTTCTCTTATGATTTGCGTACGCGATTTCTAACGGGACTCATGTTATTTGAAAAAGTCGTCGATTTTCCGACGGTTATGGACCGGCGCATCGCTTTCAATTTCGCCGTCCTTGAGGCGGATCAGCCGCTCGGCGAATTCCGCCGTGTACGTTTCATGAGTCACCAAGATCACCGTGTGCCCTCCGTCATTCAAGTGCCGCAAGATTTCCATGACCTGCCCGCCCGATTTCGAATCGAGATTGCCGGTCGGTTCGTCCGCAAAAATGACGTTCGGATTATTGACGAGGGCCCGCGCGATCGCGACCCGCTGCTTTTGCCCTCCCGAGAGATTTCCCGCCACAACGCCGATCTTTTCCGAAAGGCCGACGGATTCGACCGCACGCTCGACCGCGCTTTTCCTTTCGCGCGACGCTATCTTGTCGTTGTAAAGGAGCGGCAACTCGACATTTTCATAAACCGACAACTTCCCCAAAAGATTGAAGTCTTGAAAGATGAATCCCATCTCGTCGTTCCGTATTTCCGCAAGCTCGAGATCGCTCAGTTCTTCCATCACCTTCCCCGTAAACGAATAGAAACCCGAAGTCGGCCGGTCCAAAAACCCCAAAATATGGAGAAGCGTCGACTTGCCGGAACCCGAGGGTCCCATGATCGCGACAAATTCCCCTTTCTCGATCTCAAACGAGACGCCGCGGAGCGCTTGTGTTTCCGATCCGTCGTCTTGATATATCTTCTTGAGATTTTTGACCGAGATCATTCGAGGAGCTAGCTTTGGGGGTTCAAACCAACATTCAAAACCTGATCCCCTTCCTGGAGCCCCTTTACAACTTCGGCGTTCCCGTTTTGATCTTGAATTCCGAGCGTGATCGGCACTTGTTCTTGCTTCCCGTTCGCTACTTTTATAGCAAAGGTTCCTTGATCGTTTTGAACGATGGCAAACTGGGGGATGACAAGGACATGGTCCTTCCTTTGCGTCTCGATGGTAAGGTTTGCCGTGAGACCGCTTTTGAATCGCGGGTCCATGGTGTCGAAGCTGACCTTGACTTTGTAGTTGGCCACGCCGTTCACGATGGTCTCGGCAGGATCGATGGAAAAGAGATGCCCCGTGAATGTTTCGCCGGGAAGAGCGTCGAGTGTGAGGGTTACCGGGTCCCCCACTTTGAGCTTCGCAACATCCGATTCCGCAACATACGCTTCGACTTCCAAGCTGTTGCTCCCGATGATCGAGGTGGCGGTCTCTCCGGCGGTCACGACTTCCCCCTTCTTCGGCACGACGTTCGTCACCGTGCCCGCGACGGGCGACCGGAGGATCGTTTGCTTGATTTGCGCTTGAATGAGCGACACTTGGGCCCTCGCTTGAGAAACGGCTGCTTCATCCGCCGCTATTTGGTCCGGCGTTGCGGGAGCTTGCTTCAATGCCAATTGTTTTTCGGCAACCGCAAGCGCCGTTTGATCTGAATTGAGCGTGCTTTCCGCCGCGACGACGCTTCCGATTGCCGTCACGACTTCCGCCCGCCCCGCAGCGACGTCGGTCTTCCAGGTATCGAGATTGGTCGCCGAGGTGCTTCCGGAAGGACTCACAAGATTCAAGGCCGACGCGACGTCCGCCAAGAAATTTTGAACGTCGTCCAAATATCCCTTGGTCACCTTAAGGGCAACGGGAAGATCGCTCGTTGCCGTGAGATTGGAAAGCGAAGCGTTCCATGCGTTGAAATCGGACTCGATGCCCGATCGTTCCGATTGAATATTCACGGCAAGCTGCTGATCGGGTACCGAAAAGATGAGTTGCGGATTTGTCCGAGGATTCGTAAAGATTTGGTCGGCTTGATTGTAGATCGCGTCATCCGCCTTCGTGTAAGCGTCTTGAACGGTCGAAACGACGCTTTTCCCAGCACCGAGGAGGGCGCTTTCGGCATTCGAAACTTCGGCAACGGACACTGCGACAGCCTGCGGCGTTGCGCCGTTTTGGAGAATGCCGAGATTTGCTTCAGCTTGCGCAACGCTTGCTTCGGCTTGCTGAAGTTGGGCTTGGAGCACGCTCGAATCCTCGGTCAAGAGGATATCGCCCACGTTCACCTTGTCACCCGTCGCGACGTTGACCTTTGCGACGGTGCCGGATTGCTGGAACGACAGATCGACGTTTTCCGATGACGTAATGTCGCCGGTTACGACGACATCTTGCGTGATCGTTCCCGATTTCACCGTAATGAGATCGGCTGCCTGCTGTTTCTTGCCCCCAAAAACAAAAAAGGCGGCGATCGCAAGAACAATAACCGCGAGAATGATGTTTCGCGGTCGCCTGAAGAACCGAAAGAACCCCCTTACTTTATTTTTCATGTGAATGCACTCCTATTCTATCATCTTGCATCGTTCAGCGTCCAACTGCAGCCGAGCGGCCCTCGAGACTCGGAAGGTTACTAAAATACTTGGTAGAAAAAGCTGGTCCAGATCGGCAACAAATCGAACACAAGTAAAATCCCTATGAACACGAGGAACAATCCGGCGACGAAGTAGATTGCATTCAAATAGCGTTCGATTTTCGCCAAATAATCCGAAACATACGCGATCGTGAGAGCCACCAAGAAGAAGGGCAAGCCGAGCCCCAAAGAAAACACGCCGAGAAGCACTGCGCTTCTCACAGCTTCACCGGTTATCGCAGCCATGGTCATGATCGCCCCCAAGACCGGCCCGATGCACGGTGTCCACCCGAGGCCGAATGTCGCGCCGAAGATAAAGGAACTGAAAGGATTTCCCGGCCTCAACAATCGGCTTACCTTCAAACGCCGCTCTTTATAAAGGAACGAAAGAAATTTGAACCGGCCTTCCGTCACCATGAAAAGGCCGAAGAACACGATCAAGATCCCGCCGATCCTGAGGAGAAGAAGCCGATATCTCAAGAGCGGCACGCCGAGAAAGCCGAGGACCGATCCGAAAAGGACGAACACGAACGAAAATCCCAAGATCGCAAAGATCGCATTCCCGACGATCTTCGATTTCATCTTTTCCATCTTTTCCTTGTCGGCGAGGTCCGTCATCGGCACGCCGCTTATAAAAGCCAAAAAGGCCGGCAAAAGCGGCAAGGTGCAAGGAGCGAGAAATGTTACGACACCGCCCGCAAACGCCGGTATGAGAAGCGGGTCCATAAGAACCTATTTAATATTCAAGAGTTTCGCGAGCGTCGCTTGATCGAAGCCGACGACGACAGTTCCCTCGACATCGATCACCGGAACGCCGAGTTGGCCGGACTTCGTGACCATCTCTTGCCGCGCCTTCAAATCCTTCGCGACATCGAGTTCGGTATACTCCACATTGTGCGATCGAAAAAAGGCTTTCGCCATCCGACAGAACACGCACGTGGGGGTGGTATATATCGTGACTTTTGCCATACATCTTTATTTTACCAGCCCCCTCTTTCTTGTCAAAACCCCGTTCCGCTCCCACCCCTCTTTCCTTCACCCGGGTCTCCAGAGATTAAAAATCCTTCACTTACACGCTCCTCACCACCCGACTCGCCATTCGGCGGGGGGCTGGCTCGGCGATGCGGCTCGTTCGGTTATCTTGAAACCTCTTCCGACAGAGTTCAGCCGAGAGAGCTGAGAAGCAGCGGGCTCGCGCCGCTGGAGCGCGGGAACCGCGGTTCTGAAAGGTATACGCGTTTTCTCCGGACTACTCAAACTCTATTCCCTCATCCTCGTCACTATAACGCGCTTCGTCCTTCAAACCGTATCCTGAAAGATCCTCGTGAAAAAGCGTCCCAAAGACATTCGCCGGCTCCAAAAACCGCGAAATCCGATTTCCGAGGTAGGCACTTCGGCCGTCGTCCAAGTGAAAGAATAAATAAAGCTGCTCCTTGGCCCGTGTGACCGCCACATAGAGTAACCTCCCCTCTTCTTCGACATCTTCATCAAAATCCATCGACCGCTTCGAGGGCAGGGTTCCTTCGGAAACGCCCAAAAGGTATACCGTATTCCACTCGAGGCCCTTTGCCGAATGAATCGTCGAGAGCGTCAAGAACTCTTCCTCGTTTTCGTCGCGACCCTCCGGTATGTCAATCGAGAGATCAGCAAGGAATGCGTCGAGCTCGTGGTACTCCTCCGCAAGATCTTTGATGGTCTCGAGATCTTGGAGGCGTGTCGGCCAGTCATCGAATTTTTCACGGAAGATCGGCAAATAAAAATTCAGGACTCTCCCCAAAAGATTGAAGGGGTTGGTTTTCAGGCGCGAGGCATCGGCGATCGCTTCCTTCAGTCTCAAGACCTCTCCCCCGTTCCTGCCGGCGAACCCCGCTCTTTCGAGAACGGGCAGCGCCCGATCAAGGTCATCCGCTCCGCCCATCTTTTCCCAAAGCGCTTCCGCTGTTTTTTTCCCGACACCCGGCAAGAGATTCAAAATTCTCCCCCAGCTTATTTCATCTTTGTGGTTTGCGATCACTTTCGCGAATGCCAAAAAATCCTTCACATGCGCCGTTTCGTAAAACCGGAGTCCGCCGAAAACTTTGTACGGGATCCGCATTTTTGAAAGTTCCGCTTGGAGCATGATGGAAACGTACGTCGATCGGAAAAGGACCGCTTGTTCCTTCAGGGGCACGCCTCCCGAAGCAAGAGCAATGACTTTTTCCGCGATCCATTCCGTCTCGTCAGCAACATTTCCGAAATAGAGGAGTTTCGGGCGCTCGCCCGTCTTTCCCTTCGCGGATACGAGCTCTTTCTTGAATTTGTCCGCCATGTTCGCCAAAAGCTCGTTCGACAGATCAAGGATCGACTGCGTCGAACGGTAGTTCTCCTCTAACTTGATGAGTTTCGTTCCCGGGAAATATTCCGGAAAATCCATGATGTTTTTGTGCGAAGCGCCCCGGAAGCCGTAAATGCTCTGTGCATCGTCGCCGACCGCGAGGACATTCCCCGTCCGCCTTCCCAAGAGGTGCGTCAAATCGCCTTGGACGGGATTCGTGTCTTGGAATTCGTCGACCATGACGTATTCATACCGCGAAGCGATCGCTTCCCCGGTCTTTTTGAGCATCAAAAGGTCCCGTGCATAGAGAAGTAAGTCGTCGAAATCGACATAGCCGCTTTCCTTCTTCCGCAGCCGGTATCGCTCGAAGATCGATAACAGCTCCGGCACGAAATCGGCAAGGTGTGAAAAGTAACGGTCGACGACGTCCGGAAGATCCAGCCCCTTGTTGACTGAAAGGCTGAACATATTCTTCAGGGTATCTTTCTTCGGGAATGCTTCTTTCTTCTCTTTTACATCGAACGAATTCAGGATCTTTCCGATGAGTTCTTCCGCATCTCCTTCATCGAGAACGGAAAGCGTCTTTTTAAGGCCCAATTCGCTGCCGTATACCCGGAGGAGCTTATAGGCGAACGAATGAAAGGTTCCCCCTTCAACGAGCGCACACCGTTCGTCGTGGGAAGCGGCCCGCGCGAGCATTTCGCGTGCTGCACGCTTCGTGAAAGTAAGAAGGAGTATTTTTCTCGGGTCGATACCGGATCGGATGAGGTTCAAGACACGGTATTCGATGACCCGCGTCTTGCCCGACCCCGGTCCCGCGATCACGAGGACGGGCCCTGCTGTCGTTTCGACCGCTTCGCGTTGCTCGCGGTTCAAATTTTTCATTATTTCGTTTTTCACTATTACCACTATACACGATATTTCCGCTGCTGAAAAAAGTATTACAATGGAAACATATGAACACCTTGACGCTGGGGGGTCTTTCGTCGGAAGAAGTCGAGAAACGGTTGAAGGAGTACGGTCCGAACGAAATACCCGAAAAAAAGATCGGCTTCTTCGCGAAAGTCGCGAAGTGGCTCATCTCGCCCATCGCCCTCATGCTCCTTGCGGCGGCGCTTCTTTCCCTGTGGAGCGGGAAGGTCTTCGATTTTTGGTTCATCCTCTTTCTCATGATCTTGAACTTCGTGATCGGCTTTTGGCAGGAAAACAAGGCCGACAACGCCATCAAAAAACTCAAGGAAAGTTTGGAATTCCAAGTAAAGACGCTCCGCGACGGAACGTGGACGTGGGTCAATTCACGCCTCCTGGTTCCGGGAGATTCGGTGACCCTTATGGTCGGCGACATCATTCCTGCCGACGGCGATTTGTCCGACGCGAAGAATCTCACGGTCAATGAAGCGGTCTTGACCGGCGAATCGCTGCCGAAAGATAAAGGCGTAAAGGATAAGGTGTACTCGGGATCGTTTGTCGCGACCGGGTCGGGAACTATGACCGTCACGGCAACGGGCGTTAAGACAAACTTCGGCAAAACCATCACGCTCGTCGAACGGGTAAGCCGGCGGAGCATCCTCGAAAAGGACATCTTGACCATTTCGAAGTTCTTGACGGCGATCGCGCTCCTCGGCGTCGTGATCGTTTCTGCCGCCTTCTTTTTCCAAAACGTCTCCTTGAGCGACATCGTCGTCCTCGACTTGAGCCTGGTGATCGCCGGTATTCCGATCAGCCTGCCGACCGTTATGACTCTCATCATCAGCCTCGGTGCCTTGGAACTCGCGAAAAAACAGACGATCGTACGGCGGCTTTCGGCACTCGAGGATCTCGCAAACGTCAACTTGCTCTTGACCGATAAGACGGGAACTTTGACGAACAATCAAATCACCGTCTCGGGCATTCTGTCTTACGGCGGCCGGGAAAAAGAGGATGTCGTCTACTACGCTTCCGCAGCAGCGCCGGAAGATACGAAAAGTTCCATCGACAACGCCGTGAACAAAAAGGCTGGAACGATGGGTCTCGCGCGCGATTTTTCCGTCATCGAGCTCACCCCGGCCGATTCGGAACGAAAACGATCGACCGCCGTTGCTTCGTTCAAGAACGTGAAAACGGTCGTTTCGGTGGGCGCCCCGCAAGTGATCGAAGGGCTCTGCACCATGGATGGCGAGTTGAAATCGCAATACGAAACCGACGTTCAAAAAGCTGCCGATGACGGCTACCGGGTTTTAGGCGTTGCAATCCGCGAAGACGGCACCGAAGAAAGGGATATGCAGCTCATCGGCATCCTTATGCTTTCCGATCCCCTCGTCCTCGACGCAAAGGATGTCATCGGATTCCTGCGGGAAAACGGCATCGGCGTCAAAATGCTCACGGGCGATAATATGGCCATCAGTCGGAGGACGGCTGCCGAACTTTCGCTCGACGGGCGCGTCATGACCCGCGACGACGTCGATTGGAGTTCGACCGACAAGGATTACTTCGACGGCATCGGCGCCTTCTCCCAAATACTCCCCGAAGACAAATTCAATCTTGCAAAACTCGCCCAAAAAAACGGCTACATCGTCGCGATGACCGGCGATGGCGTGAATGATCTCGGCGCCATAAAGGAAGCGAATGTCGGCATTGCCGTCAAAAATGCCGTCGACGCTTTGAAGAGCGCCGCGGACATCGTTCTCCTCTCGCAGGGCATTACTGTCATTAAGGACGCGCTCATCGAAGCGCGGAAAATTTTCTCGCGCCTTTACAGTTATTCCATTTACCGCATTTCGGAAAGCTTCCGGCTTATCATCACGGTCGTCGTTTTAGGACTCATTTACGAAACCTATCCCCTGACACCGGTTCAATTGATTTTAATCGCTCTTATGAACGATATTCCGATCATTTCTTTGGCATTCAACCGGGTCAAAAATTTCAGCCGGCCCGCAAAGATCAAAATTGCCGAGCGGTTCACGCTCGGATCACTTTACGGCCTCACGGGAGTCTTCAACAGCTTGATCCTCTTTTTCCTCATGAAGGGCCTCTTTCATCTCGACTGGGCGATCATTCAAACGGTCTTCTTTTTGAAGCTCATGATTTCCGGCCACATGCTGATTTATGTCGCCCACACGAAAGAGCGCTGGTACAAGTTCCTTCCGAGTGCCCAAGTCATTTGGGCGACGAGCTTGACGCAGGTTGCCGCAAGCCTCATGGCTTGGATCGGCATTTTCATGAACGGCATTCCTCTCCTTTACGTCGTGGGCGTTTGGATTTGGTGCTTCGTCTGGATGCAGGCGACCGAGATGGTGAAGATCGTGGATCAAAAGCTCATCGTTCCCCACTTCGAGGGGTAATCCTGATTATTTTCGAGTTTATTTGCCGCCTTCTTCTTTTCACTCTGATTCCAACGGGTCTTTGAGACCGCTTGCTTCAAGATCGCGATCGTCTCGTCATAGGTCTTGACATCGACGGGGTACGGCGTACCGTCCTTCCCGCCGTGCGCGAAACTGTACCGCGCCGGGTCTTCATACGACGGCTTCACGCCGTAAATGACTTCACCGACCAAAGCCAAGGCCCGAACCGTTTTCGGCCCGACGCCTTTCAAGGAGACCAGCTTTTCGTAATTCTCCGGCTTTTGAAAGGAAACTTCCTGCAAAACTTTATCCAAATATTTATTCATCGTGAAATTCTCATGGATCATCGGATGATAGTTGAACTCTCCCCGGTCGAGATCGAGAAGCGTCAGCTGTTCCTTGCCGTTGCCGAGAGCGATCATGTTGGAATACCGGGAGAAATGTTTTCGGAGAATCGTCACGTCTTTCATGAGGGTATTGTAATTGGCATTGACCAGCTCCACCGACATATTACGGCTTCCGCCGCTCTGCTTCGCAACCATATTCAAGACGTCCTTGTCGAATTTTTTGGAAGCTATGCCGGAATGCGGCTCGCACACCAGATCGTGGACGTTTTCTGAAAACCAGTGATACCGCCGCGCGGTCTGGTTTTCCGTGTTCATCCCCTGCTGGACGACGGTCCAAGCGCCGTTCCGCGAAAACATGAAGCTGTGGTGATAGATCTGGAAGCCGTCCTGGACCAGCGCGCTGTCCACTTTCGCGCTCATCTTCGAGTTGTAAACCAAAGCATTGGTTTTTTTGTCGCTCATGCCGATCTTTTCCCCCCATCGGAGAATCTCGTCGGGCGTTTGCCGCGAGGTCTTGCCCTTCCCGCCGCAAATGAATACCCCGAGTTCCCATTCCTCGTGGCGGATCGCTTCCTTGAGGGCCGCGGTCAAGATCGTCGTGAGGCCGGACGCGTTCCAATCGAACGCGAGAACCGTGCCTAAGGACTGAAACCATACCGGGTCCGCCATGCGCCGCACGAATTCGTCCGGTCCATACTCGGCGATGAGGATCTTTATCATATCCCTGCCGAGTTTCACCATGCGTTCAAAAAGCCACGGAGGGCATTTTCCTTCGTCGAGTGTGAATGTGGCAATGCCGCGCTTCATCCCGTTAGAAACAAAACGCCTTTTTCATGGGTGATTATCTCTTTCATAAGTTTGCGGTTTTTAACGGGATTCATCCCTCCATTATACCCCCTCCCCCAAAACTTTGGCCCCCCGCCCTCCTTCAAAAATTCGAGGAGAGCGGGGGGCCTTTAAATCTGGGGATAACTAAGAGTCGGCAAAGGTCAAAAAAGCGAGGCTTGTTCCTCCTTGTCATCTTCCGAGGCCTTCGCCGAGGAAGGTTCCGGCTTTTCCTTCTTTTGCCGCAAAAGTTCGTCGTATTTCAAAACGACCGCTTTCAAAGTTTTAAAACTCTTCTCGAGGTCGCCTAAAACGGACGTCGATCGGAGCGCCGCTGCCGGATGATAAAGCGGAACGAGGATTTTCCCCCCCCACCAAAAGACCTTCCCTTGATCCCGCGAAATTTTTCCGTCCGGCAGGAAATAATTCATGGAAAATCTCCCCAAGGTCGCGATGATCTTGGGGTCGACGGCATCGATCTCCCTCGTCAAATACGGCCGGTACGCCGAAAGTTCTTCGGGAAACGGGTCGCGGTTTTCCGGAGGCCGCCGCTTCACGATGTTCGTAATATAAACGTCCGGGCGCCGCATGCCGATATCGCCGATCAGCCGATCGAGCAGCTTTCCGGCCCGGCCGACAAACGGCCTCTTTTCTTTGTCTTCATAAAATCCGGGTGCTTCGCCGATGAACATGATCGCGGCATCCGGACTTCCTTCGCCGAAAACCAAATTCGACTCACAGAGAGGCATCGATTCGTTTTCTTCGAGTTCCTTTCGTATCTCGGATAATGCTTCTTTCTTTTCCATGGAGACTATCGTCCGCCCAAAATCTTCCCGACCGACGAAGCCAAACGTTCGATGGCAACTTCGGTCTGCTGGTATGACTTGAGATCCTTGATCGTCGCGGTGCCCGTTGAAGCTTCCCGATCGCCAACCAAGACCGCGACGGCATAGTTATTCTTCACCGCGAACGCGAGTTGCCCCTTCAATGTTTTTTCCCTTCCAAGGTAAATTTCGGAAGGAATTCCGTTCTTGCGGAGCTCGTAAACCGCCCGCGCCGCCAAAGCGACCGCCCCTTCATCGAAATGCAGTACGATCGTCCGCACATTTCCTCCGCCGCCGAAAGAAACTTCGAGCTTTTCCATTGCGTAAAGCATCCGATCGACGCCAACCGAGACGCCGACCGCCGGGAGCTTCCCGCCGCCCAAATGCTCGATGAGATTGTCGTACCGCCCTCCCGAAAAGACGCTTCCCACTTCCGGCAAATCGGTCAAAATCGTTTCAAAAACGAAACCGGTGTAGTAGGCAAGACCCCTCACCGTCGCGAAATCGAATGTCCATTTATCTTCCGGAACCCCCAAGGAAGCAAGGTGATCGATCAACGCTTCCATTTCGGCGAATCCCGCTTCCGCATCATCAGTCGACATAAGCGTACGCGCTGATTTCAAAAGCTCGCGATTGCTCGATGCTTTGATGCTGAAAAAATCCATGACGCGGCGCGCTTCCTCCTTCGAGAGGGCGGCGGTCTTCGAAGTAAGCTCCCCGAGGACGCCCCTCGCGCCGACCTTATCCCACTTATCCGCGGCGCGGAGGACGGCATCCAGTTTCCCCTTCGGAAACCCGGCATACTTCGGCAATCCGCCGAGAACTTTGCGATTATTGATCTTCACCAGGAAATTTTGGAATCCGAGGGATACCATGACCTGATTCATGAGCGCCACGATTTCCGCATCCGCCAAAAGGCTCCCCGACCCCACGATATCCGCATCAAACTGTAAAAATTCCCGGAATCGGCCTGCTTGCGCTCGTTCTCCCCGCCATACCTTGCCGACTTGATACCGCTTGAAAGGGAAGGTTATTTCATTCGGATACATCGAGACGACCCGCGCCAGAGGGACCGTGAGGTCGAATCTGAGCGCAAGGCTCTCGCTCTTGTCGCTTTCCTTGATCTTGAATATTTGCTTCTTGAACTCCGGATCCCCGCCCGTCAGCATCCGCTCTTCTTCAATTCCCGGCGTATCGAGCGGCACGAACCCGAAGAGCTCGAAGTTCCTCTTTATGGTATCGAGCATCTTGTTCCTTTTCCTCTCCTCTTCGGGAAGATAATCCTTGAATCCGGAAGACAATTGCGGTTTTAGCTTGTGTGTCATAGTTAAGAATATACTACATTGTAACATTAAATGCGGGCAAGCGTATCCTCTTACAGACGTCGCCATGGCGTCGTCAAAAGGCCGAAAAAAAAAACAACGACCATGACAAAAAAACTTCTCGGGACCGGCACTTTGATTGCGGGAGTGGTGTTCAGCTCTTCTCTTGCATTCGCTGGAATATCGGCGCCGGCATCCTCACGCGTCGGCTTCACGTTCAACTCGACATCATCGGGCATAATGCTCACGGCGACGAGTAATGCGAAAGCATACCTCGTGATGGCGACTCCCGACATAAGAGTCCCCGCAAATCACGGACCTCACACACTCGCGAGCCTTAAGGATGCTCTCGGAGTTCGAACCTACGGAAAAGAAAATCGCGAAGCTATTTCCGCTCCACCGACTCGGGCCGTGGTCTATCTGCCGAGAAGCAAGCTATAGCCATGCCCATCCTATCACTCATCTCCTGACCCCTTCCGCCAATCGGAGGGGGTTTTTATTTCCGGTTGATTCTCGCTCTATATCCAGCCCAGTACGCTCGCGAGATAGGCAACGGCAACCGCCAAAGCGAACACGAAAGTAAGTCCCCCAAAGACGTTTGCTACGATTCCGTTCGTCTTTTCACGCATAATCGAACGATTGTTCGCGATCCGGAGGATGACCAGAACGATCGGCGGCGTGATGATCGTGTAGAATACCGCCGTATAGATCAAGGCGGCAATAGGATCGATCTTGAGCGCTGTCATACAAACGCCCGCAAGCGTCGACAAGGCGATCACCAAATAGAAACTTTTCGCTTCCCGCCACGTTTTATTCATCCCTTCCCGCCAATCGAATATCTCGGCAAGCATATAGCCGATACTCCCCGCAAGGACCGGAATGGCCAAGAGCCCCGTGCCGATAATTCCGATACTGAAGATGACGAATGCGTAGGGGCCGAGAAGCGGCCGCAAGACACTCGACGCTTGCTTGAATGTCGCGATGACCGCGGAACCTTTTGCGGCCGCCAATCCTCCCGCCGAAACGAGGATGAACCATGTAATCAATTCCGAAAAAACCATGCCGAGTGCCGTATCGCGCCGCAAGTGTTTCAATTCGTTTTTCGTGACGAGGAACCGCTTCAATTTCCTTTCCTTCTTTTCTTCGTCCCGATCTTCCACTTCCTCGTCTGCCTGCCAAAAAAACAAGTACGGCGAAATGGTCGTGCCGAAAAAGGCGGCGACAAGCATGATGAAATCCTTGTCCGGCAGAAAAACGGGAACAAGCGTCGCCCGAAAGACGCTTCCCCAATCGATGTGGACAAAAAACACCGTCGCGACATAGAAGAAAAGCGACAACGTGAGCCACTTCAAAACGCTTGCAAATCGGGGATAGGAAAGGAAAACCGTAAAAAAGAGGATCGCAAGTGCGGCAATAAGAACCCACAGCGCGACGCCCAAGGGCACGAGCGTTTCGAGGACCGTCCCCACGGCAAGAAGATCTGCGCCGATATTCATAGTTATCACGATGACGGAGATGACGGCAATGAAGTAGAGGAGAATCTTCGAATAGTAATCCTTCACGACGCGCACGAGGCCGTGGTCCGTAACATACCCGATGCGGCCCGCCATTTCTTGAACCGAGATCATGAACGGCAACGCAAGGAACGCAAGCCACAATATCTTGAAGCCGTACAAAAACCCCGACTGGAGGTACGTTAAAATCCCCGACGGGTCGTCATCGGCTGCGCCGGTTATGATCCCCGGCCCCACTTTGCTGCCGATGTTCTTTACCTTTTTAAAAAGAGAGGACTTCATGGAAGGAGCGGCGGCTCCGTTATCCCTGAGGTTGCACCGAGAGAAGTTCCACTTCGAACGTCAAAGCTGCATTGGGGGGAATGACGCCCGGAACGCCGTTCGCCCCGTACGCCAAGTTGGGCGGGATAACCAGCTTCCGCTTTCCTCCGACCTTCATGCCCGAAACCCCTTCATCCCATCCCTTGATGACCTGGCCGGCACCCAAAGGGAATGTAAAACCTTGATTCCCGTGATTTGCCGACGCATCGAAGACTGTACCGTCCGCAAGCATCCCTACATAGTTTACAGTGACCCTGTCGCCGGGAATGGCCTCCGTCCCGGTCCCCACCGTCTCGTCGGTGATTTGAAGGCCATCCGGCAAGTTTTGTGTTTCCATAGTTGTTGTTTGATTTTGACCTGTTTGATTTCCTGCAGCCGACTGGCTCGTGGTTTGAACGCCCGGCACATTCCCCTTCTTCCCCGCAAGAACGACGACAACGATCGCAAGGATGACGATGCCGACTGCGCCGAGGGCGATATTTTTCTTTTTATTATTTTCCATACTACTTGATATTCAAAATTTGAGCGAGCTGCGGCTTGTCGAATCCGACGATATAGTCCGGCTCGGCATCCTCATAGTTGATTTCCGTGACCGGTACGCCCATTTGGCCGGTCTTCCGGACCATTTCTTCTCCCGCCGCGCGATCCACGTCGACCATGATATTTTCATAGGCGATCTTGTTCTCGTCGAGCCACGCTTTTTCCATTTTGCAGTACGGGCAGGTGGTCGTCGAATAGACCTTGATCTTCGTCGGCTTTAAGTCGCCCGCACCGGCGGCGACGTTTACAATTTCCTTCATCTTTTTTTCGACGTCTTCGGCGACGCGCGCTATTTCTACGTTTTGCGTAACGCCCCCGAGGAGCGATCCGCGGCCGGCGCCGACCATAACCTTCCCGCCTTGTTCAAAAACGACGATGACTGACGGCAAAAAGGCCACGACACTGGGGTCGGCAGCGATAATGGTACTCATCCAGTTCGCCTCAGAAACATGGACTGCGTATCCCTTCGGCTCCCTCAGCTCAACGTCGCCCAACATCTTGAGACCTGCTTCCTCGGCGGCGGTTTTGACGTTTTTCAACGTCTCGGAGAGAGAGAACGTGCTCTTCCTAAAATAAGAAAAGGTCATAGTGGAGCCATTTTACACCGGGGACGCCTCCGAATGCAACTGGCACCCTTCTTAAAAAAGAAAGAGTTGCACTGTTGTGTTGTGCAACTCTCTTCTGATGCCTCCGCCGGATGTTTTCCGGCCTGGAGAAACTCTTCTTGTCGTCTTGTCATTTGGCAGCAGAAACCAGTCCTTCATTCTGCATGACTCTCCATCCTCTCCACGTCTTCAACCTGTTCCGATGCCTCTTCCGATGACATTGACCGATGACATACTGGCCGACCAGATAGTTGGCAACTTCCGCGACTTTCGTGGGTGGCAAGCGTTCTCCCACTCGGAGTACGCCATCGGAAGCTCGGTAGGAAAACCGCGATCCCTTTACTTCTTCGATAAAAAGGCCTTCCCTTACCCCGAGTTTGAGCGTGAACCCGAGCGTATCGCCGTCTCTCGTTACGACGGAACATTTTTGGACGCCGTCGTGATACGAGACCTCGAGCGTCCTCTCGTTATTCGGCTTTTTGGCGGGAAACGCGATTTCCCGGAGGATCTGTTCGCCTATGCCACCGGGCATGGCGGAAATGATCTTGGTGAATCCCGATGTGTTCAGCATCGCTGACTCCTTTCTGATATATGGAATTGTTTAAGTGCTTACCCAGGGCTCCGACCTTCGGACCTGGGATGTATCCACTTCGCCGATGAACAAATCCCAGGCTCTAAAACGAAGAGCCCCCGGCTTTCGGTCGGGGGCTTTGGGTTTTGATTGCACGTTCTTCCTACTCCATTGCAAAACGCAAAGTCCCCTTCCTAAGGAGGAGGCTAATCGAGACGAACAAAATCGAACTTTGTCTCCCGTTTTGCATTGTCTCCATTGTACCAAAGCGCATACCTAAGTCAATGCCGCTTGTGGAAAACCGGGACTTTTATAAAAAGCGAGCCGGACATACTCACGAAGGCTAAGACTTGGGTGTCACCCCGGAGACAGCCTGAGTGGGCATGTTCGGCGAGCACTTAGCTTTTTTACATGTAAAATTAGGAATTCCTGAGAAACATGATGTACGCCTTGCCGTCCGTGAAGAAGGGTTGCGAGGCAAAATTTTCTCCCATCATGGGGGGAACGAGCTGCACTTCCGATTCGCTTGTAACAAGGCCCGATTTCAAAAGATCGCTTGCTATGTAATCGCGCTCCGTGTCGATTGCCGGGCTGATTTGGTGGTAAACCAAATAACTGGTAAGGCCGCTGTCGAAGCTCGCCGATGCAACCCACACCGGCTGGCCGGCATAGAGGAACTTGGTTTGCCAAAACCTCGTGTGATGTCGAACGATGAAGGTGCCGCCGACATTCTTTTCGAAGGTTATGAGCTGGGGCAAGGCATTCAAGAAGGATGGCGAAGCGGGTGCGGCCGCGTACGGCTTCCCTTCGATTGCCGCAAGACCGAGCTTTATGAAATTCGCCAGCGTCGGCGGATCGGCAATGACCCAGCCTTCGCTCAAGAACGCTTGTTCCAAGTTTGCTTCGGATCCAACGACAATGAGACTCATGGGTTCCATGGGATCGCCGGCGATCGACTCAGAAAACTTCGGAAAACCGCTTTCCGCGACGAGGTTTTCGATGCTCGACGTTGCCGAGACCACAACCGGGCTCGCAGGCAGAGGAGGAACCTTGTATTCGAGCGGATTATTGTCGTAGAAATATACGATGAACATGACCGCAAGCGCCAAAAGCCCCGCCGTTATCCGATAAATGGACTGCTTTTGAAAAACCGGGACCTTATCCATCGGCTTCTTCCCCTCCAATTCTTTCATGAGGAATGCGGAAAGAATGGCGATCGCAAGGCCGAGCGTCCAACCGCCCAAAACGTCGGAAGTCCAATGGACGCCCAAGTAGATCCGCGAGAGACCGACATTCAAGGGAATGAATACTGCAAGGAACCACCAGAACACCTTCGCGGACCTTTTTTTCACCATCCTCGAGATGAGGTAGCAGCCGAACCCGTAAAAAACGACCGAGCCGACCGAATGTCCGCTCGGGAACGAAAAGCCGCTCCGCGGGACGAGCGCATACCAAAGGCCCGGCCGCGGACGCGCGATGAGGAACTTAATGACGGCGTACGAGACTTCGCCGAAGAGGAGGGTAAAAGCGGAAAACAGTGCTTCCCGCTTCTTCCCCAGCGCGAGGAAAAGGAGAACGAGGACGACCGCAAAGACGAGGACGCCTTGAACGTCGCCTAAATCAGTGAACAGTAAAAAATATTTGGCGAACGACAGATTCCTGAAGGTATAAATGAAGTTGGTGATGCTTTGGTCGAGCGCCGCAGATTCTCGGGAAACGACGTCGAAGGTTATTTCAAGAAAAATGAAAAAAAGGACTAAGCTTAAAAGCAGCCCCCCCGTAAATTTCCGTCCGTAGGGTTTGTTTTTCGAAAGTCGCTTCCCGAGGAACGCTGCAAGCACGGGATGTTTCTTTTCAAATCTCTTCAAGGTCGGATTTTCTTCCAACCACTCTTTCGTATCCTCTTTCATGGGGTTCTGATATTATAAAAGAACTGATGGAAACTGAAAATCGAAACCGGAGGACGATTTGGATTTTTGCTGCGGCTTCACTCTTGAACGACATCGGCCATTACCTTATTACCGTCATTTGGCCGATATTCTTAACCAGCGTTCTCGGTGCTTCAACCACCTTTTTGGGCCTTGTCGACGGCTTGGGCGATGCCCTGGCCTCGATTTCCCAGGCCTTGTCGGGAATGATCTCCGACCGGATCAAGAGGCGGAAGGTTTTTATATGGAGCGGATACCTTGCAGCGGCGCTCGGCCGAGTCGTTTACTTCATGTCCCAGGCGACCTGGCAGCTCATACCGGGGAAGGTCTTGGATCGCGGCGGCAAAATGAGGGACGCGCCGCGCGATGCGGCCGTGGCGGATATAAAAAAGCACGATTCCCGCGCCACTGCTTTCGGCATGCTCCGAGCAGCCGACCGAATCGGCGCACTCCTCGGCCTCATGGCATCGATCATCTTGATCGGCTACTTCACCTACCGGCAGCTTTTCCTCTTGGCCGCCGTGCCTTCACTCATCGGCTCCCTGCTTATCCTTTTTTTCATCAAGGATTCGCACGGCACAGAGGGGCAGCGCCCTTTTTCGCTTTCCCTCCGTTCGCTGAATCGCGATTTCAAACTCTTGATTTTCGCTTCGCTCATTTTTACACTCGGCACGTTTTCCGATTCTTTTTACATCCTCGTCACCAAAACAAGCGGCTTCCCCATTGAAACGGTGACCTTTTTGTATGCCGCTTTTCTCGTTACCGCGGCGGCTTCCGCCGTACCATTCGGAAAGCTCGCCGACCGCAGGAACCGCCGTTCGGTGATCATGATTTCCTATCTTTTTTTCGTCGCCACAAACCTCCTCTTTGCCGTCTCGCATTCACTCATCGGCTTTCTCGCCGCCTTCTTTTGCTACGGACTCTTTTACGGAGCTTACCGGGGAAACATCAAGACCCTCGTTGCCGATCTTACACCGCAGGATGTTCGAGCAAGTTCCTTGGGAACTTTCGGCATGCTGGTCGGCCTCGTAGGGCTTCCCGCTTCGCTCCTCGCGGGATTCTTGTGGCAAACGGTGGATCCGAGAGTGCCGTTCGTCTTTTCAATACTCTCGAGCTTTATTTCCCTTATCCTCCTTTCTTTGGTGAGGGAAAAAGCGGATGCTTAGAAGAAAAATGATCGTCGTTACGAGCGCCGACGTCATGCAATAAAGGCAGATCGAAGCAAGGACGAAAAGCTGAATCGAAACCAAACCGAGGGAAACAAGAAAGCCGGCGGTCGCGAGAGCCGCCACGACCCTCATCGTTCGTTCATCTTTCCAATCGAGGGAAAAGACCGAAAGGAAAACCATCGCCAGGTAGTATGCCGCCCCGAAAAGCGCCAGCGGAATGCCGAAGACGGTCGAGTAAGCGCTTGTCGTCACCTTCTCGCAGCCGTTCACAATGGAACACGGGAGCGGGATCGAAAAATAGTGGCTAACCGTAAGATACGAAGCGTCGATGAACCCCAACGCCGCAAGGACGAGGATTGCGACAACGATCTTATTGACCGCCGAGGGACTGTTGGATGATTTGCTTGAAAGCGTCATAGCTCGTCGGATTTTGTATGACTGTTCCGTTCAAAACGAATGTCGGCGTATACGTCAACCCCAGCTTCAAATCGTTTTCATAATCCCCTTGGATTTTGGAAGTTGTCGTCGCCGAACTCATGTTCGCGCCGAATTGACTCACGTTCAACCCCAATTGCGAAGCGTAGGTTTCGAATGTTTTCTCCGCATCTGCTTGGCTTTCACCGGACCACGTATTTTGATTTTGGAAAAGCAAATCGTGCATCGGCCAGAACTTGCCTTGCACTCCGGCGGCTTCCGCGGCCGCTGCGGAAATGCTCGCATTCGGATGGATTGTTTCAAGTGGGAAATAGCGATACGCAAAATACACCTTTCCATTGAAGTCTTTCATCAATTGATCGAGAACCGGCGCGTAAACCGCGCACACCGGACATTCAAAATCGCCGTACTCGATGAGCGTAGTTGAGGCATTTGGATTCCCCTCCGTCCAATCCGCCGCTGCTATCGGCGGAATAAGACCGGCGCCCGCCTGGACGTTCGCTTGATTAGCCGGCGAAGTTTTTGCAAGCTCGACGAGCCCGTACACGATACCGACGACTGCTACGATAACGATCCCCCAGGTCAATGCGCTTTTTGATTTCATGCCCATTTATGATACCTTCCCGAATTTAAAAAAACAAATCCCGCCGATCCATCGATCGGCGGGAAACCCTTCCGCACGCCGAACTTACGCGCCCTTCTTCCCGAGAGCGGCCCAAATCGAGAGCACCGCGACGATGATACCGCCTATCAGATAATAGGTTTCGGACATGGAAGATGTGAGGGCCATGATCACAATGACCACGCCGACAATGAAGTTGACCCACTGTTTCCACATATTTTTATTGGAGGACTCGCTGACGCAAGTCCCAGAATCGGCCTTTCTTTTATTATACCTCAGGGAGGACTATAATTCATGGAAATGCTCGAGGAACTCATTGCAAGCTCACGGCTTCCCTATGCGGATAAAAGCGTGTGGATAGAATTCATACTCCCCCACCTTTCGAGCGAACAAAAGCTCGTTTTTTTTGAAGAGTTGAATTTCTCCTCGTATGCCCTCGAAAACTACACCGAAAGCTTCAAAACGAAGAAACGGCTTGCGAGCGACGACCCGAAAGTGTTCCAAAAGCTGGTTAAAGAGGAGCTCGATGAAATAATAGCGAAACAATGAATTTTGAAATGATGCACTTCCGCGAAAATCGAGAGGAATCAAGGGAAATCGAACCCAATGAACTCGGGACATATGCCGAGGCGATGGAAAGCGACGCGGTGGAAACGGTCAAAAAGGAAAAAAACGAGATCGCGAGGAACAGCAAACTCCGGAAGCTCGCCCTTTGGGGGATCCTTACCGCACTCGCCTTGGGAGCCCCGGAAGCAAGAGCTCAAGAAAAAGCAGCGGATCACGATTCGACGAAAGTCGAACGATCGATCGACCAAAGGGAGCAACTCGAGAAATATCTGCGGCACAATGAATACATTGCGGACTCGACGGTCATGGGGGCCTTTTACCGGACCATGGACCCGGCAAACGCGAAAGAAGGCATGGAAGCATCAGGAGGGTTCTTGAAAAAGAATCTCCTCGATACGCCGGAGCGGATCGAAACCTTCAAAGACAACCTTACTAAGCTGCACCTTCCGGAAACAGAGACGGACAGCCTCGTCAAAATCTTTTCCTCGAAGGATGTGATCGTTTTGAATGACGCGCTCTTTAAAAACGCTCCGAAATTTAAGGAGGTTCTTTTCCACGAACGGATCCACGAAGCCATGAACAGCCTCGACGAAAAAGATCTCGACAGCTTGAAAGCCGGCTACGAGGACATCGTGAACCACGCGCCGATTCCGGTGAATCCCGACTCCAATTTCGGATTGACCGAAGAGTCGTTCCTTAAAGACAAATTGGATCCGGCCGATATCGGATCATACGGGTGGCACACCGTTTTCGCCACGATGCATTGGGACGAGTTTTATCCCTATCTCGCGAACGGCAAGTTCGTTCCCCGCGTCGAGGAAGAAATCAAAAACGCGCACCCCGGCGCTTATAAGGTATTCGAACGAATGGAACAAACGGCAAAAGTCGAACTGCCAAAATAATTATATGGATACTATACCCATCGAAAAATCAAAGACGGCGCTCGTCGTTATCGATCTCCAAAAAGGGATTGTCGGGAGGCCGACGGCACCTTATACTGCTCTCGACGTCGTCAAGAATGCGGCCTTGTTGGCCGATGCCTTCCGGAAGAACGGGATGCCGGTCTTCCTCGTTCGCGTCACGCCTTCGCCGGACGGCTTGGACGCGCTCCATCCGATAGCCGACAGAACAATGACTCCCTCGACGCCGCCCGCGCCCGATTGGGCCGAAATCGTCCCGGAAATGGGCCCGAAACCCGGCGACTTCGTCATTACGAAACATCAATGGGGGGCTTTTTACGGAACCGAGCTCGACCTCGAGCTTCGAAGGCGCGGCATTTCGACCATCGTCCTTTGCGGCATTTCGACCAATATCGGCGTCGAATCGACGGCCCGGTTCGCCTACGAGTACGGCTACCGTCAAATCTTCGCGGAAGACGCCTCGGCTGCGCAAACTTTCGAGGAACATGCGGCGACCATGACGAAAGTTTTCCCCCGCATCGGCCTTGTCCGAAAGACCGCGGCAATCGTCGACGCACTCCGCTAGGTACAAATCTTAAAAAACCAAAGCCGTTCAGCTGACAGTGAACGGCTTTTTGTCTTATTGCTATCCTTAATGCTCCCCCACGAAGACACTTCCCATTGATGACCGCACTACCTTAAAGGTACGGTCGGTTTTCTTTACGAACCAGCTTTCCGACGGAACAGCGATTCTCAAAGAAAACACCTCTGCCGTTCCCTCGACGTCCGCCACGATGAGCGAGTCGTTCGTCGCCGGTACTGCGATGGTTTGCGCCCGAACGATTTGATACTCCCTTTCAGGAATCAGAAAATCGCTGTTGCCCTTCAAATCCTTCAATCTTCCGCTTTCTTGATTTTCATCCAAAAGCGAATTCCCGACGGGAAACATAACAAGAATAAGGAGAAGAAGAAAGATCGATCCTACGGCAAGCGACGACAACGGTCGGGAAGGTATTTCTTCCCCTATCTTCTTGGAATATTCGTCCGCTATCCCCTTCAAGGCCCACCCAAGCGTGATCCCCAAAAGAGAACAAGGAACAATAAGTGAAATGAGAATTTGATTCTCAAACATATGACACCTCCAGTTTTTTTGTGCTGGGGTCTATAGTACTCGAATCTCCGCCCTTTTAAAAGAGATGCAAAAGCGGCTCCACGGGATTCAGAATTCCCGAGAGCTCGCCCCACGGGATCGTCGTCGATGTCGGCCCGGAAGCGTACGGCCCGACTTGATATTCCTGAAAGCGGATAATGAGTCCGGCCGGCGTGATATTGAACACCTCGAAGTTCGCAGGGTCCGCCGCCAATCCTCCGCTTTGGGCAACATACTCCAGCGTCGAAAAGTATGTGCCGTTTTTAATCTGTTTCGTGATATCGTTCATGGCGTAATCGGCGATGACAGAGAGATAATCGGAACCTGGGGCGAAAAGGTCGCTCAAGGCGATAGCGCGGCCGGATGCGAGATCGAAGTTCACGGAAGCCATGGCGTGCGACGGGTGCGCCATACCCACAAAGTAGTCATCGGTGGAAAGAAGAATGCTCACAAAATTACTCGAGGTCGCGACAACTGACGAATGGATATCAAGCGTGCTCGTCCCGCCGGGAACGGCAACGTCACTCACATTCTGCTTGAAATCGTTTTCTTCGCTTTGCACAATCCCTTCCACAGAGGCATTGAATGCAGCCGCATTCGTTCCTTCCGCAATTTCCGGATACGATCCGCCGATCGAATACCCGGGCCCGTTTTCGTCGATGGACCTCACGACGATCGCGGGCCCGGTAACCAGTTTTTGCTTTACCGGCGCGGCGAAAAATCCATAGTACGCGATTACTACGATTGCAAGAATCGCTATCACGACGCCGACAATCGTCCGAAGGATTTCCGGTTTCATCGTTCGGTAAGGCGCCGATACTCCGACAAAAACTTTTCAAAGGTTGCCGACCAAGATGAGTCGTGCGCCGACCGCATCGCCGCATCCTTCATCTTTTGCAGCACAGCGGGGTGATCGAGGAGGAAATCCACCTTTTCGGAAGAATCGCGGGCATCCTTCGGCCGCGCGAGAAAACCATCCTCGCCGTTTTGGACCACCGACTTCGATCCCCCCTCATTCGCGACCACCGGAACCACCCCCGAAGCCATTGCTTCAAGCGTGACGCTGCCGAACGTTTCGGTCGTCGATGGAAAGAGAAAAATGTCGGAAGAAGCGTACACGCGGGAAAGTTCGGGACCTTCCAAACGACCCGTGAAGACCGCGCCGGGCATAAGTGCTTCGAACCCCTTGCGCGCCGGTCCGTCCCCCGCGACGACCATTCGGAAGTCCCGCCGCTTTTCCTTAAGGAGTGCATAAGCGGCCGAGAGCGTTCTTAAATCCTTCTCCCACGTGAGGCGGCAAACGCACAGGACCACCGAGGACGCTTCCCCGCGAAGAATGCTTTGGCGCCACACATCGGAACGGAAACGCGGATTGAATCGCTCGAGATCCACCCCCCATCCTATGGTTACGATATTTTTTACGCCGTGTTTTCGGAGGTCCGCAGCCACGACATCCGATTGCGTCGTGACGACGTCAACCCGATTATAAAGGCTTCTTAAGAGGGACCACACGAACGCATCCAAGAAATTAAGGTGGTAATACGAAAGGTACTTGGGAAAATCGGTATGATGGGTCGCGACGACCGGCAATTTCCGCTTCTTCGCGTACTTGAGCGCGGACCACGCACCCGTATCCGGGCTGTGGATGTGGAGGATATCCGGATGGAAAGCGTCCAACTCCTTTTCAAAGCTCCGCTCCCCGCGCACGGGAAAACGGTATTCGGGATACAGGGGGAACTTCATTGAGGGGACTACGATGGTCGGTACCGGCACGTTTTCAGGATCCTTCGTCCATCCCGTGACGACGATGCTCTCGATTCCGTGCCGCTTGGCTTCTCGAACGAGATCGAGAAGGACCCGAACGGCGCCGTCTTGCTTTTTGATCGTTGCTATGAAAAAGGCTATTCTCACCTCCCCATCTTATCATTTGACGCGCCTTTCTCACAACCTATAATGAGGCTATGCTGAGGAAATTTGAAGGATTCGAGGGACCGGAAATACCCGACGGAGAAGAGAAGTCCGAAAAAACTGGGCAAAAAGAGCGGCTGGAAGAAAAGAAAGAAACGACTCCGCAGCCAGAAGAAAAACACGCCGAAAAAGAAATTCCCCCCGAAAACAAAGAAAAAGACTTGGAATCGAAGCTGGATCTCCTCCAAGCCACGAGATTCCCTAAAGAAAGGATGGGGGGTGTCATCACCGTTTCGCCGGAAGAGCGGGAAATCCTCCGGGCGGAGATCGGGCATTCCCTGAAGAATCTCGACGCATGCTACCAAAGCAACTTCGGCATATTTCCGACCGGCGATCAAAACGACAATTTCTACAACACTTTGTGGCTGCGGGATCTTGCCCATGCCGGAGGAAACTTTTTCGCCGAAAACAACGATACGGCGGTCATCGACTCCCTGGAAACCGCTTTCTTATATCAAAAGGAGGATGGCTCCCTCCCCTACCGCATCGAACGAAAACGTTTTCTCGCCGAGCACATCGTGCAGGCGATCACCGGCTTCAAATTAAGCTGGCTTAAGAAAATCGGCATCGATCTCATAGACCGAAAAAAAGAAAAGCCCGTTTACGAAGGCGAGCAAGGAGGCAATGCCGACGATACGATACCGACCATCACGATTACGACCGGCGAACTTTTCATACACTCCCCCAAGGGCAGGGAGTTCGTCAAAAGCCGCTTCAGCTCGATAGAAAAAGCGATGCAGCAGTTCCTGTCGAGAACCGATCCCGCGGACGGGCTCGAGATTTCGCGTAAATCAAATCCCGATTGGGCCGACAGCCTCATCCGCGGAGGGAAAAAAATCAGCACCGTAAACATTTGGCAGGCGCGCGCGCTGCAAATGATGCGATTCATGTCCACGGGCTTGAACCGCCCGGACCGGGCCGCCTTTTACGGAGAGTGGTATCTCAAGGTAAAGAACGGCATTATGGAAAAACTCTACGACGCGGAACATCACTACTTCAGGAGCGCCGAAGGAGAGTCTCGCATCGATGCCGCTGCATCGATCTTCGGATCGCTCTATATTTTGCCGGTCCAAGAGGCGGCCAAAGTCGAGGAAACCATGGACACTTACCTCCGCAGTAATTCCGGATTGAAAAATTTCTATCCTCCTTACCCCAAGAACAGGGTGTATCCCATCTTGAGACTGATCGGCATGGGAGGATACCACAACCGGGGTGTTTGGCCGTGGCTCACCGCTCAAAACATACAAGTGAAGATCAGAATAGCCCTCGAACACGAGGATGCTGCAGTGCGGGAACGCTTTAAGAGGGGGGCGGTTGAAGATCTCGTCAACGTCGCCAAACTCTTCAAAGGCGCCGGCGGGGCATACGAGGTATTCGATCCCGATACCCGGCAACCGGCAACGTGGCTCAGGACCGGGTTTCGCAAATACGAAATACCCAAGAACCTTATGGGCAATCTTGCGGCTTTCCAAAGTGCTTACCGCCAATTGAAGAAGCTGGGGTGGTTGGAAGACGAAGTATAACCGCTACTGCCCCTCCACTTTCGTATCCTTCGCAATGCGATGGGATATTCTCCGAGAGATCAAATAAACGATCACAATAAGGAAGCCGACGGTAAAAAGTGCATCCCTGACACCCAAGATAGTTCCGCTCACATATTGATACGCCTTACCGGAAAAGAAGCCGAAGAGGGTGAAAAAAAGGACCTGGGGAAGGGATATAAAAAGCGACATTTTTATGAAGCGGCGCACGTCTACCCGCAAAGCGCCGACCAACATCAATCCGGGAATAGGGATGACGGGAGAAAGCTTGAAAAAAAGAAGGGCTTTCCCCGTATGCCGGTGAATGACCGACTCAAACCTCTTCAATCGTTCCTCCGTCAAACCGACGAAATGTCCGTAGCGTTCGGCGAGCGGCCGACCTCCGAAATAACCCACTGCGTATGCTATTATGTCGGCGACCAAATCTCCCGCAAGCGCTATGAGGAGGATGAGCGGCAGACTGAAATAGCCGAGCGCTGCCGCCACCCCCGCTGCGGCATTCACCAAAGGACCCTCAAGGAGAGCGGCGAGAAAAAATAAAAAATAGCCATGGGCGATCACCCAGGGCACCAAAGCAGTGAAAGATAAACCTTGCATGATGGTTCTATTGTAAACCAAGTGCGGCGAGGTATCAAAATTCCATTCCTCCGCGGTTTGCGGTATACTTGCGGATGACACGCCATGTTCGATACTCATTCCTTCGTTTTCGGCGTCAGCATTTCGGCGGCACAAACGGAAGAGAATCCGCAAAACGACTGGAAGGGACTCACAGCCCATGACGGATCCGTTGTGGACAAGAACATAGAACATCTCGCGCGATGGAAGGACGATTACGCCTTGGTGAAGAACCTGGGCGTCGACGTTTTTAGGACGTCCGTCGATTGGGCAAGGTTGCAGCATGCACCTTTCACTCCCCTCGACCCGGATGCCGTAGCCCGCTACCACCGGATGTTTTCTTTTTTGAAGGAAAACGATATTGCGCTCGTGCTCACACTGCACCATTTGGCAAATCCCGTATGGTTCGACGAAATGGGCGGCTGGGAAAAAAGGAGGAACATCGGCGCCTTTCTCGATTTCGCGGAAAAGGCCGTGGCAGAGTTCGGCCGCTATGCTTCCCACGTCATAACGATCAACGAGATAACGACGTATGTTTCCTTGGCCGAAATCGAAGCCTTCCTGCGCCCCAAGAGGAAAAACTCCGTCATCGGATCCTATAAGACCATCCGGGCGATGGCAGAGGCGCATTGTAAAGCATACCGGGCATTGAAAGAACGGTACCCGCACCTTCAAATTGGATTTTCGGAAGTGGCGCGCCCGATCGTCTCAAAGAACGGGCGCTTCGACGAGCTGATCGCCGCTGCCGTCGGCAGTTTTGTCGCCAACACGTATATTTGGAATCGGCTCATGCCGCAAGCGGATTTTATCGGCATGAATTATTACGGCACTTTGGCATTCGATTTCACAAAAAAGACTGATCCCGTCGGCTACCGGGAAGACAAGGATCACGACGACCTTTTCGAAATAAATCCCGAACTTTTGATGCCGCTCGCCGAACGCCTCCACAAAAAATACGGCGGACTTCCCGTTTATGTCATCGAAAACGGAACCTGCACGGATGACGATGCACTGAGGGAAAGAAGCCTCACGGCCCATCTCGACGCCATCTTCGAAGCGAGAAGAAGGGGCGCTGCATTCATGCAGGGCTACATCCATTGGAGCATCTTCGACAACTTCGAACTCGATCGGGGCATGAACTATCATTACGGCCTCGTTGCCGTCGATCCCAAAACCATGGAACGAAAGCCGAGGAAAAGTTACTTTCTCTACCAAGAAGAAATACGAAAAAGAAAGTCCTCCCTGAAGGGAGGATTGAACGCACAAAAAAACAACCCCGGCACAATCGAAGGTTGATGTGACGGGGTTTTTAAAAACCTCGCGAACGATTTGGAAGAAGTCCTCTTCGTTCAGTGTGAAACCGTTTTCCGGTTTCTTCGCCCCCTTTTTGAAGGGGGAAATAGTTCTTGAGTTGTGCTGGTACTGATATTATTCTATGCTTTTCCGGAAATATCGTACAATACGAGTTATCCACATCCTTGTCGGTATGCTTTTTCCCCTTATCATTGCCACCGCCACACAACAAAAGCCGATAATAAGCGAAATGGCCCATCCCGTAACCACCTCGGCAAGAAGGGCGCCTTCGCGCTTTTCCACTTCCCGGAGCGAGCGGCCCGCCATCACGAATCCGCCGCTGTATTTCGTAACGACGACCGCATCCCGGATACCGTTTTCCGGCTGCCACGTAAAACGGTCTTCGCCCTCTGACCGGACATGATCGAAGACGCCGGGCGGCAAGGTCGGCATTTCACCACGCAAGTATCCCGAAGAGCCGATCGGTTGGCCGGCATCGTTAAAGACGGTTGTAAAGACCGACAAGCTCGTTGCAATATCGATGCGAGTCGGAAGGATGACCGATTGAAATGCGCCACCGCCGTCCAAGCTCGCTGCGGCATCTTCGGCGATTTGAATTTGCGGGTCGTTCGCCGATTGCCGATAACTCTGCTGAACCGCTGCATAAATCGTCAGAAAAACGACGCCTATGAAGGCGCATGCGCAAAGGTAAATCACCAAATTCCTGTATTTCATGAAACGTTCCATTACGGGGTTCATTATCCTCCAAGAGCCGTAACAATGTAAACCCCCCCGCATAGCGGGGGGATCTACAAGGACTCGATTTGTTTTCGAAACCTACTTCGCGGGGATCGAAACGTCGCGGACGATTTGAGCCGTAATAGCGCTGCTTGACGCAACACCCCACACTCGGACATTATCGTTCGATTGAATGCTCGAGAGCGGCATCGTGACCCAGTTCTTGTTCACTATCTCCGCGCCAGATGCAACGTTCACGGTATACGCCGTTCCTTGTACGGTAAGGGTAAAGGAAGTTCCGTTCACGCTCGAAGCGACGCCAACGTAATCACGCGGGCGATTCGCATTCATGATTTGCCGGGCTTCCTGGGCGTTCTGTTTTCCTTGCGCATTCACCGCCGAGCGGTAGGTCCAATCGCGCACAATCGTCGCATCGATAGTCCACGGTGCGGCTTGCGAGACCGTTCCTTGAACGCCTACATAATCCCCCGTCTTAAACTCCGAGAGATCGTTGCCCGCGGCTGCCGGCAAAACTTCCGCCGACGAACCGACGTCAACCGTCCAAACACCGCCCCAGCCGTTCACCGTAAGGACGCCGCTTGAAATCGAAGCGATCGTACCTCTCAAGAGGACTTTGCCGTTGCCGTTCACCTGAAGGATCATCGGCTGCGGCCGGGAAGGAACACTGCTTGCCGTTGTCGGGGTCGCTGTTTCTGCGCTCGCAACCAAAGCCGAGGCCAAAATGGCCGCTCCCACCGCGACGCCTGCAATAGTTATCAGCTTTCTCATTGTTGGTAAAAACCTTATCGACCTTTGCGTTATAAAGAATACGCGCTGCCGCCTTCTTCGTTACAAACATGGTACAATGCTTACCAAGCATGAAGGGCGTTAAACTGACCAACCGCCAAAAAGCGGCGTTCCAAGGGAAAATCCTCGATTTTTACCGCACCTGCGGGCGCGATCTTCCGTGGCGCAAGGATATCACCCCCTACCGCATCGTGGTTTCCGAAATCATGCTCCAGCAAACCCAAGTTTCCCGCGCCGCATACTACTACCCGCGATTCCTCAAGGTATTCCCCTCGTGGCGAAGCCTTGCCGAGGCCCGATCGAAGAAAATCCTTAAGACTTGGCAAGGCCTCGGGTACAACCGGCGGGCACTCAATCTCCAAAAAACGGCGCGGGAGGTCGTTGAGAAATACGGCGGGCGACTTCCCCGAAATCCGGACGAGCTTTCAAAACTGCCGGGGATTGGAAAGGCAACCGCCGGGGCAATCCTTGCTTATGCCTACAATCTTCCCGTTCCCTTCATTGAAACGAACATCCGCCGGACGTTCATTGATGCCTTCTTTAAGGACGAAAAAACGGTGAGCGATTGCGATATCCTGCCGCTTGTAGAATTCACGCTCGACCGCAAAAATCCCCGCCGGTGGTACTCTGCGCTTATGGATTACGGATCCCTGCTCGGCACCAAGGGGAAAAATCCGAACCGCAAGAGCGCGCATTACGCGAAACAACCCCGTTTCGAGGGGTCGCATCGGCAAATCCGCGGCGAACTGTTGAAACTCCTCCTTTCTTCTTCCTTCACACTTCCCGGGCTCTCGCGGGAAACCGGAAAGCCGGAGGCGGATCTCGTTCCCATCGTCGACGAACTCCTCCGCGAGGGTTTCATACGACGGCACGGAGGGCGTTACCGCGCTTAATCGAACATTGCGATTTCTCCCTTTGCTTTCGTTTCGTGCGGCAGCTTGATTAAGAGCGCCGTAAAGGATCCGAGGAGGATCACGACGCCGGCGGCTATGAAAACCGCAGCATATCCCGCAACTTCCGCCTTCAAAGTAATAAGGCCGATGAATTGCTGGAGATTCTCCGGGTTTACGATCCGAAGGAAACTGTTTTGGGCGATCGCAAAGACATTGGCATTCGTCGCATTGTCGAGTACCGTGCTGAAAACGGCGATGCCGAATGCACCGGCAATGTTTCTGACGAGAGCGAGAATCGCCGATGCTTCTCCCACTTCCCGTTCCGGCACCGAACTTGCCACGATGTTCGTCCGTTGAGCCATGCCGAACCCCAAACCGAATGACATGACGCTCATCGGCACCATGATGGCCAAGGCCCCCCATCGCGGATCGATCCCGCCGAACATGAAAAATGCAATCGACGCGATGATCGTCCCCCAAAAGATGACGTAGCGGGACTGCACTTTCCCCACAAGCTTACCGCCCAAAGCGGCGGCACCCATCAGAAAAACGGCCATGGGAATAAAGAGGTAGCCGGTCTTCGTCGCATCGTATCCGAGGAACGTTTCGGCGAATATGGGGATTAAAAAGACGCTTCCCATCATGGCCATGAAAACAATGAACGTATTGAGAAGCGAAAAGACGAACGCCTTGATCTTGAAGAATTTCAAATCGACGATCGGCTCGGTTTCGTGGTACTCGATTGCAATGAAGAGCCCCATAAAAAGCGTAAAAGCGGCATAGGAAACGATGCTCCCCGCCGACAACCATCCCCACGTCTGCCCCCGATCGAGGACCAAGGTGAGCGCAAAAAGCGCGGCACCCAATGCCGATGCTCCCCACCAATCAAAATGCGTCTGCCGTTTTTCTCCTACGGACTCCTTAATAAATGTGAGTGCGAGAAAGAGACCGATGATCCCAAGCGGAATGTTCACAAAAAAGACGGCCCGCCAATTGAAATTATCGATCAAGGGCCCCCCCATGAGCGGGCCGAAGACCGACGCAACGGCAAAGGCGGCGGACCAAAGCCCCAAAGCCTCGGCGCGTTCTTTGGGATTGGTAAAAGTGACGGCAAGGATCGCCATGGCCGTTGGGTAATCGGCAGAAACGGCGAATCCTTGGATAATCCGAAAGACGATCATGGAGGTTAAATTCCAGGCAATCGCACAAAGACCTGACGCGACAATGAAGCCGATGAAGCCGATCAGATAGATCTTCTTCCGGCCGGCAACGTCCCCCAGCTTTCCCCAAATAGGGACGAAGATCGCGTTCGCCAGGATATAAGCGGTCGATATCCAAGCGGCCGCCGAAACGGAGATCGAAAAATCACCGATGATCTTCGGAAGCGCCAAGTTGACCACCGTTTGATCCAAACGCCCCAAAAAGGTCCCGAAAATGACCGTCCCCAGAACCCACCACCGCCACTTATCGCTCATTATTGTTTGAACACCCAGATCCTCGCTGACATGCCGTTCTTGAGCTCGGGATATTTTTGCGTATCGAATTTTACCTTGACGTCGAACTCATTGGTCGGCCGCTGGCTCGAAATATCAAACACCACGTCGCTTTGCCGGGAGGTCGGCGATACCTCGGAAACGACGCCCTTGAAGACTTTTCCGCCGAACGCGTCGACGGTAAAGGTCGCCGGGTCGCCGACGTTGACGTTCACGAGCCCTTTATTTTCGTCGAGATGCCCCACCACGCGGAGCTCTGAAGGATCGACCATAGAGGCCACGGTCCCCTGTCCCGTAAGGACATTCACGTAAGAGCCGATATTATTATCGACGGAAACGATTTCGCCGCCCACCTTCGCTTTTACAATTTCGTCTCCCACGCGCGCAACCGGAGTGCCCGGAGCAACTTCGTCGCCGACGTTCACAAAAACTTGTTCGAGGATGCCCGAATTGACGGGACTGAGATCGATCAAGGGCGCTTCGATGACCGATTGATCGATATACACCGTCTTCGAAGCGACATACCAGTAGGTCGAACCGCCGACGACCATAAGGGCGATGACGATCACTCCGATGATAAGAGTGGTTTTCCGTCCTTTGCGTTCAATGGTATTTTTTTCTTCCATGGGATTAAAAGCTGACTACTTGGTCGCCTGCCGACACGCCGGAAACGATCTCCGTCATCCCGTTATCGCCCGTCAAGCCGGTTATAACTTCCCGTTTTTCCGTTCCCGATCCGCTTTTCACGAGAACGAAGGAACGATTGCCGTCGGAAAGGATGAGCCGCGTGGGAACCTCGAGGGCGTTCGCGCGGGTTGCCGCCACGATATGCGCGGTTCCCGTCATCCCGTCTTTGATCCGATTGTCGTTCCCGGTAAAGTGGAGCGTTACTTCGTATGCCGGCGCACCGTTTACTTCCGTCTCGGCGGCGGCGATGGCGGTTACCGTCGCCGGAAACGTGGTGCCGGAACCGTACGCGTCGAGGGTTACCGCCGCTTGGTCGCCGACCGCAAGACGTGCCACGTCGTTCTCCGAAGCGTAGGTTTCTATCTTCATACCGCTGGGATTGGTGATCGTTGCAACGGGAGTGCCGATTGAAACGACTTCGCCCACCGTAACATTCAAATTGCTGATCGATCCCGCAAAGGGTGCCCGGAGCACCGCGTGATTCAAGGCGACTTCCGCGCTTGCTGCAGCTGCTTGCGCTTGGAGCACTACCGCCTTCTCTGCCGCGATATCTTCCGGCGTCGAACCGGCTTTGGCAAGCGCCAGGGTATTTTCTGCAACGGTGAATGCTGCATTTGCAGTCGAAAGGGCGGTATTCGCTTCCGTTATTTCCGATCGCGCCGCAATGATGTCCGTTTTATACGTCGCGAGCGTCGAAGCCGCCACCGTACCGTTCGGAACGGCGCTGTTTACCGCAAGGGCAACGGCATTCAAATACGACTCTATGTTTTGGAGCGCCGCGGAAGCAATTTGATATCCCCCCGCCACACTGGAACTCGTGGCACCTTGAGCGACATACCAGCCGTCGAGGATGGTTGTCATATGTTGCCGTTCCGCTTCGATATCGATGACGAGCTGGGCGTCGGGCGCAGCAACCAAAAAGACGGGATTCATGCTCGTAGGATTGGAAAAAAGATTGTCCGTTTGATTCCGTATGGCGTCGTCCGCGGCGACATACGCGCTTTCGAGGGCCGCTGAAAGTGATGATTCGGCGCTCGTGAGTGCTCCTTCGTCGAGCGTGATCTGCTCCGGCCTTGTTCCGTTTTCCATGCCGCTCAATTTCGCTTCAGCTGCGGCGAGCGCTGCATTTGCTTGTTCCGCAGCCGCCGCAAGGGACGACTGGTCAAGTTCGGCCAATACAGTGCCTACCGCAACCGTCGCTCCTTCTTCGACGGGAACGGCCGCCACTTGGCCGGTTTCCTGGAATGAAAGGTTGGCGCTGTGATCGGCGCTTACATTCCCCGAAACGTCAACCGATTCCGTAAGATCGCCCCGGGCGACCGCATACACGCCGAACGACGGCGCTCCACTCGAAGCAACGTAAAAATAAATTGCAGCCGCGATGATAAGAAGAGCGGCGGCGATGAAAAATTTCCCGAACCTCCCGAAGAGTCCTTTCAAATGCTGCATGTTAGTCAAAGTCACTCCGTATGCTACCGTCTTCCGTGCTTTCCAGTCAAGGGCTTAGTACAATGAAACGACAGATGAAAAAGGAATTTTCCTTTCGCGAAAAGGTTTACCAAATAGCTCAAAAGATACCGAAAGGCAAGGTTGCAACCTACGGCGATCTTGCGCGGTTTGCGGGAAATCCCCGCGCCGCCCGTGCCGTCGGGTATTTCATGAAAACAAATCCTCAGGCGCCTATCGTCCCTTGCCATCGCGTGGTCGCCGCGAACGGTGCTTTGACCGGCTATTCAACCGAAGGAGGATTGAAGAAAAAGGAGCTCATACTCCGCAAGGAAGGGGTGTCGTTCCGCGGCGCCCGCGTGGACCTTCGAAAATCGCGCTGGAAGAGATAATCCCTACTTCCCTGAATAGCGCCGTTCATTCGTCCGATAGCCCGTATCGGATGACCAGACGAGAAATAGTTTTTTCTTGAATCCCCCCTTCACATCGTACGCTTTCCTTTGCGCCGATTCGATTTCCTTGCGCGAAATCTTCTTCACTTTTTTCACTTCTTCGATGACGTCGATGATATCGCCGAGTTCCGAAGCAATTTCTTCTTTGGTCTTCGCGTGCAAAAGGCCGGTTGCTTCTTCGCCGACTTTCTTTATAAGCTCCCTTTCGAACGACTTTTGATCGAGTTTTTCAATCTTAAACAGTCCGCCGTTTTTCGTGATTTTCTCAGGGATCCGATCGCGTATGAGTTTGTTGTAATAAATCTTTTTCATTAGTATTCATCGACGACATACGACCTTTCCGAAAATGTGAAATGATCAGATCGAATGAGCTTCAAGATATCGGCAATATCGTAAAAAATATTCCCTTCGAGCACCTCGTTCTCCGGGATCCACCGGTTCTTTCCCCCGTCGAACTCCTCGACGAGGTCGCCCACGGGATTCGGGGCCGTGAAGATGAAAAAATTCTTGTCTTCCAGAAGATCGTTCTCCCGCGACAGGATGCGTTCGTGATAAACGGTCTTCGGCTCGCAGTCGGCCGCGAGGCCGGTTTCTTCCCGAAGTTCCCGCTTTGCGGTTTCGACAATCGATTCGCCAAGTTTCACCTTCCCCGTGATGAACCCGCGAAAGCCGAAGAACGGATGCTTGCGGCGTTCCTGCATTACGTATTCGATTTTGCCGCCCTTCTTCCTCGTCGCGACGACGAGGACGCCGATCTTCGCTTGATGCTCGAATTTAACCGGGCCCGAATCGATATCGAAACGGTTCGCGTACTCCTTCCCGGAAACCGTCAAACGGTACTGTCCTTCATCCATCTTTTCGATGATCCCGCGCTCGGTAAGCTGCCGCACGTGAAAGGTAAACTGATCGGTCGGCACCTTATTGACGTTCAGTTCCGAAAATCTCGCTTCTTTCTTGAGGAGGAGCTCTTTCATGATGCCGGCCTGGATCGCATGCACATCTCTATCCATAAAATAAATGGTATTCGGCCGGCCGCCACCTGTCCAGTGAAGCCGGCTTCAGTAGTAATGGTATAGTGAAGGTATGGAAAAAACACCGTCGTTCCGCGAAAAAGTGTACGCGATCGCGAGGCGAATCCCCAAGGGGAAAGTCGCGACGTACGGACAAGTCGCCCGTCTTGCGGGAAATCCCCGCGCCGCCCGTGCCGTCGGGTATTTCATGAAAACAAATCCTCAGGCGCCTATCGTCCCTTGCCATCGCGTGGTCGCGGCGGACGGGGCCCTAACCGGCTACTCGGCGAAGGGCGGCTTGCCGGCGAAGAAAAGAATGCTCATCCGCGAGGGCGTGCGATTCCGCGGCAGCCGCGTCGATCTTGCCCGCTCCCGGTCCGAGGGTTCGATATTCCCGCCGTTCAGGAATTTCCGATTACAAATAAAGGCGTAATCGTCGAGATTTTCGCACCGCACGTAAAACGTCATCGGACCATCGATAATCTCGACTTTCCCCTCGGAGTTCCTCCCAAACAAGACCTTAAAAAGATCGCGATCCTTGGGATACCGCTGCCGTATTTCCCCGATTTTTTTATGCCTCAATTCGTAGAGATCGACGAGTGATTCCGCCGTCTCCTCCTGATCCTTCGTCATGCCGTACCGGGATCCGAGCTTCTTGACTGATTCCAGGAGAGCATCCTTCGAAATGTCAGGATTCTTTTCGATTGCCGCAATAGCGCCCGCCTGAACCGCCGCCAGACCCTCCACACGCCGCTTGAGCCGTTCCTTGAACCTCCGGACCAAAAGCTCCCGATATTCCTTCGGGGCGTCCTTGATATTTTTGAGCTCTTCGCTTATTTTTTCCGCTTCCTTATCATAGAGCGGGAGTGTCTCTTCGGCTTCTTCTTCCCACGCTATTTCGCCGCGCATGGCTTTTTCAACCGCGGTCTCAAGCGGCCCTTCGATCTCCGGCTGCTGAAATGGCGCCTTCTTGGGATTCATGGAGATATTCTAACATCGGGGCAAAGCGGGTCAATCCGCATCGCGGAATCCCCCCGCCTGGATATTCCAAAGTTTCCGGTATAAGCCTTCCCGCTTCAGGAGATCCTGGCGTGTTCCTTCCGCCACGATCGCACCGTTCTGGACGACGACGGTCCGGTCCATTTTCACGATGGTCGAAAGGCGATGTGCGATAACGGTGACGGTTTTCCCATACCTTCACTATACCATTACTACTGAAGCCGGCTTCACTGCCTCGGTTTGCTACAATAAGTCCATGGATCACATACGCATCACCGGTCTTTTCTTCCGCGGGAAGCACGGCGTCGGGGGCGATGAACGGAACGTCGAGCAGGAGTTCCTCATTGAAGCGGACTTGAGCTTCGACGCAAAGAAGGCCGGCTTGAGCGACAAGATAACCGACACACTCGACTACAGCGGGGTTCGCAACAAAATCCGCGCAGTCATCGAAGGGCCAAGCCGCTATCTCATCGAAGCCCTGGCCGAAGACATCGCGGGGAAAATTCTCGAAGACAAGAGGATAAAATCCACGGAAGTGACCATCAAGAAAACGGCCGTCTGGAAGAACGGCGTCCCGAGTATCACGATCACGAGGAGCAATACTTGAGAACGGCTTGAAGAAAGAGTCCGACGGGCTTAGAATGCACTCTGGTAGTTAAACAAACGGAGGCTTTATGTACCTTCTCTTCCTCACACTCTCGGGATTCTTCCTTTTGTCCGGGCCGCAGAAATGTTTCCAGCGCACCAATGCCGATACAACGGTTTTGACCGCGGAGTATACGGTTTCCCTTTCGGGGTTCTTGGGTTGGGCGAGCCAATTTCTCGGCATTGCACCCAGCCATCTGGATTACCGGGAAATCGATGTCGGCCCCTCAGGCAACAACGATTTTCAGATGTTCCTGGGAAACAAAGACGGAAGGAAATGGCTGTCGGTCTCTTCGGATACCACCGTCTACTCATTCATAGACCCCCCTCATTTCCCGCTCAATCCGTTGAAAAGAGATTCGTTGCGGAGCGATGTTATTCGTTTCGTGAAAGACGTGAGGGAATTCTTTTCCCTAGACGGCCCCGATTCTCTCTGTGATCACTTCGTGCTCTGGAAGGACTCGGTGACCTTCCGCGTTTCTCAGGACCCACTTCACCCACTGATTTACAAGATATCGAGTTCCAACAAGGCTGGGGATCCTTTCATCGACGGAAACGTCCTTGTTTACAACAAGGACGGGGTCTTGATCTATCCCTTCATGGAGCTTTTTCTCCACAAGGAAGGGATGCGACTCATCCTCGAGATGAAGCGGATGGAGGTGGAGAAAAAATAATGGAAACGGGAACCTTCCCTCGAAGGTTCCCGCTATTTTTTTACGCCGCTGATGGCGCTTTTGTATTTCACTCGCTTGCTCTCCGGGTATCTGCGATACTCCGGCTCGCCGCTTCATTCTTTTGCTTCGCAAAAGAAAAACTAAACCCCCATCTTGGAAGGAGCCGCACGGAAGTGCGGCTGATGGGAAACCCGAGGGTGTCCCAGACGGGGGTCGGGGGTTTAGTGCTCTCCGGGTAGGGATCGAACCTACGACCATCTCCTTACAGTTGTCCTTCTGTCACCAAAAGGTCTGGACTATCTCATGTCCCACGTGGGGACCCGGGTATATAGTCTCTACACATTTATCCCGCCATAGGCGAGAACTTAGCTCGGGATTGTCTCTTGCGAGAGTTCCCCGAATTAGCCCGATTTTCATTTGCGCATTGCTGCGCAACGCTGCCTTACTCGACAGGGAGCCGCTCTACCGCTGAGCTACCGGAGAATTACCTGCCTGCCGGTAAATCATTTACCGGCTTTACCATACTACAAAAAAAACAGCGGGGCGTCAAAAGGTTTACAAAAACTGCCGTTTTTAGTATAAATAGCGGGGAGAGCCCCTATAGCTCAGTTGGTAGAGCACCTGCCTTTTAAGCAGTGGGTCGCAGGTTCGAATCCTGCTGGGGGCACAGACTAAGAATTTTTAAATACAAAATAATCAAGGTGTTTCCGGCAGAATTCGAACGGGAAAGGGGTCGGGGAAAAAGAAGTCGGGAAAAATGGAGAGTAAGAAGTTTCAGCGAACGAAAGAGGATTTTATCTGCGGCACGTGCGGTTTTTCCGTTCGCGGCAACGGCTATACCAACCACTGCCCGCAGTGCCTCTGGAGCAGGCACGTCGACGTGAACCCCGGCGATCGCCGGGAAACTTGCCAGGGTCTCATGGAACCGGTCGCCATCGAGAAAAAAGGCAAAGAATACGTTATCCTTCATCGCTGTACTAAGTGCGGATTCGAGCGGAAAAACAAGCTTGCAGATAGCGACAATTTCGATGCCGTCGAAGAGATAACGGCAAAAGGTTTATGATACATAACATGCAACGACAGTATCTCGATCGCGCACAAAACGAGCTTACCGAGCACCTGGTGTATCACCGGCTGTCGCTCCGTGAAAAGAAACCGGAAAACCGGGATCTCCTCGAAAAACTTTCCCTCCAGGAAAAATCACACTATGAGTTCTGGAAATCGCTCATCCCGGATACCGACGTCAAACCCCGCTTCTTAGGTCTCCATGAAGCCGTTCTCCTTAGAAACCTCCTCGGCGTCACCTTCACAACCAAGCTCCTCGAGACGCACGAAAAGGACTCTATTGCGACCTATGAACGAATGCTCGCGGAAATACCCGAAGAGCATCGCGGACGGCTGGAAGAAATCATTGAGGACGAAAAAACGCATGAACAATCGCTCATCGGCGAACTGAAAGAACGGCGGGTTTCCTACATCGGCTTCATCGCCCTCGGCCTCGCCGACGCGATTGTCGAAATCACCGGCGTTCACGCCGGTTTCCTCGGCGTCACCCGCTCAACCTTGATTGCCGGTATCTCGGGGACCATCGTCGGCTTTTCGGCCGCCATATCGATGGGGTCGGCAGCCTATCTTCAAGCCAAGCAAGATCCGGAAAAGTCGGCGATCGTTTCCGCCCTTGTCACGGCTTTCTCGTATTTCGGGTCCGTCATCCTCCTTGCGCTTCCCTACTTTCTCGTTCGCTCCATGATACCGGCATTCACCGTCTCGATGTCGGTCGGCATCATACTCCTTGCGGCGTTCACGTTTTATACTTCCGTCGTCTTCGACCGGAAATTCATCCGCGAATTCGGAGAAGCGGCGATTCTCATGCTTTCAACCGCAGTCGCCTCATTCATCTTGGGCGATGTGATCGGCGGCGTTTTTCATCTGACCGCATCGAGTTTCTGATAGAGCTTTTCTTTCTATTAAAAATCCGGACTAAGGTCCGGATTCTTCTATCTCTCTTTATTTCTATTTTTATCCGCTTACACCGATATCTCGCACGTCCCCCCGACGCACGCCAGTTCCTTGGCGCCCTGCGTTTCGTCCTCCCGTTCATAAAGGAGGATTTGAGAAAAGTCGACTTGCGGGAATGCGGAAACCAACTCATCGTACCGCTCCTTTGAGATTTCCTCGTACGGTGCAAGCTGGTACACAAAGTCTTCCCGGGGCAAGAACGAAAGTCCCCCCAACATGTCCCAGTTCTTGTAAAGCCAATCCGCCACTTCGACCCATTCGTTTTCGCCGACGGAAATGGTGACTGACGGATTGTGTTCGGTGTAATTTTCCTTGACCATCTTCCAATACTCGAGCTGCTCGATGGCAGAAAGGTCGTTCTTCAAGATCGATTGATCCGGCGCTTTCACCGGGAATTCGAGGACGTAGGTCGTCGCATTTTCGCTCGATTGACCGACTTCGGGATGAAACGGGATCTTTTGGTCGCGGAGCATCTTGAATAAGCTGTCGGTCGCGGAAATGCGTATCCTTCGGATGTAGTACTGGGCGTGGCGCGGGTGGAGGCCCGATGCGGCGTCGACCAACTGCGATACGGTTCCGGAAGGCTTTACGCACGTCACCGATGCCGATTGGTTGATGCCAAACTTCTTTGCATATACTTTGTTGGTCTCGACCGCCATTTCTTTCAACTTCTTGAGCGTCGCGGCGCTCCGAACAGCCGGTGAATCCCACTGGCCGGTGATCGAAACGCCGAGCAGGCGCTCTTCGTCGCAATTCTTCTTCCATTCGGGGGAAAGATATTTGAAATTGGTCAACGTCGATTGGTACGTCCCCAAGATGGCCGCCAAGCGTGCCTTCTTTAGCAAGGTTTCTTCGGTATCCTCGAAACGGGCGACAATTTCGGATAAATTGCAAAATTCTTTCGATCTGAGGACGATTTCGCCGCATGGATTGGTTCCCGACGTCGGATGGTAAGCCTTGAAATTCTTCCAACGGCGCTCGGGCATTTGCCGCTCGAGGCCTCCCCTATTGAAAATGCCCCGTTCTCCGCTGCCGCTCTTCGTGAGCGATAGCCACTCCTCGAGGAATACGGCAGCCGAGGGTTTTTCGTTGTAAACGGCCGAGTTGTTCGCCATCGCCCGTTGCGGCTCCGTAAGATAGAACTGCCCGAACTTCGCCGTTTGCATATCCTTATCGTCCAAATCGGAAAGCGATATGAGGGCTGTCCGGCGCACGCCGCCCATCACGACCACTTCCCCGATTTTGCAGATGACATCGTGGACATCCAAGGTCGAGAGTCGCCGTCCTTGCTTTGCCAGTATTTTTCTCCGCGCGAATTCAAGGACGGAGCGCAAGGGGTCCGGCCCCGAACTTCGGCCGCCCATGGTCTTCAAGCGCGCACCTTGCGGTCGTATCTTCGAAAAATCAAAATCGATATCCTTGCCGTCGAACCATGCTTCGAGTCCCAAAACCAGGGCATCGGACCAGCCTTCCTTGCTGTCGTCAATGATATGCGCGGGAAGTTTTTCGCCGCTCTGCCGTTTGATCAAGGGGAGCTCTTCCACATTTTGGTGTTCGACGGAAAATCCGACACCTGCCCCGCACATGGAAAGGTACATGATCTCGCCGAAGTCCCTTGGGCGCGCCGGCGCGATGAACGAGCAGTTGTATGCCGTGACGTTCGTCACTTCCGCCGCGTGTCCCGCACCCCACAGGAGTCGCATCGACGGCATGACATCCTGCCGAAGGATTGCCTGCTTCAGTTCCTCATACTCTTCGTCGGTCACTTTATTTCCCAAATTCTTTTTCATGAAATTCACGTACCGCTCAACGGTCTCGATCCACGTTTCGCGGCGGCCTTCTTGTTCAAGCCAGCGCGAATAGGACCGGTAGTAAATGAATTCTCCCAGGGGGTTCCGGAAATATTTTTTACTCTCGCGAGCAAGGTCGTACACATAGTCGGGGATCTCTTTTTTCGATTCTCTGAGCTTTGCCCGCTCTTCGCGGTACAAAATATACGCCTTTGCCGTCTGCAAAAAGTCGGCAGCCATCAATTCTTCTTCGACGGTATCTTGTATTTCCTCGATACCGAGGATATGATCGGAAGGAAACTTCTTTCCAAGCGAACGCACGACTTTCTCCGAGACTTCCGCAGCATTTTTTTCGCTCCCTTCCCCGGTCGCTTTCATCGCTTTCGCGATTGCGCGCGCTATCCGTTCCCCGTCAAAGGGGACGACTTGACCTTCTCGCTTCCGAACCGATGTAAATGACATGATGGTTGAAAAAATAAAATTTGGACCGACTTTTTTTAAAACTTTTTTGAGGTACCCATAATTTTAAACCCGTTCCGAAACCCCCAGAAGTGGATAACTCGAAAAACCAAAAATCCGCCTCACCGGCGGACTTTTCAGCTGAAAATTTGACGAAGTTCCGAGTTTATTTTTTCTTTTTTCTGAGGAATGCGGGTATTTCCCACGGCTCCTGTTTTTCCACTTTGTTTCCTTTCGTCGGATGCTCCGATTCCTCCGTTTCCAATTCAACGACCGCTTCGACGTTCGCTTGTTTTTTCGGTTCTTCTCCCCTCTTACTTTGATTTTCTCCCCCCGCCTTCGGCTCGCTCACCATAAAGAGGTTTGGTACGGCGCGCTTTTCGGAAAACATTCCGTTGAAGCCGGTTGCAATGACCGTCACTTTGATCGCTTTATCTTTCAACGTCCGATCGTGGTACGCTCCAAAAATGACTTTCGCTCCCGAATCGAGATTTGCCGAGATTGCTTTTGCGATGTCGTTGATCTCCGACATTCTCAAGTCTCTCGTGCCGGCGATCGAAAAGAGCACTCCCTTCGCGCCGTCAAGCGTCACTTCAAGAAGCGGCGAGTTGATGGCGGACCCCACTGCTTTGATTCCTCGATCTTGCCCCGATGCAGTGCCGATGCCGATCAGGGTCGTTCCGGCTTCTTTTAAAATCGATTTGATGTCCGCAAAGTCGACATTGATGATCCCCGGCATATTAATGAGTTCCGAGAGAGCTCTTACTGCTTGCTTCAAGACATCGTCAATATACGAGAATGCTTTCGTGACCGGCGTATCTTTTTGAATGATGGTAAAAATGCGATCGTTCGGAATCACGACCAACGAATCGACTTTTTCTCGAAGGCGGTTAATGCCGTCTTGAGCAATGGTCATTCGTTGCGTACCCTCGAATGAAAACGGTTTTGTAACGACCGCGAGCGTTAGGATTCCTTTTTCTCTCGCGATCTCGGCGATGACCGGCGTCGCACCGGTTCCCGTTCCGCCGCCCATCCCGGCCGCCAAAAAAATGATGTCGGCCCCTTCGAGCACTTCCCCGATTTCCGATCGGTTTTCTTCGGCTGCTTGCTTCCCTATCTCCGGATTCATGCCGGCCCCCAAACCCCGCGTTAAAGCTTTTCCGATGTACAGCTTCTTATGCGCCAACGTATAATCCAAATCCTGCTTGTCGGTGTTCACGGCGACGAATTCGACGCCGCGCGGGCGCTCCCCCATCATCATTCGCGTTACGACATTCCCGCCGCAACCGCCGACACCGACCACCTTGATCTTCGTGATGCCGTCCATTTTTTTAACCTTTCCTTCTCTCGAAACCGCACTCTTCCTTTTGGAAACTTTTCTTGTCCTCTTTGCCATATTAGGGGAGTAAATTCCTCAAAAAATCTTTAATTGACCTTATTTTTTGGATCGGCCTCGCGTTTTCTTCCGAGGATTTAAGCATTAGGCCGACCGCGACCGCGAATTCCGGGTCGTCGATCATCTCCTTATGGGCCGGGTTCAAGATTTCAAATCGCGAGAGGTTCGGAAACCCGACTTGAGCCGGCAGCCTCATCTCTCCGCGAAGCATTTCGTCCATCTTGTACAACTTGACCCCCCCGCCGGTCGCGACCACCCCTCCGGGGAGCTGCACGTTTCGGCCGATCGCCTTGATTTCATTATTTATTAAATCCAGTATTTCCGCAACTCTCACTTCGATGATCTCGGTCATGAATTTTCTCGATACCTCGCCTTCGCTTTTACCATCGACATCGACGAGCTTGATGACGTCTCGTCTTCCGACCCCCGAAGCCGTTGCCGAACTGTAGCTCACCTTCAACTTTTCGGCGAGCTCGATGGGGATCTTGAGGCCGATCGCGATGTCATTCGTGATATACGAAGATCCGATGGGGATCGTCTTTGCATGGAGGATTTTTCCTTCTTCAAAAACGGCAATATTCGTAGTTCCGAAACCGAAATCGATGAGGAGCACTCCCAAATTTTTTTGCTTCTTCGAAAGAACGGCTTCCGCTGCAGCGAGCGGGCTAAACACCAGCCCGCCGATCGAAACGTCGATCGAATCAAAAAGCTTTACCAAAGGACTTATTTGCGACGAAACGCCTTCGATGATCAAGGTTTCCACTTCCAAGCGATTTCCCGGCATGCCCAGGGGATCCAGAATATCTCCAATGTCATCAACAAAATACTCTTTAATGATATTGTGGAGAACGAACGAGTTGGGACTCGCCTTGAAAGCAAGTGATAGCTGATTCACCTTCTCGATGTCTTCGCTCCGTATTTCCCGTTGTACGTTTGAAATGGCGACCGCACCTCTCGAAGGTCGCGGCTTCACGTGCTCGCTTTGGACGTTCACGAAAACATTTTCAGCCGCCCGCTTGTACATTTTTTGAATATCTCCAAAAAGTCTTTCCAATGCATCGGCTGCTTCTTCGAAATCGACGAGCACTCCTTTTCGAAATCCCGCCGACGGTTGTTTAAAAACCGATACGACGGACAATAGTCCGTCTTTTTTCTCTTCGGCAATGATGCCCTTGAACTCCGAGGACCCCAAATCGAGACTGGTTAAGATTTTTGGCATAGTTGATTCCAGATTTTCCGCTCCAAGTTATTCATCATTATACTCTCTTTTACGCCTTCGTGGGTATACCCCAAGAGGTGGAGAATCCCGTGAACCACCAAAAAACCCAACTCGTCCCCTTTCTTCTTCGCCCAGTCGGGAGCCACGAATATTTCCCCGATAAACTGGGTTCGCCCGAGATCCGGCCGCGGCATCGGAACGGGGACTTCGAAGCTCAAGACATTGGTCGGCTTCGGCTTTCCCCGATATTTCCGGTTTATGGACTTCATCGTCGTGTCCGAAACGATGAATATCTCAAGCGAAATTCCCCCCTTCCGAAGCTTTTTTAACGAACAAAGAGCCGTCCGCTGGAGGGCTCTTTCGAACTTTTTAAATCTTCCTTTTTCGGAAAAGACGGGAACAACCGAGGTGGACATGGAAATTCAGGAATTCATTTTTTCCTTGACCAACTGCTGCACCCGCGAAGCTTCTGCGGCTCCCTTGGCCCGCTTCATCGCCTCGCCCATCACGCGGCCGAAATCTTTCGGTCCGGCGGGTTGTACGCTCGCGAGCGCTTCTTCGACGATTTTTTCCAAATCGGCATCGGACATTTCGGGCGGCAAGTACGATTGAATGCATTCCAATTCTTTCTTTTCTTTTTCCGCCAAGTCGCTCCTCCCTCCCTTTATGTAGATCTCGAATGATTCGCGCCTTTTCTTGGCTTCCTTTTTCAATACTTCCACAACTTCTTCGTCGGTAAGCAGGCCCCCGAGGCCCTTTCCCCTCTTTTCGATCTCCCGTGCTTGGATGCTCGAAAGGAGAAATCGAAGCGTCCCGACCTTGAAGTCGTCTCTCGATTTCATCGCTCCTTTCAAGTCTCCACTTAACCGTTCCTTAAGTTCCATGATTCCTATTTCGCGGAATGTCCGAGTTTCCTCATCTTCTTCACCTCGCGGGCTTTCGCGCTCTTGTAGACCGCCGACAATTTCCTCCTCCTCCGATTCACGGGACGACCGGAGCTCTTCCTCTTTCTTACCTCCTTCAAGACGCCGCTTTGTTGAACCCGCTTATTGAACCGATACAAGAACGAACCCGTACTCTCGTTTTTCCTTCTTTTAACTTCTATCATTTGTTTTTGCTTCGATGGTATTCGTTGTTCGACCTTACTATTTTATCTTTCATTTCCTCCAAACTTTCTTGAGGCGGATTGTTGACCACGGAATGGATCGATCCTCCGCCGTCATCGTTCCATCGCGGCATGATGTGGATGTGCAAATGGTCGACGGTTTGCCCGGAAACGCGGCCGTGGTTCACGCCGATCGTAAAACCGTCCGGCTGGAGGGTCTTTCGAAGAAGGTCCGCCACCTTCTTCACCGCCGTGAAAACCGGTCCCACCGCCTCGGGCGGAAGGTCCAAAATATTTTCGGCATGGACTTTCGGGATCACCATCGTATGCCCCGGCGAACGCGGATGGACATCCAAGATGCCGAGTGCTGCATCGTCCTCGTAGACGATGTATGCCGGGATTCCCTTTGCCGCTATTTGGCAGAACAAACAATCCATTCCGTTAGAAACAAAACGCCTTCTTCATAAGCAGCTGCCTATGATGCGCGGTTAATTCGACTTCGTTGGCAATTATCTTTTTCATAAGTTTGCGGTTTCCCGCGGGATCCGTCCGTCATTCGTTATTTAACCTCTTTTTCACCTCCTCCACAAGCTTGTCGACTAAGATGGTTTCTTGGACCCCGGAAGTCATATCCCGCAAGATAACAGTGCCGTCGAAAACCTCCTTTTGCCCCAAGAGGAGCGCCAATTTGATGCCCATGCGCTCGGCGGTCCTTATTTGAGCCTTCAGCGTTTTCTTGCCGACCATTTCAACGACGGCGACGCCGGAGAGGCGGAGTTTGTTCATGAGTTTTAAGGCCCCCTTCTTCGCTTGATCGCCGATGACCAAGAAGAAGACCTTCGGCTTCGATTTGAAACGCGGTTCCACATTCTGCCGCTTCATCGCCTCCATGACCCGCTCGACCCCAACGTTCGCCCCGACGGCCGGAATTTGCCGCTTGAAAACCGCTTCGGAAAGATAATCGTACCGGCAGCCGAATGCTAAAGGGTGCGGCATTTCGGGCGTACGAAATTCAAAGGTCGTCCGATTGTTGAGGTCACCCGTCGAAACCATGTTCGGGTCCGGCTCATACGGTATGCCGTTGTCTTCGACGAGCTCGAGCACCGACTTCAAATGATTGTTGCAGCTTTGACAAAGATAATCGAAAATGATCGGCCCTTCCGACCGAGCCGCTTTGCATTTCTCTTCGTTGCACGAAAGGAGCAGAAAAGGATTGATTTCGAAATTCTTGGCGCAGGTTTTGCAAACATCTCTCAACCTTCCCCGATAGTAATTCTGCAATTTATGCTTGAAGATCCCGTGACACGTATGGCAGCCGGAGCTGCCGATCTTTAAAACGACGTTCGCGAGCCTCAAGCTCTTGAAAAAATCGTAGAGAGCGATGATGACCTCTCCGTCGTATATCGGATCCGCTTCACCGATCACTTGAAACCCGAATTGATGGAACTGCTTCAGAAAGTACTCATCGGTTTGAACGTCGCGGAAGACGGGACCGAAATAGAAAACCTTCAGGGGGTACGCAAAGTACGCCAATTTGTTGTCGATGAAGCTTCGAAGGACGGACTCCCGAAAACTGAACCGGAGCGCCGCTTTCATCTTTCCCGCCTTCAACGGGAACAATTCGCGCTCGAGGATATCCCGATCGCTGCCGAACGCATTCTCGAAAATTTCATACCGCTCCACGGCGGAAAGCCCCATAAAACTGAAGTCGTGGAGTTCGCTGACCGCCTTGCCGGTCTCAAGGAGCTGTCTCCAATAGGCTTGATTCTTCGGCAAAATATCCGACATTCCCGCGATTCCCCATGCTGCTTCGTGATTTTTTTGTTTCGGTTTCATGTGTTTTTTTATCCGGCAGTCGTCGACGTACCGTATGCCGGCGCGCCGAATAGAGCGATATCCTGAAAGGGCCACAAGCGAAGCCGCACGACTCCCACGATATCGCTCGAGGGGAC